>JAQBVM010000449.1 GCA_027623095.1 Verrucomicrobiota bacterium
CGAGAGACGAGATTTTTTTCACAAAATTCCGGATTGGCGATTTCGAGACTCTAATGCGCTTGTTCTAGGTCTAGAGCCCCCGCTTCCTTGACCTGAATCAATTCAAGACAGTCACGCCCCAAGCAAACTGCATCCACCGCAAATCTGCCTAAGCTGCCTTTGAATTACAAGATTGTTGCTCGCTTATCCCGGGGTTGTCCCTGCCACTCACGGTTTCGTTGAGCGGCGTCGCAACGCCATCCCACCGCCCTTCGGTGGATCAAGTGGACGTCCCTCAACTGCGTACTTTTATATGAATTTGAGCTGGCCATCGTGGCGGGCATGATCGACCCGTTGCTCCCAGGGTTAGCGGTGATTCTTCTCACCGGAACGCGCCGCGAGATCTTCGAGACTGGCGTTCATGCTGTTCCAGCGCGCGATAACCCAGGCCTGCCGGGACCAAGGGATTTACACCGCAGGATCATCGGAGCCGTCCACGCCGCCATGCAGCGTGCCTCCGTCCGTCGGCGATCGTCAGCAACTTCCCGGCATGACCCGCCATCCAATGCCGCGAGTCAATCCTGGTCTTTGCCTGCCGTGGAAGGAGAATGCAAAGGAATTGCCCGAGATCACAGGTGACCGCGACTTGATCCGCGGTGTATGGGAAGCCATCGAAGGTCTCGGCAACACCTGTATCTGGCAATTGCTCCTGAGCTTTCGAATGCACTCCGCGGAAAGATTTGAATGGTGTGACGCGTAGAGACCTAGCAGTGGCAACCACGACTGACCCCGGCAACGCTTGGCTTTTTGTTTGCCATCTCCGCCGTGTTAAGGATTCTTTCGGTTTATGTTATCGCAACTCTCGGTCCATCGCATCGCATGGCTTGGCGCTCTGTCGTGCCTGCTGAATCTGTGCAGTCTCCCCGCGGCGGTTGAAGCGGCCAGCGTTCCATTCGCGGGCTACAAGAGCATTCGTGACTCCGGCGTGACACCCACGAACACCTCCGCCGCTAACAAGGCCGCACTCCAAAGTGCGATTGATTGGGCCGCGCTCCGCGGCGCCGCGCTTTTCGTCGATCCGAGCGACGAACCGTATCCGGTGGATAGCGGCCTTGTGCTGCGGATGAACGTCTCGATCGTCGGCGCGCATGGCCCGGTCGGGCGCGGCACGCGGCACCCGGACAAACCTCAACCCGTGGGCAGCGTCTTCAGCATTGAGGACGAGACGCAGCCGTTCATAACCGTCGAAGGTGCGACGCAGTTGCGCGGGCTGCAATTCTGGTATCCGCGCCAGACACTCAGCGATCCGGCGAAGATCATCCGATATCCGCCCACCATCCAGGTCTCGCGCGCCAAACCCGCCCAGGGAGTGACGCTTTCGAGCCTCACATTCTACGGCGAGTTCGTGGCAATGGACTTCAACGCCGCCCGCGCCCAACCATGCGAGCAGATTCTTTTCGAGCATTGCTACGGCTATCCTCTCAGCGGCGAGTTCATCCGCATCGATTACTGCTACGACATTCCGCGCATCCTGCACTGCCACGTCAATCCGGCGAACCAGCGATTCATCAAGAGCGGTTACAGCCGCGCGGTTATCGACGCCGTTGTCGCCGCCCGGACTTTCACCTATGCCATCAATCACACGGACAACGCCGTATTGATGGACCTGTTCACCTTCGGCGCGTATGGTGGCGTGTATCTCGGACCGGCGACCTACGGACAACTGTCGAACTTTAACCTGGATTGCGTGACCGTCGGCATCCACAAGCTAGGCGATGGCACGTTCAATCGGAATTGGCAGATCGCCCAAGGCTCCATCATCGCCAACACCGGTGTGAAGGTTGAGGACATTCACCCCCTCATCATCGAAGGTCAGGGCCACACCGCGCTGGCCAATGTCGAGGCCTTCTCCGGCGGCAATCCAGCGCTCACCACGCTCGGCAAGTCGCAGGACTTTCTGCTTGTGAGGGGCGACAAGAAGTTGACGGTGAGTCTGACTGGTTGCCGAATGCGCAATTACGTGGCCGATGCCCCCATCACCCTGCTGAATACAAACGCGCTCATCCAAGCGGTGGCGTGCGTGGACAAGCAGGAAAAGCCGTTCAACATGAGTGCGCAATAAACGAGCGCCTGATGAGAACCGGCTTGAGACAGTTGCCGTATGCGGCCAAGGGATCATAACTCGTGGGCGATGAAGGCGACCTTGTGTCTGCCAGAGATAAAGGATGGTGTCGGGTCGTTCGCCGGCATGTAGTTGATTCCTGCCGCCCTTTCATAGCCTTAATGGATAGACGAGCACTTGGCCGAGCCCGCTATTCAGCGCCAGATCCGCCGCGGAGAACCAAGGCTCAGAAAGCCCTGGCATCCGGGTGCATGCCGCCTCGTCGGGATGGCCCAACCGCGTGAAGCAGAGCGTGAAGGCGCGCAGAATCGCGACCCGCTCTGCCGTTGAAAGCCGGTGCCAGTCGAAACAATCCAACGCATCGAGCGCACGGCCTTGCGCGGCAGGATCCGGCGACGCATGCCATGGCGCGTTCCTACCACCGGACTCGAACCGAAACCTTGACTTCCATCAAGGCAATTCCCTCCTGGGCTGACAAGGTTTAATGCATCGCGATCGGCCCCTTGGCCGGCCGCCGGGAGAACTTCATGAAGCTGAATAACATGCGGGCGGATCACGGCGGTGGGAAATTTCCCAGGCCTGCACTCAGGACGACCCATAGCGCCGATCCGGCCCGCAACGATTCACGCGCCGGATTTCCCAGCCTGACCTCTGTGATCCTCGGCGTCTTCGTTTTGCTCTCCTCCGTCGGGCTTTATTCGGCGGAACCTTGGATTCTAGTTTACCAAAAGAACGGCGAGGGATTTGTGCATGACAACCTCGCGGCGAGCGCGGCGGCAATCCAGGAACTGGGAAAGCAAAACGGCTTCCGCGTCGATGTCTCAACGAATCCGGTGGTATTCGCAAATGTGACCCTGAAGAGGTATCGAGCCCTGGTGTTCGCCAACTCGAACAACGAAGCGTTTGACAACGACGACCAGCGCGCGGCCTTCCTGGGCTTCGTCAAAACCGGAGGCGGTTATGTGGGTATCCATTCTTCCACCGGTTCGGAGCGGCAGTGGGATTCCTTTCAGGAGATGCAAGGAGCGAAATTCCTGCGGCATTCCCCATTGCAGAGATTTACGATCCGCGTTCTCGATCGCAACCATCCGGCCGTGGCGCATCTGGGTCCGGCCTGGATCTGGGAGGACGAATGTTACTTCTTCACAAATCTAAATCCGCGTGTCCATGTGCTGCTCACAGTGGACACCACAACACTAAACGATGCGAAACTGGCGACGGAACCGGGCCAGACCTTGAACCGGAACTTTCCACTGGCCTGGTATCATGAATTCGGAGGTGGACGAGTTTTTTACACCTCGCTCGGACACAAGATCGAATACTATTCGGACCCCGTCTTTCTGGATCATCTCCTGGGCGGCATTCGCTGGGTGCTGGACGGAAACGCGCCGCCACACAATTCGGTTTCCCCGTGACACCAATCCCCTCAGAAAGGTCCCGGCCATGAAAATGAATCCCAGCCATCTCGATCGCCGACGATTCCTCAAGTTCACCGCGGCGGGCGCCTCCGCCGCCGCCATCGGCTTTCCAACGATCATTCCGTCCCGCGTCCTGGGCGCGGGAGCACCGAGCAAGCTAATTCAGATCGCGCAGATTGGCTGCGGGCGAATTGCCGAGGGAATGGACCTGCCGGGTGTGTTGAGGCACCCAAGGATCGCCCGCATTCTGGCGGTGGCGGACTTCGATTCCAACCGCGCCGGCATCGCCCGCCGGAAAATTGAACAGTCCTACGGGAAGTCTCTCTCGCAAAAGATCGAGATCCAAACCTGCGGCGATTACCGGGAAGCGATCGCGCGCCCGGACATCGACGCGGTCATGATCAGCACACCGGACCACTGGCACGCGCAACCGGTCGTCGAGGCCGCGCTGGCGGGCAAGGACATCTACGTGCAAAAGCCGCTCAGCATGACCGTCGCGGAGGGCCGGCTGGTGAGCGACGTGGTGCGCGCGCAGAAACGCGTGTTACAGATCGGTTCGCAGCAGCGTTCGACCGCGCAGTTCCATCGCGCCTGCGAACTCGTGCCAGCGGCGAAACGGAAATAGGATAAAACTGGCAGTTTGAAAACCGGGTTTTCTTCCGTGAATCTT
>JAQBVM010000450.1 GCA_027623095.1 Verrucomicrobiota bacterium
GCACAGAACCGGTTCAACCCGAGCGGATGAATCTTACGAAGGTGAACTCAGGCAAAATGAAGGCGCGATGGCAAATCTCCACTTGGTTGTTCGCGTCTCTCTTTACGGTTTACAACGCCAATTTCGACTTCCTTCCGGGGGATGACGCGACTCCTAATCTGTACCTGCCGCTCGCGATCTTGGAGGAAGGTTCTCTTACCTTTTCCCCGGAGGATCGCCCTTTCATGTTCGTATGGAGAATCCAACGCCCAACCACAGGAGCGCACCGTGAAATCTCAATCGATGGCTGGCTGCCCCAAGTCAAGAATTGGCCGGGCTCAATCGGGTACGATTTGGATGAACTGGCTCTAAGACAGGAACGATATTATCTTGTCCCTTCGATTCAGGAGGGGCGCTATCTTAGCACGTTCGGCGTGGGCGCCGGATTTTTCGCATTGCCCGTATTTGCGGCGGCGTCTGTGTTTGTGGATTTCACGAACCAGTCCGCCCATTTCCCTTGGTATCTTGGAAAGATTGCCGCCTCGTCCGCGGTTGCCGGTTCAGCGGTATTCATTTTTCTAACGGCCTTGCGATTCTGCTCGTGGATGGCAGCGCTCCTGCTCGCGTTCGCTTACGGGGCGGGCACCTGTGTCTGGAGCATTAGCAGCCAAACACTTTGGCAGCACGGACCCAACGAACTCTTTCTGGCCGCGGCTTGTTACTTCGCCACGAAGCGGGCTCCAACAAAAAGAGACTGGAGTCTCAGCGGCTTGGCGCTGGCCTTCGCAGTGCTTTGCCGGCCAACCAGCGCGGTTGTGGTTCTGACGATGGGTGCATGGCTGCTTTTCAAGCACCGTGATGCGGTGCCGGCATTCATTTTGGGCGGTATGCCGATTGCGGTTTTATTGAGCCTTTACAATTGGCAATTCCTGGGAAGTCCTCTCAATTTCGGGCAAACGGAGAGAGGCCATTCAGTAGCCCTGGAAAAGACGGGCTCACAAGAGCTCTGGAGTACGCCGCTTTTCGAAGGATTATCGGGCTTGCTATTCAGTCCGTCCCGCGGGCTGCTTGTTTATTCTCCTTTTCTACTGTTCGCGGCATTCGGCATCCTAAGAATCTGGAGGGATCGAGAATATACCGCTCTCCGTCCGTTTACTGTTGCCTTCGTGTGCCTGCTGCTTTTTTAGCCACAAAATGGTTCGATTGGTGGGGAGGGTGGGCGTATGGATACCGGCCAATCGTTGACACAATACCCTTTCTAATCCTTTTTCTCGTACCGGTAATGTCTTGGATCGATGCTTCATCGTGGCGGAAGGGACTGTTCAGTGTTTTCCTGGGTTGGTCAATCGTGGTTCAGTTTGTGGGGGCTTTTGCATATGATCTTATTTCCTGGCACAAAGTGGAAGGAATGAACATCGATCGGCCAGAGTACCGCCATCGGCTGTGGTCCTGGAAAGACTGCGAAATCGCCTATTACATGGCGCACTTTTCCGAATCGAGAGCCAGGAGGCCGGGATGGTGAATTGGAATCACAATTCGCATTCTTGAGCATCATGGCCGAATATCGGACACAACTGCGAGGGCTGCTCAGTCGATTCGACCGAACCGTGCTCGGATACCTGTTGCTCTTTAAGCTGTGCTTTTTCTTTCTAGCGGTCTTGTCGATCGAGCTGCTTCCCGTATTCCGCATGGAAGTCTTCGATCGATTGATGAGCTGGCCGCGCGAGGGCGAGCCCACCTGGGAGAGTCACTTTGCGACTTGGGATGGCGCCCACTATTTGTCGATTTCCAAGGACGGATACATTCCAGGGAGCGAGTCGTGCGCGTTTTATCCGCTTTGGCCGTTCCTCATTCGAACCTGTTCCTTCCTGTTCTTTGAGCAACATTTTTGGGCCGGGATCGTGCTTGCGAACTTGCTTTCACTGGGCGGGTTGTTGCTCTTTCACAGGCTTGTGGTTGACCTCGAAGGCATCGAGATCGCCAATTGGAGTGTGATTTTGCTATTGGCGTTTCCGGGCGCCATCTTTCTATCGCTCATTTACACGGAACCTTTGTTCTTCCTGCTTTCCATATTGTTCTTTTTGCTTCTGTTCCGGCAAAGATTCTGGCTGGCTGCGGTGATAGCGTTTTTCCTTCCCCTGACAAAGGCAATCGGTGTGTTTGCGATTGTGCCGCTTGCGTGGCAATTGTGGTTGAGACGTCCACCGCGGAAGACCTATCTCTGCCTGGCGGGTCCGTGCCTGGGTTATCTCTGTTATTTCCTGACCATGCGGATTTGGACGGGCAATGCGTTCGAGGGATTCGAGGCGCAGAGTGTTGCTTCGGTAACTGTGTGTGACGCTCGGGGAGGCGGTCGGCTAGTCTTTGCCGCGAAGGATTCGAGGCGCAGGAACAGTTTCCAACCCAGACGTCCGTTTGGAAGATCTTTGATATCGTCGGGTTTGCCAAAGCCTTCCTGTCCGTCACGTCCGTGCATAGCTCCACCGGCTCCATGATCGACCGCGTTTTCTTTGTTCTCCTGCTCGTGTGCCTGCCTGCGGCACTGCGTCGGAACACGACGCTGGGCCTATACACCGTGTTCCTTGGGATCATTCCGGCGACATCGACCTTGCTGATCTCTTATAGCCGGAACATCATGATGTGTTTTCCGATTTTCATAGCGATGGCAAGGTTTTTGGCCGGAAGCGAACGGAAGGAAGTGTTCTGGTACGTCGTTGCATTGCTGGGATCACTCCAGGTCTGTTTTCTGATTCGCTACCTGAACTTCTATTGGGCGGGCTGACGTCATCGTCGGAGGTCGGAGAGCATGGTTTTTTCGGTGCGGCAAGATTGTTTTTGAGAAAGGCTGATTCGGCATGGCAATAAACAACTCCAGCATTCGCGACGTTGCCGGAAAACTCATCCGATTCTGTGTGGTCGGAGGGAGCGGCGTCTTTGTCGATATGGCGGTCCTTTTCCTTCTGGCGGACCCGACCACGCTGGCTTGGCCTATACTCGTTGGCAAAGCGCTGGCGGCGGAGATAGCAATGGTCAACAATTTTGTCTGGAACGAAGTCTGGACGTTTCGCGATCGCAGCGGGCTCGCGCGGTCCATGCGAGACAGGTTGATGCGACTGCTGAGGTTCAACCTGATTTGTTCCGGAGGAATTGTCATCGCCGTTGTCACGTTGAAGACGCTCGTTTCAACGCTTGCCTTTAATCTGTATCTGGCGAATCTGGCGGCGATTGCGACCGCCACAGCTTGGAACTTTGGAATGAATTACGCGTTCAATTGGAGAAAAGGGGAACGTTGAAGGGAAAATGGAAAATGCGAGTCAAGGGGACGCTGGTTTACATCAGCGATTCTCATTATGGCGTGTCGGGAGCGCGGCTGTCGTCCCGACCAGCCGCAGCACGTCCGAACAACACCAAGCGGTGACGCATATCCACGCGCTGCGGCTGATGCTTCGCACACAGCCGCGCTCCGCAAAATGAGAACTGCTGGGTTTACGTGGTTTCTAAGTCGAATAACTGGGATGCGGCTCGCCGTTCGAGGCTGATTCAAGTGCAATGCTCGAAGCAATGAAGCACACGCCGCGAGTTCTTGATTTTCTGATCCCCGTGTGTTTTGCCGCTTCGCTCGTTTGGTGCGCGCCGCTCGCAACCGCCTTTCAGTTCGGTGGGGACGAAGGATACGAGCTCATGAAGGGTTTTCTTTCGAGCCAGGGATATCCGCTGTATCAATCGATTTGGAACGATCAACCGCCATTGCACACCGCCATTCTCGCGGCTCTATTCAGATGGTTCGGTCCATCGGCTTTTGTCGGACGATTGCTCGCGGTCGGCTTCGCGACGCTCTTGGTGGCCGTTTTCTACCAGCTTGTCCGCGAGCGATTGGGACGGACCGCGGCATTGCTCGCCGTGCTTGTGCTGGTTTCGTCTCCGTCCTTTCTTCAGCTTAGTGTTTCCGTGATGATCGAGCTTCCCGCGATGGCTCTGGGGTTAGGCGGAGCTCTGGCTCTGTTGCGCTATTTCAAACAGGAACGGATCTTTTGGCCGATTGTGTCCGGAATCATTTTGGGCTGTGCGCTGCAAACCAAGCTCACCGCCGCGATCTTCTTCCCTGCGTTGCTCGTGGAATGGACCGTGCAGGCACTCAGTGTTGCTTCGGTAACTGTGTGTGACGCTCGGGGAGGCGGTCGGCTAGTCTTTGCCGCGAACAATCGC
>JAQBVM010000451.1 GCA_027623095.1 Verrucomicrobiota bacterium
ATGTTTTCCGCAGAGCATGCTTGCTGAGCGGTTCTGAACGGTGCGGTAGAAGGGTCGGCATCGCAACAGGGGCGTCAGGGGTCAGGCCTTGATTAATGATTAAGGCTTGCTTTGGCCTGCAGGAGCTGTCATGAGTTTTGCATGGCTAGAGCCCTCCGCCTGCAGTTTTCCGGAGCGATTTACCATGTGACTACGCGTGGGAACGAGCGTCGCCCGATCTACCGCGATGATATGGATCGGCGGCGGTTTCTGGCCAAGCTCGCCGACTATGTTCAGGGGCATCATATCCGGCTCTATGCCTACGTATTGATGAGCAATCACTTTCACCTGCTGCTCGAGACGCCTCGGGCAAACCTGGTGGCGTTCATGCAGCAGCTCAATAGCAGTTACTGTACGTATTTCAATCGGCGTCATCGGCGCAGCGGCCATCTTTTCGGAGGGCGCTACAAGGCAAAATTGGTGGAGGGCGACGAGTACCTGCTTCGATTGACGCGTTACATCCATCTAAATCCTGTGGCGATCCGAAGCATCACGTCGTTGCCGCTGGAGGAGAAGCAGAATGCGTTGCGGGGGTATTCGTGGAGCAGTTACCCCTCTTACGCCGGCCTGCGCAAGGCCAAGTCGTGGGTGGACTACGAACCGCTTGGCGAACTGGTGAGCCAGGGCCGGGGCAAAAGAGAAGGGGCCTATCGGCGCTACGTCGAAACGGGGCTGGCTGAACATGACAAGGAACTCGCTGAAGCGCTCAAGCGATCAAGCAAAGCAATTGGTCTGGAGGTCTTTTGCCGATGGGCAGAGGCGGCCTACCGTGACTTGCTTGGGCAGCAAGGGCAGCCCTTGGATGTGGCGATGCGGCGGATCGAAGTGCCAGCGACGCCGGAGAAGGTATTGGAGGTGGTTTGCGATCATTTTGGCGTGGAAGTCGGCGATCTGCGCAAGCGGCGGCAGCGTAGTGATGTCCGGCTCCTGGCGATGAAGTTGCTGAAGGAGGAAGCCGGATTAACTCAGCGGCAGGTCGCTGTCGAACTCGGATTGCAGGACGGTTCCGGTATATCGCGGAATTTGAGCGAACTGTCCAGGCGACTGGAGAAGAATCGGCGATTGAGAACAAAGTACGTCGCCGTAAAGAAGCACATAGCCCTTAATCATTAATCAAGGCCTGACCCCATGTCTGTGCAGGCGTGCTGGCTCGACTGGGTGCGCGAGATGATCGAAGCCGGGGTCGACGGCATCGACCTGCGCGTCGAAAACCACAGCACCATGACGGACTTCCCCGAGGAGTACGGCTACAACGACGTCGTCCTCGAGCGCGCCGCCGAGCGCGACCCGCGGGATCCGCCGGCTGCCGTGCCGGCCGTGCGCGGCGAAGCCTACACCGACTTCCTGCGCCAGGCCAAAGCCCTGGCGTCCGCGCACGGCAAGCGCCTGCGCGTCAACCTCAACATCGACTTCTTCAGGCCCGATCCCTCGGCGTGGCGTCTGAACGCCTACCCCCTCAACATCGACTTCGACTGGGAGTGCTGGGTGCGCGAGGGACTGATGGATGCCGGCATCCTCCGCTTCTACCACCTGCCCTTCGACTGCCTGTTCGACGACCCGGTCGCCCAGGCGATGATAGAAGCGTGTCAACAGCGGCACGTGCCGCTGGTCGTGAACCGCTACATCGACATAGGAGGGGATGCGTGCGAGGCCGAGTTTCGCCGTGTCCGCGAGGATGGCCGTTTCGATGGATTCATCCTCTACGAGACCGCGCGGATGATCACGTGGAGGAGCGATCCGGCCACCATGGCCATCGACAACGCACCGGTGCGGGCGGTGATCGCAGCCGCCGCGGAAGGTGCGTGACCGCGTTCGATCTCCCGCCACTCACTTACCGCAGCAGTTGCCGCGCCTGCCGGATGTATTCCGCCAGGTCGCGGCGCAGCGTCTCCAGCTCTTGCGGATCGCGGCAGTAGTCGATCACGCTGCGGACGTAGGGATTGGGCACGGTGTTCAGTTGCTTCAGTACCTCCGCCACCTTCAGATCGAGGGTCTTGCCCGCTTTTTCCAACTCCGCTTGATGGTCACGGGCGATGGCAATCAAGTCGTAGTCCTCCAGGCCGGCGCGGAGGTTTTCCATCCGCAGCGACGGCAGGGGATCGTCCAGGCCGCCCGGACCGTTGAGATAGAACCAGTCGTGAGAGGCGCCGCTGAAAGTCAAGGGCGCGTAGGGCCCTTCCGTCACTCTGGTCCCGGCCATCTGAAAGGCGTAGTAGAGAAAGCCGCTGACGCGGAAGGCGTGCGGGGCCAGGCCCACCAGCATGCGGTTCTCCATCCCGCTGCTCTCGGCATTGAAATTCGGCATCGGCGGCTGCGGGTAGCCGCAGGTGTACCACCAGATGTCGCGGCCGTGCTGTCGACCGGCATCGGCCAGGTCGGGATTGCGGAAGTGCTGCACGATGGGGCACCAGGTGTCGATATCGACGCCCGCTCCCGTGCCGAAGTCCAGGTCCTCGCCCCAGTAGGCGGTGGTGGCCAGCCGCAGGTTCGGCATCCGCGCTCGAACGGCGTCAACGACCGTCTTCATGATCGGGTAATCCGATACATGGGCTTCGTCGAACATGTACAAGTAAGCGACGTCGCCGAGACCTGCTTCCTTGGCCAGTTCGTAAGATCGCTCGACCTCGTCCACCAGTTTCTTCAATTCGTCGGCCGTCGGCGCGGGCTTGTCACGGTAGCTCACATATGGCCCGAGGTTAACCGCGGTGACCCCCCGCTTGGCCCAGTTCTTCAGTATCGGCAGAGCCTCATCTTCTGGCAGGCCAAAGGCGCTTTTCCCGTAGATATGACTCGGATTCACCCCATGATCCATCAGGAACTCGTAGTGCTCCACCGGATAGATGCCCACCACCACCTTCAGATAAGGCATCGGCGGCCGTTCGATGTCCCAGACCTCCAGTTCGAACGGCACGCGATGGGGGGGCAGCCCGGCCGGTTGCAGGACGACCGCGCCGCGGTAGGCACCCGGCGTCGCCGTGGCCGGGACCGACACCCGCACCCACAGGGTCTGGGCGTCGGCCGGTTGCACCGTCACCGACTTCATGAAGGTCATGATCGGCTCCGGGCGCCAGCCGTAGTTCGCGATGTCGTACGGGTTGGCAATCTGCCGGACGTAGCCGACCGGCGCCACCAGCACCTCCAGGTCCGACGCGGCCGCGTCGTAAGGTCCGGTCGGGCCCTCCACCGACCAGGTCACGTCCGTCAACTCGCGCTCGGGATGGTAGAGCAGAATCTGAAAGCCCTCGCTGTCGTTGCGGGCGGCGGCGAGGTTCGCGCCCGCACTCAACCACGCCGGGTCGATGCCCGCAAAGCTCTTCGGCTTGACCTTGGCCACCGAAGGCAGCACCGCGGCGTGATAGGCTTTCTCCCCGTTCTCCGCCGCCGGCCCGAACTGTTGCAGCCGTTCGCGCACCGACCGCTGCGCGGGCCGCGGGGTGTCGGTGATCGCAACCTCCATCGAGGGCGCAGTTTCGATGCGCACGGCGCCGATCGTCATTTGCTTCGACCACATTCCCTTGGCGACGGTGAAGGCGATCTTCTCTACCGGCTTGTCGGCATCGCCGACCTGGCCGAGGGTCCGTTCGTAGAGGCTCGACTGATCGTGACCGCCGAGACCGCGAATCAAACGCCCGCTGACGTGGTCCAAACTGGTTTCCTGCCCGCCTTCAAGCTGGGCCGACCCGCTGAACCCCCAGGTGCTGGCCATGTCGAAAGGCTGGGCGAAATACTGCACCGCCACTTTCTGGACGCCGGGGTATAGGTTCGAGACCTCGAAGCGCAAGGGTCGCCCCCTCTCGTCGAACCGGGGGACAGCCTCGTAGAAACCATCCAGGCGCGACTGCAAGAGGCCGTTCGGGGTAATAAGCCAGCCGTGCTCGTACAGTTTCTCCGGCGTGTTGATTTCCGTGCCCGTTGCCGGGTCGGTCACCGACAGGGTGGCGCCCTCGATAGAACCGCGCACCTGCAAAGTCCGCCTCACCGGGTCGGGCTCGATCCAGACCACCGGCCCCGACAACCCCTCGGCCGCGCGGCCCGGGGAGTCAGCCAGTGCCAGCGCCGCGGCGGTGGCCAGCCCTCCGACCCGGGCCCCGGTGGCCGGGAAACAAGAAGCCGACCGTGGAATTGGTGGTTTCGCCATCATT
>JAQBVM010000070.1 GCA_027623095.1 Verrucomicrobiota bacterium
GCTTTCTCACTTTGATTTTTTGTTCACTTTTGAACCGACGAGAAATTCACTTTTGAACACTCGCCGACATGCGCCAAAAGAATTCTTGCTTAATCCCGTGTTCGAACCGACGGTGACGGAGTTCAAGACCTTCACCGATCGAGGTTACCTTTCAGTTACTCCGCTTCAATCTGGGTCCCGAACGTGTTAACCAACAACTGTGAAAATGCTCAAAGACCGAATGAAATCGCCCCGCAAAAACAGGCAAGCTAAAGCTCGCCCCCGCTATGTAGAACCCGTGCGCCGAAATGAACCAGGCCGGATTGAAATGCTGAAGCGCAAGTTAGAAGCCGTTCAGGAGGGGATACAGGCGGCGACTCGGGTTGGGGATTTAACCATGAAAGGCCGCCTCGACTTCGAGGCAGCGGATCTACAGGCGACTATTTTTCGGGCCGAGAGCCTTGTCGCTCGGTGAATTTGAAGTTGAACATGTGGGAGGGAGCGTCGCAAACTCTACGTGCCTTGGCGTATGACAGACCCGGAGGTTCTTATGACTACGATTGCGAATTGTTTTGATCTAAATGAAGCGATGCACCTGAAGATGGTCCTGGAATCGTGTGGTATTCCTTCTTTTATTCCTGACGAGTCTGCCGCAGGAATTGCTCCGCATCATTTTCTCACCGACAGCGGAGTTCGATTGCAAGTGTCAGAGGAGCGCGAGGAAGAGGCACGGAAAATCATTGAACAGGAGCGACAGAGTAGCTGAGTATCTCGCGCGTTCTAACATGGGTTGCCGCCAAGTTTCCGTTTCACAGGATTCAGCCGCATGAATTTCCATGTTTGCTGAGGAATACTCGCCGAGCGTTTTGGTATGTCTTAAGTTTTTGTTGAAAAGTGTGTGACGAAACGGCTTCGCGATTGACAATGTTTCCGGGGATCTTGCCAGAAGCGAGATCAAGGATGCTCTGGCATGCGCTTCGGCCTATCCCGGCGAAGCATTCATCCGTCCAACAGAGAGCATGCGGGGAGAGAATTACATTCTCCAGTTTTAAGAGCGGATCGTCCGGTGCGGTCGGTTCCTGTTCAAAAACATCGAGGCCGGCCCCTTGAATTCCGCCGTTCCGCAAGGCGGTCGTTAACGCCCTTTGATCCACGATCGGACCGCGCGCGACATTGATCAGGTATGCCGACGGTTTCATTCGACTCAGACGGTCGGCGTTGATGAGGTGGTGTGTTTCAGGTGTCAGCGCACAGCAGACCGCGACGAAATCGGATTCGCACAGCAGCGTATCGAGATCGGTCAATTGAATCGAGTGTTTTGGAGGATTGAATTCGTGGACGTAGGGATCGAATGCAAGATGCCGCATCTGAAATGGGGCTGCGAGCGTAAAGACTTCTTTCCCAATATTTCCCAAGCCGATAACTCCCAGTGTGCGTCCTGTAAGACCGATTCCCATGTGGTTCAATCTTTCGCTCCACTGCGCGTTTCGCGTTAGGCGGTCTTTGATGATGAGTTTGTGGCTCAACGCGAGCAACAGGGTCATGACTGCGGTCGCGACCGGACGCCGAACGCCATCGGGTGTGATCGCAAGCAAAACTCCACGGCGTGTGCATGCTTCGACATCGACGCTATCGTAACCCACTCCAAAACGCGCCACGAGACTTAGGCGTTCGGAATTCTCGAGTGTATTCTCCGTGATCTTCGGGCTGAGAACCAAAAGCGCGTCGTAGTCGGAAACTTGTTCAGCCTCTAATTCAGGACGATTTTCGGCCAAAAATTCGAACGTAATCTGTTCGGAGCCCTCGAACAGGCCGAGACCAATATCGCCAAATCCGATCGAGCCGTCTGGATTCAGAAAGTCGCGAGTGATACCGACGCGGAAGGAAGTGCTCATTGCCGACGATGTTAGCAGGGCATCATCCGTACGAAAGCATTCTTCGATAGACAATTCTTCTGGCGGGTTCACTCATAGTGAAAGGTGAACCGAACAAGACGATGGTTGTCGCCAATCGCCCGGCGCATGTCGACTGGCCAAGGGGCAAAAGGGCTGGGATCTTGAACGGCTCGCTGACACAGAATAGAGAGAATCTCGCTGACTTGACTATCCGAAACGGACAATTCTGTCACAGATCCGTCCGAATTCAGGCGAAAGGTTAACACAACCTTGCCAGAAGCGTTTCGGGCGTAGTTCCGCTCGTCCAGGAGATCGAACCAGCGCTTTTGAATCGCATCAATGATCGCTCTGTCATAGGCTCCGAAAGGTGTGGCTTTGGCATCCAAGCCTTCGGCGATCGAATAACGTTTGACGCCCCCCTCCTGTTTCATCTTTTCTCCGGCCAAACTCGAGTCCGCCGCTCGGGCATCCGCGAGGCGCCTGTATCTCGGGCGCTGAGCGGCAGGGGTAATAGCGGGTTTCGGAAAAATTGGTCTTTGAGCGGGCTTGGACACCACAACATCGCCGGGTCCGGTTTCCGCCTCCTTCTTCGATACGACTTTTGAAACCGGTTCAGGTTTGACAGGTTGGAGGTCGGGAGCGGGTTCCGCAGTTACAGGAGAGGGTTGGAGCGGCATCGGTTCGGGTTCGGTCTTCTCAATTTTACGGGGTGTGTCAGTCGTTTTCGGAACTACCTCCTGAGTTCCTGATATTTTCGGCACCTCGGCATCGACTTGGGTATCGGGATTCCCGGCAATTGAATTTACGGATGAATAGTACTTGGCCTGCTCCGGAACCTCCTTAGTGGCTTGGATTGCTTCCACATCAATGAACACAAGCGGAACTTCCGTGGATTGGGTCGAGGTGTCTTTCTGTTTTCGCACGGAATCCGCCTCTCGAGCGGAGGGGCTTTGGGTCCAAGGCATTGGAAGAAGCCGGATCTTCAAGATCCCCATCCGGTAAGCGAGTTCCAACGAACTGAACAGAACGCAATGCAGGATTAACGACAAAGCGAGTGATCGGACAACTGGATTGCTTGTCCATATCTGCAATCGTGTGCTCAGATCGGTCGAAACCATTTGCTGTCAGAATGCCGAATTCTGAGGACTGCCGCAACACTGTCCGCTAGAATTCGATCACCTGACCAATCTCGGGAACGCACACTTCGCAGTCTGGCTTTAGGTTCCGTAGCGACTCGGCGAACACGAGTGATTGGGATTCTTCACCGTGAATCACGGAGATTCGTTTGATATTCCCTTCGAGTCTCTCCACATAGCGCCGAAGCTCGTGTTTGTCGGCATGCCCGGAAAATGAGTCGATTGAGGCTACCTTGGCCTTAACGGCGTGCGGCTCCCCAAAGATGTTGACAGATTTTCGTCCCTCGAGAATCTGCGCTCCAAGAGTGTGCTGGGCGCAGTAACCAATGAACAGGACAAGGTTATTGGAGTAACCGATATGATTCTTCAAGTGATGCCGAATACGTCCCGCCTCGCACATCCCGGAAGAACTGATGATAATGGCCGGGTCCTTCAAGTCGTTTAGTTTCATGGAATGAGCGACGTCGCGAATATAGGTGAGATTCTCCATGCCGAAGGGATTGGCGGTTTCACGCAAGAATCGATAGGTGTCCTTGTTGAAACACTCTGAATGCAGACGGTAGATTTCTGTGGCGTTCACGCTGAGAGGGCTGTCCACATAAATCGGAACTTGGGGAAGTTTTTCTGCGCGCGTGAGTTGATGCAAAGCGTAAACAATCTCTTGGGTGCGCCCCACCGAGAACGCCGGAATAATCACTTTGCCGTTTTGTTCGAGCGTTTCGCGAACCATTTGAGCCACGATTTCGTGAGCGTTGGTCCTGGGAGAATGTTCGCGATTGCCGTAGGTACTCTCTACTTGAAGGAAGTCCACTTCGGCAACGGATTGTGGATCTCTCAGTATGTCGTCACCGCCACGTCCGATATCGCCGCTAAACAGATAACGGAATTTCCGGCCGCCTTCTTGAATATCGAGAACGACCTGCGCCGAGCCCAATATATGGCCTGCGTCCCTGAATGTGACCGAAATTCCGTCGCCCACCGGAAGAGTCCGGTCGTAGTTGAGCGCCACAAACTGCCGAATTGCTTTTTCGGCATCGACTGCCGAATAGAGTGGTTCGACGGGTGGTAAATCCTGTTTGGCACGTTTTCGGGAAACAAATGCGGCATCCGCGCGCTGAATTTCGGCCGAGTCTTCCAACAGGATGCTGGCCAAATCGCGAGTGGCGAACGTGCAATAAATATTCCCGGAAAAACCCCGCCGGCATAGGTTCGGCAAATTTCCACAGTGGTCGATGTGGGCGTGACTCAAAATAACCGAATCAACATCTCCAGCGGAAAACGGAAAACTTCGGTTTCGCTCCAAAGTGTCGGCGCGCCGTCCCTGGAATAGGCCGCACTCCAAAAGGATCCGTTGTCCGTTGATTTCCAACAGGAACATTGAACCCGTTGTCGTGCGCGTCGCGCCAAAGAAATGGACCTTCATATGCGGTTCGATGAAACACGGTGCCGGCGGGATTGCAATTTTAAATGTTTCTGGCGGATCACGGCGAGCACCCAACTCGAAACGATTATCGAAATTTGCTTGAACGGCGGTCCGTCTTCCCCGATCAAAGAGCGTGAGCACCAATCCGGATTTTCTCGAACCAGACGATTTGCGAGTGACAGTGGATCGCGTTCTTTATCATGCCCAGGCGGTGACACCTCCGGATCGGCCCCATTGTTTTGTCTATTTCATTAGCATCCACAACGACACCAATCTGTCCGTGACCGTTAAGGGCCGCAAATGGGTGGTTACAAATGACCTCGGCGAAATCACGGTCCTCGAAGGGGACGGAGTTGTTGGGAAGTTTCCGAATATCGAACCTGGCGAGAAGTTCAGCTACAACAGTTTTCACCTGCTCGATACGAATTCAGCGGTTGCCGAGGGAAGCTACTTGGGGGTTGATGAGCGGGGCCGCAAAGTGGTGACGAGGATTCCCCGTTTCAAAATGACGGTGCCGCCAATGCTTTGCTAAACCAATTACATCGAAGAGAGTTTGACCTCCAATTCCCGGGAAGAGCATTTCAACGTTGGAATCTCAACCCGCTGGGTTTACTCTCATGCGGTCATTGAATATGAAACAGAATCCATTTGCCACGTTCCTGGTTGTTCTCCTGTTCTTGGGAGCGCTGGCCACCACCGGTCTATCCTATTCGTACATCCAAAAGATTCGCGAGCTTCGGGATCTCCAAAACCAAACCAGCGTCATCAACCGCAATCGAACGATGTTTCAGAATCTCGCCAATGATGCGATCGCTTACGGCCAGCAAAATCCGAAGATTTTTCCGTTGCTTGAAGTCGTTGGAATTCGAGTCGAAGAGGGACAAATCCGTTCGAGCTCCACCGCCAATTAAATTCAAATCATGGAGCCTTCCGACAACATGAACCATTCTCAGGACGCGGCCAACGGCCATAGCCACGGCGAAACATCGGCGATCGACAGCTTACGCGAATCCGTTCAAACACTTCGCAGCCTGTTTCAAGCAACTCTAGTGGCCCTTGTGATCTTGGCGGGGAGTCTCTCGATCTTTTTATTGCGGGAAGTGAGTTTGGTACGGCAGCAGGTCCGCGAACTTAACCAGTTTGCCTCGACGTATGAAACCACGACTGTGCCGATGATGCGTGATTTTCGGTACAAATTAATCGAGTTTGCCCGGCTGAACCCCGACTTCGCGCCAATCCTCAGTAAATACTTCAACCCCACAAACTTCTCCGACTCCCCGAAGGTGATGCCGGCACCCGAACCAAGAGAGGGGCAAGCGCCGCGATTGCCGGAACTTCCGGAGAATTAGGCTTCTTTCGGCAGGCAGTAGCGGGAAATTTTGGTCAATAGCGGCGCGTCAATGCGGACGTGTCTGTTGAATTCCGGATCTCAGGACATGGTCCGAATCCGATCCGGGTGCGAATAGACCTTGAAAGTTCTGTTTCGCAGAAAGCCAATCAGCGTCTGCCCGCTTTCGTTGGCAAACTCAACCGCAAGGCTCGAAGGGGCGGAGATTGCCGCAACAATCGGAATTCGAGCGGCAAGCGCTTTCTGCACAATTTCGAACGAGACACGCCCGCTCACAAGGAGCACATGCGTCTCGAAGGGAAGTGTTCCGGCGATGAATCCGTTCCCTATGATTTTGTCCACGGCGTTGTGCCGCCCGACATCTTCTCTCGCGCAGATCAAATGCCCTTCCTGGGTGAAAATCCCCGCTGCATGCAACCCTCCGGTGATGTCGAATATCGGCTGTGCGCCGCGCAAGCGATCCGGAAGCTTCAAAAGATCAGCCGGAAAAATCGACGCGTTTGACTTGAGTGGCGGGAAGTGCTGATGAATCGATTCGATCGAGGCCTTGCCGCAAACGCCGCAACTGGACGAGGCGAAACGAGCATGCGGCAATCCGTCGAATTGCAGTTCGATTGATGGCGCCAGAAACACGTTGATTGTATTCTCGTGATGTTCCACTTCTCCTTGGCGGCAGTGCGCGATGCCGGAAACATCTTCACCCGTTCGGATCAGCCCCTCAGTGAACAGAAATCCAGCGGCCAACTCGTCGTCGTTTCCGGGTGTGCGCATTGTTACCACCAAGCTGCGGCCGCGAACGCGAATCTCGAGGGGTTCCTCTAGGGCAAGTCTGTCTTTTTGAGACTCAGGCGCCTTTTCAGCATCCCATCGCCAGACGCCGGTCTCTGAAAACTGTTCGTTCACGGTCGAAACACCTTACCGCCCCGCGGAGGACGGTATTCGTTCGATGCGAACCAGGGCATTATAGTCCGGAACACCGCCGAGAGTTTCGTTCACACCCCGCCGGATGATGTTGTTCGCCTCCGGCCAGTGAACTTGAAGGTTCCAACGGGCAATGGGCACGATGAAAACACGGCCTTCAAAGCGACCGAGCTCGTTCACCAACGCTATCCGGTCGTCTTGTCTAAGTTTCAATTCCGAAGCGTCTTCCGGATTCATGAAAACGGCCTCCCGCGATGCTCCGGTGAGCGGGTCCGTCTGGTCATAAATAAGAGTGTTGAATTGTTTTCCCCGCCGAGTACTGACAAAGAAGACTTCTCCCGCCCGCAATCGAGAAGGATCGGAAGAATCGATGTCTTGCCGTTTGTCTCCGGAGATTTCGGCAGGAACGGCACTGCATCCCTGGCCGCGGGGCCGAGGGAGTGACACGGTCCGAAAGTGCCCTTTTCCATCCACCGTTGCAAATTTGCCATTGGCGCAGAGGTGGGGTCCACCGTACTGAAATGAATCGCCACCCTTCTTCAGCAACTGGATTCCATCGTAAAAGGGAACTGCCCGGGCGATCTCGTCACGTATAGCCTGTCCCGTTTCGCATCCCATGAACCGCGCTCGTTCCGGCCACGCCGTAATCGCGACTTCGCGAATGATTTTCCATTCCGCGCGCGCTTCCCCAATTTGGCGCGGGATCTCCGGGCTTAGCACGACTCGCCGTTCTGTCGTCGTTTCGGTGCCGCCATCGTCCTGCTCGTAGCGGGTCTTCGCCGGCAACAGGATCACTTCACCGGATCCCTCGATCAGCATTTGGTCCGTGAGAATGATATCTTGATGAACCCGCAGCGGAACGTTTGCGAGAGCCTGTTCAACGAACGCGGGTTCTGGAAGGGTGCGCAAAAAGTTCCCGCCAACGCAGTAAAGCAAGTCGAGCCCGCCGTCGGAGCACAGTTGAACCATTTCGGGAGCGGTGGCACCGGTCCAGTCCGGAACTTCGAATCCGTACAGTTCCGAGAGCGCAGAGGCGTTTTCCGGAGTGATCGGTTTTCCTCCGGGAAACGCGGTTGAATAGGCGCCCATCTCCGCCCCGCCTTGAACGCTGGAATGGCCCCGAATAGGCATTAGACCGTTTTTGTCGCGTCCCACGTAACCGCGCGCCAGCCCCAAATTGAGAATCATTGACACGGCGTCGCCGCCGGTTTGATGCTGCGTGATGCCCATGCTCCACACGAACACGGCGTTCTTGGCATCTCGCATCAGTTCCGCAAACTCCTCCATGCTTCGCCAAGTCAGGCCCGAACTCTTCTCCAAGGTTGCCCAATCCAGAGCCTCCGTCCGAGCTTTCAGTTCTTCAAAACCTTCCGTTGAGCCAGCGATGAATTCCGCATTCAACCATCCATTTGCAATGAGAATTTTGAGAACTCCATAGAGAAACGAAATGTCTCCGCCTTGGGCAACGGGGAACCAGTAATCCATTATGTCCGTCCCGAACAGAGCGCTGCTCACTGTGGATGGAACCCAGTAACGTTCCATCCCAGGCTCGCGGTACGGGTTTACCATGACGACCTTCGTCCCAAGCTTCTTTGCTTCGTGCAGATATTTGGTGGAGAGCGGTTGGTCGTTGGCCGGATTGGCTCCAAAAAACACAACGAGATCCGTTCCATACCAGTCTTTGTAACTGCATGTGCTGGCAGCCACGCCCAACGCGTGCTTCATTGCGCCAGTAGAGGGGGAGTGGCAAAGGCGCGCCGCGTTATCGATATGATTGGTGCCGAGCAATCGGGCTGCTTTTTGAGCGACATAATACACCTCATTGGTAATCCCTCGGGAGGTGAGGAATAGGGCGATTCGACGCGGGTCGCTCGACCGAATTTTTTTCGCAATTCGGAGGATGGCATCGTCCCAAGAAATCCTCGTGAAGCCGAGTGCGCCTTTCGCGCGCACCATAGGGAATGGCAGGCGGCCGAGTTCACGAAGTTCGGCATTGCTGAGCGATCGCAACGCCGATATGTCCGCCAATTTTTGAACATCCAGCTCCGGCATCGTGTTCAACCGGAGGAGGTTCAAACGGGTCATGCACAAATGAACCCCCTCAATCGTCCAATCATGGAATCCCGCCACGCCGAGCGCGCAGCCATCACAAACACCCCGACTCAAAACCTTCCAAGCGTAGGGGAGGTTGTCGCGGTTCTTCCAAATCACTTTCGCCATGTCCCGAAAGTGTTTTGGCTTGGTCTGCCCAACGCCGAACGGAATAGCCGAACGGAGTCTCGCTTTCCAGTCTTTCTCGATCCGGTGTCTCGGCATGCGGAATGAGCTGCTATTTCTTTTTCTTTGGGCCGCGCCCCTTGAACGTCAG
The DNA here is from genome assembly GCA_027623095.1 of Verrucomicrobiota bacterium. Taxonomy (GTDB): domain Bacteria; phylum Verrucomicrobiota; class Verrucomicrobiia; order Limisphaerales; family SIBE01; genus JAIPJX01. The sequence goes on from JAQBVM010000070.1 coordinate 9,071, forward strand.
TTCAGCAATCCCGGATTTATCGAGTTCGCCCAGACCCTCCTTCACCATTCGATCGTATTGCCGTTTCGCGGCTGCTGCTAGCGGCAGTGTTAGACCATTCTCCTTGCCGAGGCTTAGGGCGATTCCAGAATCTTTGGCGGCGTGCGCTGCTGAGAAGAAACAGGAATGGTCGCGTTTCTGCATATCTTCTCCGTCGGTCTGCAGGACTCGCGAAGCAGCGCCTGTTTGAGAAAAGACTTCGCGCAGGACGGAGAGATCAAGTTTTAATGCGTCCCCCAAAGCCAGACCTTCCGCTAGTGCCGCAGTGTTGCTGTTCATCACCATGTTCACCAGCGCCTTGACCTGAGCCGCTTTTCCGGATGCCCCAATATAGCGCATGGTTGAACTGAGCTTCGCAAGCAGGTTCTTGGCGCGCTTGAAAGTGGACTCCTTTCCGCCGCACATTAGATACAGAGTGCCTTCCCGGGCTTGAGTAATGCTGGACGCCATGCAGGCTTCCAACGATTCCGCACCTGATTTCCTCGCGAGTTTCTCGACATCCACATGCACTTTCGGTGAAATCGTGGCGCAATTGATAAAAAGTTTCCCTTGCGAATTTCGGAGCAAACTGTCCGATTTTCCAGGCGGAGCAAAAATGCGGTACATCGCCTTATTGTCAGTCACTACCGTGATAACAACAGTTGATAGCTCGGTAACTCTGGCTAAACTGGTGCATGACTCGCAGCCGAGCTCTTTGGCGACCAGCTCCGCTACATCGTTTCTCACGTCATACACGGCATTCACCTTGTAGCCGCAATCCTTGAGGCGGTGTGCCATATTAGCGCCCATTCGTCCTACTCCGACAAATCCGATTCTTTCTGCCATAGCTATTCTAGAAGTTTAGGTTTTACTCGCTTGCCATCTGGCGAACCGATTTACAGTCGGCACTTACCTGGATGGAACTGAAGACGGAGAATAGACGAAGCAACCGACACTGCCACCATTTTTTGGGCCCACGCCGATACCGCCGTATTCCGAACGTAGCATCGAGTGCGACATGCTTTGTGAGACAGCGACGGTTTCAGTGTGACACGATGTCGCTGTTGACTCATTTTAGGGAGATTGTTTCTTGAAGCAATATCGATATAAGTATTTGTTATAAAGTTGCTTATGAATTATTAATTGAGTTGGCATCGCCGCTGCTTAGGGTCTATCCGAATTTAACGTTTGACGACTTTATGGCGAAGGTACTTGGAATTGATTTAGGAACAACAAACTCCTGCATGTGTGTAATGGATGGCGGGGAGCCTCTTGTGATCGAGAACTCGGAGGGGAAGCGGACAACTCCATCGATCGTGGCATTCACTAAATCCGGTGAGCGATTGGTGGGAGATGCGGCGAAGCGCCAAGGAGTGACCAACCCAAGGAACACGGTCTATTCCGTGAAGCGATTCATGGGCCGAAAGTTCGCAGAAATCCAAGAGGAGCAAAAACGTGTTCCTTACAAGGTAGTCAAAGCCTCCAATGGAGATGCTGCGGTTGAGGTCGAGGTTGACGGAAAGTTAAAACAGTTCAGCCCTCCCGAGATCTCGGCAATGATCCTTTCGAAGTTAAAGGCCGATGCTGAAATGCGTTTGGGTGAAACGATCACGCAGGCAGTCGTCACGGTACCCGCATATTTCAACGATTCACAGAGACAGGCCACGAAGGACGCCGGTCGAATTGCAGGTTTGGAGGTGCTTCGAATCATCAACGAACCGACTGCCGCGTCTCTGGCCTATGGTCTGGAAAAGAAAAAGGACGAGAAAATCGCCGTGTACGACCTTGGTGGCGGCACGTTCGATATCTCTGTTCTGGAGATTGGAGATGGCGTTTTTGAGGTGAAGGCCACCAACGGCGATACCCATTTGGGAGGTGACGATTGGGATTCCGCAGTCATGGATTGGATTCTCGACGAGTTCAAGCGCGAGCATGGCATGGATTTGCGAAAGCAGCCTGACGCGATTCAGCGCATCAAGGAGGAGTCCGAAAAAGCCAAGATTTCTTTATCCAGCGCTCAGGAATTCGAAATCAATCTTCCGTTTATCACGGCGGATGCGAGCGGTCCCAAGCATATCAGCATGAAGTTGACTCGATCGAAAATGGAGCAGCTTTGTGACAGTCTTTTCGAACGGACGGTTGGACCGGTTAAGAACTGCTTGAAGGATGCCGGGATTTCTCCGGACCAGATTGAGGAGCTCGTTCTTGTGGGAGGGATGACGCGCATGCCGCGTGTTGTCGAGACGGCGCGAGCGCTAGTCAGCAAACCTCCGCATCAGGGAGTTAACCCCGATGAAGTTGTTGCAATAGGCGCGGCGATCCAAGGCGGTGTGCTTAAGGGAGACGTTAAGGATGTCCTGCTGCTTGACGTTACACCGCTGTCATTGGGCATTGAGACACTGGGCGGTGTATTTACCAAGCTCATCGAGCGAAATACAACCGTACCGACGCGAAAGTCGGAGATTTTCTCCACGGCTTCGGAAAATCAACCTGGTGTCGAAATTCACGTGCTCCAGGGCGAGCGACCGATGACCAAGGACAACAAGACGATCGGAAAGTTCAATCTGACTGATATCCCACCGGCGCCACGGGGCGTTCCACAGATCGAGGTGACCTTCGATATCGACGCGAATGGGATCCTTCATGTCAGTGCGAAGGATCTCGGCACCGGAAAGGAACAAAAAATCACGATTACCGCGAGCAGCGGCCTCTCGAAAGCGGAAATCGAGAAGCTTCAAAAAGATGCCGAACTTCACGCCGAGGAAGACAAAAAGAAACGGGAGGAGATTGAAGCTCACAACGAAGCGGACAACGCGGTGTACCGATCGGAGAAAATGCTGAAGGACAACTCCGACAAGATTTCCGAATCCGACAAGAATCGGATTGAAGAAGCTGTCTCCGCAGTGAAGGAAGCATTGAAGGGTTCGGACGGAGACGCCATCAAGTCGGCAAGCGAAAAGCTCAACGAGGTGTGGCAGTCCGTTTCCGCTGAACTTTACAAGGCTGCCGCGGAAAAAGCGAAGGGCGAGAAGGCGCAACCGGAGGCTGGGTCAGGAGAAGAGACTTCCGGCAAGGGCAAAGCGGGAAAAGACGAAGGGCCCATCATTGACGCGGAAGTCGTTGATGAGAAGAAGTAATTCAATTCTGAGGCGCCCGAAGTTCAGTCATATGCAGATAAGAATTTCAACAAAAGTTTTCCCGCTGCGAGTGCTGCGGGATTTGATTCCCTAATCAAACCGTAATAACAAAGGATAAAAAAAAACCTATGGCAATCAATGTAAAACCACTTGGTGATCGTGTTCTAGTCGAGCCGGTGGAAGAGAAAGAAGTCAAAAAAGGCGGGATTATTATCCCGGATTCCGCGAAGGAAAAACCGATGGAGAGCATCATCGTGGCTCTCGGCACGGGCAAGACGGATGATGATGGAAAGAAGATTCCCTTCGAGGTCAAAAAGGGTGACCGCGTTTTGGTTAGCAAGTACGGCGGCACTGAAATCAAACTCGATGGCAAGGAGTACAAGATCCTGAACTCGGACGACATATTGGCGATCGTTAACTAACAATTTTAAAAAGAACTGAAAATCTATGGCAGCTAAACAATTGCTTTTTGAAGAAGCCGCTCGGCAGTCACTCTTGAAAGGGGTGAGCAAACTGGCGCGCGCAGTAACCGCAACTCTGGGGCCGAAGGGCCGCAATGTTGTCTTGGACAAGAAATTCGGATCCCCGACCGTGACGAAAGACGGAGTCACCGTGGCCAAGGAGATCGAACTCGAGGATCCTTACGAGAATATGGGCGCGCAGATGGTGCGCGAAGTGGCTAGCAAGACAAGTGACGCCGCTGGCGACGGAACCACGACCGCAACCGTCCTCGCGGAATCAATCTTCCGCGAAGGTTTGAAATACGTGACTTCCGGTGCGAACCCGATCGGCATGCAGCGCGGGATTCAGAAGGCGGTCGAGGTCGCAGTCCAGCATCTTGCCAAGATCTCCAAGAAGGTTAAAGACAAGGAAGAAATCAAGCAGGTCGCGACGGTATCCGCCAACTGGGACACGACGATCGGCGAGATCATCGCGGACGCGATGGACAAAGTCGGCAAGGACGGAACCATCACCGTCGAAGAAGCCAAGTCGATCGAAACGACCCTCGAAGTGGTCGAAGGAATGCAATTCGACAAGGGGTATCTGTCTCCTTACTTCGTCACCAATGCGGAAACCATGGAGGCGAAGATTGAGGACGCTTACATCCTGATCTACGAGAAGAAGGTCAGCAGCCTGAAAGACATGCTCCCCCTCCTTGAGAGGGTCGCCAAGATTGGCAAACCGTTGTTGGTGATTGCGGAAGATGTGGAAGGGGAAGCGCTTGCCACGTTGGTTGTGAACAAACTGCGCGGCACGCTCAACGTCTGCGCGGTCAAGGCGCCTGGATTTGGCGATCGCCGGAAAGCAATGCTCGAAGACATCGCCATCCTCACCGGTGGCAAATGCTTGACCGAAGACCTCGGCATCAAGCTTGAGAACATCCAGCTCGAAGACTTGGGCCGGGCCAAAACGATCGTGATTGACAAAGAAAACACGACCATTGTCGAAGGCGGCGGGAAATCCTCGGAGATCCAGGGCCGGGTCAATCAGATCCGCCGGCAGATCGAAGAAACGACTTCCGACTATGATCGGGAAAAACTTCAGGAACGGCTCGCGAAGCTGGCCGGAGGCGTTGCGGTCATCAATGTTGGCGCGGCAACCGAGACCGAGATGAAAGAGAAGAAAGCTCGCGTCGAGGATGCCCTCCATGCCACGCGGGCCGCTGTCGAAGAAGGCATTGTGCCGGGTGGCGGCGTCGCCCTGCTGCGATGTTTCAACGCCCTCGATGCGATGAAGCTTGAGGATGAAGACGAACAGATTGGACTGGCGATCGTCAAGCGCGCCATCGAATCGCCGACTCGCGCCCTGGCAAACAATGCGGGCGTCGAAGGTTCGGTCGTGATTCTGGAGATCAAAAAGCGCAAGGGCAACGAAGGTTACAACGTAAGCACTGGGGGCTATGAAGACCTGGTGAAGGCGGGCGTGGTGGATCCGACGAAAGTGACGCGCACGGCGCTCCAGAATGCATCGTCGATTGCCGGGCTGTTGCTCACCACCGAGTGCTTGATCACCGAAATTCCTGAGAAGGAAAAGTCGTCGCCCGCACCCGGAGGCCACGGCGGCATGGGCGGAATGGATTATTAATCCGCTGTCCACTCGGAGGAACTGAAAATGCAATCGAGGCTGGCTTTTGCCAGCCTCTTTTTTTGCCCATCCAGAATCACTGTCGAGTTCCCTCGCCTTGCGGAACCCTGTATGGTATCGGGAATCAAGAAAGTTATGAATGCCGCACAGGAAATCGAACTTCTGATCCGAGCTCGTTATCCCATTATTTACATTGTTTCATCCGAGGAACTCCGCGTTCAACGCTTGATCGAGGCAATCGGAGAGAAACGCCAGAAAAGAGTGTACGAATGGACTTGCAGTGTTGGGATGGTTCCCGCTGGCACATCGAGTCAGAGCGCGCGCCACCGAAATGCCGGCACGCGAGATCCCATCGCCGCGCTTGATTACATCATTGACCATGTTGAGCCGGCGGTTTTCATCCTAAAGGATTTCCACGCATTTTTAGTTAAGAGCAACTATCAGGTTATTCGAAAACTTAAAGAAATCGGCCAGCACCTAAAGAACTGCCACAAGACCGTCGTTTTGGTTTCGCCCGTCGTCGAAATTCCGACTGAGCTCGAAAAGGAAGTGACTCTCCTCACGTTTCCGCTTCCCTCGATTGACGACTTTGCTGAGTTGCTGGACCGGATTACCCTGGAAATTCAGGCGATCGCGCCGATATCGATTGAAACTGACGGGCCGGGTCGCGAAAAGATTCTGAGAGCCGCTCTCGGGTTAACGCTTGCGGAAGCTGAGAATGTGTTTGCCCGAATTATCGTCAAGAACCAAAGACTGTGCGCAGATGACCTTGGGGACGTATTGGCTGAGAAGCAGCAGATCATCCGCAAGAACGGGCTCCTAGAGTATTGCCCGGTGAATGCGGCGTTCTCAGATGTGGGCGGTCTTGAGGGTCTGAAAGACTGGCTGGTGAAGCGGTCGGTAGCTTTTACGGAAGAAGCCCGTTTGTTCGGTCTGCCGGCTCCTAAAGGAGTTCTGCTGCTTGGCGTGCAAGGCTGCGGGAAAAGTCTTTGCGCGAAAGCGATTTCATCCTTGTGGCAGGTGCCATTGCTTCGGTTTGACATCGGTCGGATGTTCGCGAGCTTCGTGGGTTCCTCCGAAGAAAATGTTCGCAGGGCGATCGAGGTCGCCGAATCGATCTCCCCGGCGATTCTTTGGATCGATGAGATTGACAAGGCGTTTTCCGGATTTCGAGGTTCAGGACACTCGGATAGCGGCACGACCGGACGTGTGTTCGGAACATTGCTCACATGGCTCTCCGAGAAATCATCGCCGGTCTTTGTGGTTGCCACGGCAAACGGCATTGCCGATCTCCCCCCGGAATTACTGCGAAAAGGGCGTTTCGATGAGTTGTTCTTTGTCGATCTTCCCTCCGAGGCGGAACGCTATGAGATCTTCGCGATACACTTGCGTAAACGGGGACGTGATCCGGCGCGATTTGACATTGCGGCATTGGGGGCGGCGAGCGAGAGATTTAGCGGAGCGGAAATCGAACAAGCCGTGATCAGCGCGCTCTTCGACATCTTCGCAGACCGTTCGGAACTTCGGACAGAGAACCTCATCCATTCCTTGAACCAAACGAATCCTCTGGCGAGCACGATGGATTCTCAAATCACCGCGCTGCGCGAATGGGCAGGAGGCCGGGCTCGGATCGCGAGCGCCGTTGGAAGTTAATCCAAAAGAGTTTGTGCGAGATTAAGAGAAACGAATTGTTGCCTCGGATAGATAGCAGCGTGAGACTCTTAGGAAAGCTTGGTCCAACCCACGGAGCTAATAATTGATCTCGTCAGAAGAGGCGATTCGCCATTTAGTTCTGGATGTGAGAGGCGGAATGCCGCGAAGAAAACTAACATGAGCCGGTTCTCAAATCTTGAGTTTGGCGATTCGTTTGAGGAGTTGCCGTCGCGGCAACGGGCGGTTAAGGACGGAGGATATTATTTGGAAGCGGCCCACGCAGCTTTTCGGCAGGGTCGATTCGAACAGGCGCTGCGCGCTTATTCCAAAGTTCTCGAGTTCGATTCCAGGAATCTGGACGCCTGGACCCTCCAAGTACGAATGCTGATCGAACTTGGGGAATTCCGAGAGGCGAATCTTTGGGCTGACAAAGCTATGGAGTTTTTTCCAGACGAGCCTGAAGCGCTCGCCGTCAAGGCAGTGTCCCTTGCTCGATTGGGAAACATTCAGGAGGCCTTGATGTTCTCGGATTCTTCGATCGAGGCGAGAGGAAACACCGCTTATGTCTGGCTCGCACGAGGCGACGTTTTTTTGGCCCGCAAAGAAGGCCGGGCCGAATTTTGCTTTGAAAAAGCGCTCGGACTTTTTGAGCGAGGCGGGTTTGTCTATTGGTTAATTTCCAGGTCTTGCTATTTCTACAAGCAGTTCTCATTAGCCTTCAAGTACGCCCATCAAGCGGTTTCTTTAGATGCGAGCCAGGCTATTCTATGGCTCCAGTTTGCCCGGTGCCAACTCGCGTTGGGGCTATCCGGTCCGGCGTCAAACTCGTTCCTGCAGGCGCGTCAGTTGGATCCGCAGTGCCAGCCCGACCCTGAGGAGATTGCCGAGCTGTCGTCCGCCGGATTGTGGTCTTGGATTCGGGGACGCTGGAGGAGAAATTTTGGAAAATGAGCCGCTCTCGCCTCGATCAACTTATCGATTCAGCGACAGAATTGGAGGCCTCCGACCTTCATCTGGTTGTGGGCGTGCCTCCTGCATTTCGAATTAACGGAGAGATCATTCTGGCGAACGAGAGTCCCGTGATCGAGGAGGCGGTCACGGGAATGGCCTTGAGCCTGTTGAACGCGAACCAAAGGGAAGCATTCGAACGGGATTGGGAACTATGCGTATCCATACCGCATGAAGTTGCCGGACGTGTACGCGTGACGCTTTATCGGCGAAATGGCGGACCCGAAATGAGCCTTCGATTCTGCGGCCGGCGGATTCTGAGCGCCGAGGAACTTGGTTTGCCGCCTAGAATTAATGATCTCGCGCGAAGACCGAATGGGCTTGTTCTGATAACAGGACCCACAGGAGCGGGAAAAACAACGACACTGAACTACATGGTGGACCTGATCAACAGTGAGCGTCGCTGCAAAATTGTTACGATCGAGGACCCGATCGAGCACCTGCATGAAAACAAACGCGCGATTGTTGTCCAGCAGGAGGTGTTGACGGATACACATTCCTACACGCGGGCGCTGATTCACGTGCTGCGTCAAGATCCGGATGTGATTGTCGTGGGCGAAATGCGGGATCACGAGACGATCTCCGCCGCTCTTACTGCTGCGGAGACGGGGCATCTCGTCCTCGCGACCCTTCATTCTCCCGACGTCTCGCATGCTTTCGAACGTATCATTGGAGTGTTCGAAGGAAGCGCCCAAAGGCAGATTGTGATTCAACTCGCCAGCTCGCTTCAGGGGATTATCGCTCAGGATTTGCTACCGTCCGTGGACCGGATTCGGCGAATTCTTGCCTATGAGTTGCTCGTTGCGAACAGCGCCATTCGCAATCTGATTCGAGAAAACAACAAACACATGCTCGAAACCTCAATGCAAACGGGAGGCAAAGAGGGCATGGTCTTAATGGATGCGTGCCTTTATGACCTCTATTGTCGATGCCTGATCAGCTACGACACGGCGATTAGCCGCGCACGAAATCCGGATCGAATGGCGGAGAGGACAGGTTGATTACGGCGCTTGAGATCCGGACTCGAATGCGAAACGATCAATGATCTGATCTCAGACGGAAGGTAGCGTATGGAAATCGTTGGATTCATCTTCCTTATCGGTCTCACTGCGTACGCGTGTTGGATCGTGTTTCGAATGCTCGGGAGGAGCGAAGATCCTATTCGTCTTGCTGTGAAATGGATCGTAACGGTATTCGCGGCCTACGGGCTGGTTCAGGCTGCGAGGATGGGACCGTTCGGTTTGATGGTCGGAATTGTCTTGGGGCTAATAGTGGGAGTGATGTGGGCGCCAAATTTGGGAGGCCTGATTTCTAAGCCGCTCGAATCCTTGTACGACGGCGGTAATCAGGAAATCGAGGAGGCGCCACTGTATTCGATGGCAATTGCCAAAAGGAAGCGTGGAGACTACGCGGGAGCGGTCGGCGAGGTGCAGAAACAGCTTGATCGCTTTCCGACTGATTTTCCCGGTTTCGTTTTGCTTTCCGAGATTGAAGCGGAAGATTTGCATGATCTCGAGAGCGCCCGAAAAACAATTGAAACGCTCTTGGAACAGCAGGGGCACACGCCGAAAAATATCGCCTTTGCTATCAACCGGCTCGCCGATTGGGAGTTAAAACTGGGAAAAGACCCCGGCGCCGCGCTGGCAACCCTTGAGCGAATTGTGAATACTTTCCCAGAAAGCGAGCTTGCCCAACTTGCGCTTCAGCGTATGGCGCATCTCGATCCGAGCGGTTCTCCCGAGCCGAACCGAAGCGCCCGACAAATCGTAGTGAAGGAGTATGATGGCAATATCGGATTGCGCGAGGACGCAACCGACCTGCAAACCGTCGTCGAGGATCCATCGGAGACATCTGAAAAATATGTGGCGCATCTCATAACGCATCCGCATGACTATGAAACCCGGGAAAAGCTGGCGGCGATTTATGCAGATCATTATCAACGCCTCGATTTGGCAACCGAGCAGTTGCAATTCCTAATTGAAGTGCCCCATCAACCTGCCAAGCAGATTGTGCGATGGTTAAATCTTCTGGCGAATTTTCAGGTTCGCCTGACGTCTGACGTGGGTCTGGTACGCGAAACACTCGAGAGAATCATCGCGACTTTTCCAGACTCCGCAGCCGAACAAAACGCGCGGAACCGCATCGCTTATCTCAATCGTGAAATGAAGGCCAAACAAAAGAGCCAAGTCGTCAAACTTGGCTCTTACGAACAAAATATTGGTTTGAAACAGGGAAGGCCTACTGAGTGAGCTTAAGGGCAATCTGTTTGTCGATCTCACTGGACAGTTCGATATCGGCAAGGCCGCCTTTTCTTCTCGTTTGAACCCGGACGCGGCTTATTCCAGGCTCCACTTCATCCACGGCAACCCATACCGTCCGGGTATCAATCTTTGCCTCGAGGCTTTTTTGGATGGTGTTTTCCCCGTAAAGCGTTCCGTTAAACTGAAGAACGGCCTTCGCCGCAGTGAAGATTTCATCGACCGATCTCTCGTACCGGCTCTGAATCGTGTCCTTTGTAAATGGAACTCCGAACCTCATTCGGCTATCGGGAGTACTGAAACAGCCTGCGGCCAGCAAGAGTATACCGGCCGTGGCGAGCAACAGGAGAGGAAGATTTTTCATTCGCTGCGTTATGCAGGGAAATTCTATGCGCAGTCAAGCTCTAAGCGACACGTCGATTTCGGCTATCGGTGCCTGCACAATCCGATTCCACCTTCGATCACTCAGTTGGTTCGAATCGGAAGGCGCAGAGTGCGTATCGACAGTTTCAGCAGGCAGGCCGCCTCTCACTTTGGGTTCGAGAACCATTTGGCAGATGTTTCCGGTTAGATTCAGGAATGTGATCGGAGCTCAGATCGCCTTTGCCTGTCGTCCTCATGCGTACGACTTCGCGAATGAGTTACACCGACCCGGTCCAATCCAAGTCGATGTCGATGCAACACCTTGAATACCAGCAAGAAATACTGATCGACAAATTCTATGGTGGATGATAGGTAATACGTCAGCGTGGCAGGAAATTTTAGTTGTTCCAGCTTTTGGCATTAATTCGTTGAACGGCACACTTGTAGCTTTGTCGGTTTTGGGAATCCAATGAAAGTGCGGTTATTCAAAATGCGAATAAACAAATCAGCTTATGGCTGTTAGTCCTGTAAATGAGATCGCAACGAATTCGTTCGGCTTCGTGCTGGCGCGGATTCTAAATAATAACGCCACACTCCTCCAGGAGTCCTTGTTGCGGCTAACGACCGGTCTGAAGTCGATCACGGATGATCCCTCGGGGATTGCGAGCACGATCAGAACCTCGAACGAGATCGGGCGAATATCAGGGGTCGAGACAGCCCTCGCAAACGCCGCCTCGTTCAACGATTCCCGGGTCAGTTTCCTTGATGATGTATCGACCTCACTCAGCCGGATGAGCGAACTGGCAACTTCCTCGCAAAGTTCCACAACGACGAGTGCGCAACGCTCGGCGAACCAGGTTGAATTCGAGCAGTTACAGGATTTTATCAGCAGTGTGGGAACTCGCAGCTTCAATGGTCTCGGCCTTTTTGGAACCACAAATCACCAAATCATCCAGGACGCAGATGGCGGCACGTTCACGCTGCAAGCGGTTAATTACACCAGCATTAACACGGCAAGCCTGATTTTTACGTCGGGAGTTGACGTAAGTACTACATCAAGTGCGGCAACTGCCGTCGCAGCCGTCAGCACCGCCGTCGCTTCCCTTACGGTTTTGCAAGGCGTCGCGAACGCCGGTGCCGGGCGCATCGATAACATCACGAGCACGTTAACGATTCAGAAAACGAATCTTCAGGCAATCGTTGACCGGGTGAATAACGTCGATACTACAGCGGAAAACGAGAATTTCTCAAATCTTTCGCTGCTCACGCAGACAGGAAGCACGCTCATTGCTCAGTACAACCTGTTACGTTCGAATCTGCTGACCCTGTTTCAGTAATTGGGGCTTCAAACCATGCCTATCCGGTTTGTTGACACAGCGAGGATGCTGCGCCTCACAGACCCGCGCTCCAGAGCGCGCCTCTGTGAGGCGCAGCAGCTCGAATTATTACGATTGTCGATAAAGCGGATAGGCATGTTTCAAACGTTTGTTCGCTGGCCTCCTCTGTTTTTCGAATTCGAGAGAGGTAGTGGGAGGTTGAGTTTCTCCTGGATCGAGCCGGTAATTACCCTCGGAGATTAACTCTAGCATTCCCCGATATCGTTCAGTTGGTTCTTCGACTGCTATGCGGCCCAACGAGCCTGACTTTAAAGAACTCCGTGATTGCGCCAATGTTTCAATATGAGATTCATTGGTTTCTTCTGAATCACTGAATCGGACAAATGAAATGCAACCGATGGTTTTCTATACACTCGCCGCTCTTGCGGGAGCCTTGATCGGCGGTGTAATGGCTTGGCTTTGGGGTCGCTCGCGGCAAATCATTCTTGAGGAACGAGTCCACTCACAACAGCGGGAGTTGGAACAAACCGGTCGAGTTCGCTTCGAAGCCGAGCAACTCAGGATTCGCGTTGCAGAACTGGCAAAGGAACGGGAAGCCGACGCCGAGAAGCTTCAATGGAAAGACCAAGCAGAGGGCAAGTTTCGAGAAGCATTCAACGCGCTGGCGGGTCAAGTGTTGCAGAGCAACTCCGAGCAGTTTCTGAATCGGGCGCGCGAACAACTCACCACATTGCTGACTGGTGTGCGTGGCGATTGGAATGTGCAGAAGGTTGAAATGCAGAAAATCGTCCAACCTGTCGAAATCACGCTGAAAGCATTGGACGCTCATGTGCGCGAGCTGGAACAGAAAAGGGAAGGGGCATACAAGGGGCTGGACGCGCAGTTGCGTCAACTGGGCCAGGCGCATCAGCAAATGCAGACCGCCACAATAAAGCTCGAGCAGGCATTGAAGTCGCCGACGATTCGCGGTTCTTGGGGCCAGATTCAACTACGGCGAGTTGTCGAGATGGCGGGGATGGAATCGCGCGTGGCATTTGATGAGCAGGCAACCGGCGATGAAGGCCGTCCCGACATGGTGGTGCATCTTCCAAACCACACCGTTTTGCCGATCGACGCAAAAGCGCCGATGCAGGCCTTTCTTGAGGCGATGGAGACCACCGACGCGGATACGCGGCGAGTCAAAATGGCGGCGCATGCGGAAGCGGTTCGCCGCCGCGTCCGGGAGTTGAGCCAAAAGAAGTATTGGGAACAGTTCGATCGGGCGCCGGAGTTTGTGGTGATGTTTGTTCCGAATGAAACCTGCCTAAGCGCGGCGTTCGAGCATGATCCAACGCTGCTGGAATATGGCTTTGAACAGCGGGTTTTGCTGACCAGCCCGGTAACACTTCTTGCCCTCTTGAAAGCGGTTTCATACGGGTGGCAACAGCAGCAAATCGCGGAAAACTCCCGGGAGATTGCCGAACAGGGCAAAGAGCTTTACGACCGGTTGTCACGATTTGTGGACCATTTGCGCAAGGCAGGAAGTGGGTTGGATTCGGCAGTGAAATCGTATAACGACGCAATTGGATCTCTGGAAAGCCGCGTACTTCCCTCGGGAAGGCGGTTTAAGGAACTCGGGGTCGCGACCGCGGAACTGCCGACGCTAGAGCCGCTCGATCGCCAAGTGCGGGAGCCTGGAATCTCGCCTAAAACAGACGCGTTGCAATCACCGGATCTTTGATGCGAGACCTATCGGTTACTTCTTCCAGCTCGGAACGACTCGACAGCATTTTATCGGGGCTTTTTGTTGCGAGTGTCAATCCGAAGTGTCGGAGTTCTCAGTCGCGATTCGAATTCTTCGTATTTCCCTAGATGCGCGCGCATTAGGCTTTTCCACAGCTTCCCGTGATTGGGGACGAAGAAGTGGAGCAGTTCGTGGACGATGACGTAATCCCAAAGCGCCGGGTCCAAATGAAGAAGCTCGTTATTGAAATTCAGGTGGCCGGCGGTGGAGCAGGAAGCCCACTTGTTTTGCATCGGACGGATTCCCAACCAAACCACCTTGACCTCGAGTTTCTCAGCCCATTTGTGGACACGATTCTTGAATGCCACTTTCTCTGGATCAGCCTTCATAGGTTCAAATCCGATCCGCCTTCTCAAGTAACGTAAACAGCTCATCCACCAACGCGGTGACGCGGTCCAGATCGTCCGTCTCGGCAAAGATGGCGAAGGTGACTTGCTTGCGGAGTTCGCGTAATGCGTTTTCGCTCCGTTTCCAGTTGGGAAAATCGGCAAAGGCTTGGCGAATTCTGCGACTCACGGATTCCGGGTTATTTATCTTTGCATCGAGCAGGCTGCGATAGACGAAGTAGGTCAGGCCATCGAAGGACTTCTCGGCTTGTTCCTTTTTGTGAACTTCGTTCGTTTCGACTTCCTTGAGCAATGCCTCCAACGCCTCGGCGGTGCTGGTCTGGCGCTGTTCGAAACTCTCCTGCACAGCCTGGGCGCGCTCAGCCATCGCAATCAGATACGGGTCATCGCTGCCTTCCTCGGCCAGTTTCTCGATGCTCTTGATCAGGTTGATGACCTTGGTTCCCTCGCCACCCTTCCGCTTCTTGATCAGTTCGATGGTCTCGGCATTGATCTCAATGAAATCCTCAACCCGTTCGACGCCGTAGCTGCCCACCAGTTCCTGCACGAGCAGGTTGGTTTTCCCCTGGAAATCACGGTCCACTATCACGGTCTTCGTGTAGGCCTTCCGGACGACGTGATAGATCGCGGAGAGCGTGCCGTAGTCTGAAATGAACGGCCTCAAGAACGAATCTGGCGAGATGATCTCGTAGAGCATCTCGATTTCCTTGTATTCCTTGAAGAACTCCTTCCGCCGCTCGGGATCGCGGAAGTGCTCGATGAGGGTGTCCACGTCCTTGTCGTTGAAGTTCCGCTCGATCAGGCCGAGGTATTCCGGGGCCTTGGACTCCATCTTGTTTTTGAAGAGGACCTTCAGGAGCTTCAGGTCCTTGACGATGGCGTTGATCTCGTCGCTGTCGAAGGCGAGGGCCTTTTCGAGCTTGTCGAAGATGCCGACGAAATCGAGGACGAAGCCGTGGGGCTTCACCATTTCCTGCGCCTCGTTCTCGTAGGGGCGGTTCACCCGGGCGATGGCTTGCAGCAGGGTGTGGTCGCGCATCGGCTTGTCGAGATACATCGCGTAGAGCACGGGAGCGTCGAAGCCGGTGAGCAGTTTCTCGGTGACGATGAGGATCTTCGGCTGCTGGTCGAGCTTGCCGAAGCTCTTGCGGATCTGCCGCTCCTTCTTCGGCTCGAGGTGGAATTCCTTCAGCAGCGCGGAGTCGTTGTTGCTGCCGGTGTAAACGACCTCGGAATACTCGGGCGGGAGGAATTGATCGAGCGCGTGCTTGTAGTGGGCACAGGCTTCGCGGTCCACACCGACGAGAAAGGCCTTGTAGCCGAGCGGCTCCACGTTCTCGCGGTAGTGGTCGGCGACGAACTTCGCCACCTTCTGGATGCGTTCCTTGCCCTTGAGGAAGTTTTTCAGGTTCACCGCCCGTTCGAGGATCTTGTTCAGCTCCTCGATGTCGGCCACGCCCTCGGCTTCGGCGAGGGAGAGGAACTCCTTGTCCAGCGTCTCATGCGGAACGAGCATTTCATTCGGTGCGAGCTGATAGTAGAGCGGCAGCGTCGTGCCGTCCTCGATGCTGTCGGCGATGGAATACTTGTGCAGGTAGCCCTGGTCGTCCTCGCAGCCGAAGGTCTTGAAGGTGCCCTTGCCGTAAACGGTCTTGTCCACGGGCGTGCCGGTGAAGCCAAGGAAAGTCGCATTCGGCAGGCCGGCCATGAGGAAGTTGCCGAGGTCGCCGCCGGTGGTGCGGTGGGCTTCGTCGATGAGCACGTAAATGTTCGAGCGCGTGTTCAGGTTCGCCGGCATGTCGCGGAACTTGTGGATCATCGTCACGATGATGCCCCGGTAGTCGTCGCGCAGGAGTTGGTTGAGCCGGGCGATGCTGCTGGCGTGCTCCAGGTTGCCTAGGCCGAGCGCGGCGAGGTTCTTGAGCATCTGGTCTTCCAGCTCGTTGCGGTCGATCATCAGCAGGACGGTCGGCTTGTCCGCCTCGGGCGCGCGGAACAGCCGCTCTGCCGTCTTGATCATGGTGAAGGTCTTGCCGCTGCCCTGCGTGTGCCAGACGAGTCCGCGGGTGCGCTTGGGATCGAGGGCGCGGCTCACGGTCGCGTCCACCGCGCCGGTCTGGTGCTGGCGCAGGATGTATTTGTTCAGCTCCTCGTCCTTCTCGGCAAAGACGATGTAGTCCTTCAGGAATGCGAGCACCTGCGGGATGGCGCAGAAGCTCTTCACCTTGGCCTCCAGCCGTCCGGGAACGGAGGGGGGACATTCCTGTCCCCCTTCTTGAAAAATGTAGAGAAATGGGGGACAGGAATGTCCCCCCTCCAGTTTCGCCTTGACCGGATTCTCACGGATATACGCCGCCGCTTTGAAAAAATGCCGCTCGTTGCGAATCAATCGATCAAAATACTCGTCCTGCCAAAGTGCCCCTACCTTCCCGATCCGCTTGTTGATCTCCCGCGCCGTGAAGCCCTTCCACGACTTCACGATCTCCGGCAACGCATGCCCACCCAGCGGGCGAAACAACACATGCACATGATTCGGCATCACGACAAAGGAGGCCAGCTCATACCGTTCCCCGTCGAAATGCCGCAGCGCATCCGCCACGATCATCGCGTTGGCGGGATCCTTCAGCACACACGACCCAATCCCCTGATCCAGCCAATCGTCAATCTGCCGCGAAAACCGTTCGTGATATTCCGCCTCGGTCTTCTCGTCCCATGGCTCGGGATGATTCTTTAGCCAGATTTCCTTCTCTTCCTTCCATTGGTCCAACTTCGCTTTCGGAAGTGAGTCACCGAGCCTCCACGTCACGAACACCCATGCCTCGCCTTGCTGCCAATGTGGCAGACGGTTTTGCGTGACGTCGATTTCTCCGTGCGGATTGAAAAAGGAGTGGGGGTTTTCCAACCCCCTTTTTCCCAAAGAAGGGGGACAGGAATGTCCCCCCTCCTTCCAGTTGAAAATATTCCGCCGCACCGTGTTCCAGCTCACCCCGTAGGAAAAGCCGATGGCGTCGGTGGCGGTGAAAAGCTGCTGCGACACGA
>JAQBVM010000452.1 GCA_027623095.1 Verrucomicrobiota bacterium
AATGGTGGCGGCGAAAAGGCCGCAGCCTGTCCGGGTTTGAGTCCGTAGTGTGGCCAGAGGTCGCGACAAGCTTGTTCCTGCTCTTTGCTCAGTTCCGACGTGTCGAAAACGTGAAGAGCTTCGGGCACTTGAACGAAAGGCATCCAATTGGTTGTGAGGGCTTCGGACTTCTGGGACAGGAGGGAAGCACCGCGTTCCAAGGCTGCCTTCGCGATGGCGGTATTACCTGCGTGAATCCTCGGCGCGTTCAAGGATTCGAGTTTTTTGAGAAGTTTGCGCAGGCCATCTGCCCAGCTTTCCCGGAATGAAATCCACGAGATGTCCGACAGCGTCCAGTCCGGTTGAACGCCGTCGAGATTCAAGGTCACAAGAAAGTCATCCGTCTTCCACTGCTTCCCCAACTGGAGCGCGAGCGTGCGCTCCTTGCGCGGATTGTCTTTCCCGATGGAGGCTTTGGAGAGAAGACCGAGCACGCGAAACGAACGATCCTTGATTGCGACATCAACCTCTTTGACCCAGGATTCGCCACCAAGAATTTGGATTTGGTCAAACCAAACTCCATATCCGTAGAACGCTAACTTTCGCGCCAGCCACTTTGCGAAAACCTGATCTTCGTAGGCGTAGCTGATAAATAGCAGCTTGCGGAGATCGGGTTCGGTTGAAATTGGTGAGGACATTCAAAAATGGATCGAACCACAGTTCATTACGAATTCAGGTATGAATCTAAGTCTTTGAGGTTCGCCCAACCCGAGTTGGGTGTGCCGCTGTGACCGCAGTGAAAAACGGGATACTTGTCCCCCTCGATGCTGCCAACCATGTAGCGATTGATGTTCAAGGGCGGTTCATCCTTTTTGGGATTCGCCTCAATCCGAACCCAATCAATTCCTGCTACCAATTCCCCGGACTTGGCGATGGCGTCCGGCGACAGCCCGCTTGAGAACAGGGCGAAGGTCTTTTGGTTTCCGAAGAAGTTTCTGACCAGTTCACCGCTCGCAAGCGGCAATTCATGCATTTTCCAATCGCCGCGTTGTACGAGCGCGGCATAAACCTCATGGGGAATGTAGAAATTCGGCTTGTTCATTTCAAAGTTCTCCTTGAAAGGCACGGTGCTGGAGTGAGGCAAAAAGCGAGTCGAGTTTTGTTAGCGAGGCTGTATATTTGTTCCTCAAACTAGCGACCAATGCTTCTTGTTTAACAAACCTGGCTTGAAGCTCCATCGGCGGGATAAAAATCTCGAATCGGCGGATCTGCTCAAAATTGAATGCCTGACGTGTTGCTCCTGAATTCTGACCAACTATTTGAGCTTGGTAGGACGGTGCTGACAAAAAGCGTGCGAGAAACGCCGGAAGAATTCGCTTTTGGTCGGCGCGTATTATACAGACATGCTGATTTACGTTCGCCGTGCCGTCTTCGCCGGAGAAGTAGTGAACGCGACCTATCGAAGCCCCAGTTATGTTGAGGAGCACGTCGCCCCTCTTGACCCAAGAGCGTTTCATTTGTTGGTGAAGTTCGGGACTGACAAAGGCTGCGTCACTGAAATCCACGGCGTTCATCAGCACGTTCTGACTGCGAATGAAAAGAATTCCGGAGGACTGATAAACGGAGCTTCCACCCAGCGGGGTCACGCCACTGGAGATGAACGGGGCTATTTCGCCTACGGTTGTTTTGTTCCACTTTTTCGGGTTTGAAAGTGGATCACCAAAAAGGTCTTGGAAGCAGGCTTGGGTAAGTCTGTCAAATTTATCCAGGGCATGACGTCGTTTCGCGCGGAGAGTTTCAGATTGATCCAGTATTGCTGTGATTCTCCGCTGTTCTTCTGGTGGTGGGAGAGGCACTTCCAACTTTCTGTCTTGAATAAGACTCAAATTGGAAATCGTAGCAGTCACCTGCGCGCCACGCATCTGCTCCTGTGCATCATGCGTTTGAAACCAATGGCGCAAGTATCTGCGTTCTAGTGGCCCATTGATGCGAATTATCGCTACGGCTTGATTGCAGTTTAATGGCGAAGCATTATCAGGAACTATGGCAGAACGACCAATTGTTCCTGCAATGGAGAGCAAAACGTCTTTTGGTTGGATTTGCGATCGGGCGAATGCTTCGTGCGTATCCTCGCTAATGAACAAAACATCCCCGTCTAGCGAAAGTCCGTTGTCGAGATTCTGCACTCGAAGGAAAGGAATACCGCTGGAGGCATACGCCATCCCATAGCTTGTCGGGGTCGAGCCCTTTGTGATGATACTGCAAAGGTCCCCTAAGTTCCTTCGTGCCCAGTTCATCTTAATGTTGCCTCCAAATCTCTAAGCCCCTGTTCAATCTCTTGTTCTAGTCCGGCCAGTTCCTCAATTAGCTGCGCTGGCGCAATGTGGTTTACCTCCGAATGCTCAACCTTTCGGTAGCGATTTACGGATAAGTCGTAGTTGTTGTCCCGGATTTCTTTCACTGAAACGAAGAAATGTTGAGAGCGGCGGTCTGACGCTTTTGTGGCATCTCGTTGCGCCCATTGCTCACCGAGATGCGGCAGATCGTTCTGCTCGGTGGGCAGTTGATTGCGCTTGTCATCCAAGGAATAGCCGTCGCGGGTCACCTTGTAGAACCAAACGTTATCAGTGCGGCCGCCCTTGGTGAAAATCAGAATGGCGGTTGAGACACCCGCATAAGGTCGGAACACACCGGACGGAAGCGATATAACGGCTTCAATCTGGTTTTCATCTACAATCATCTGGCGGATGCCACTATGAGCGGTGCTTGAACCGAACAGCACGCCCTCTGGAACAATCACTGCCGCACGTCCCCCCATTTTTAACATGCGGACGATGAGTGCGAGAAATAGAAGCTCAGTCTTGGTTGTCTTGACCTTGCTGCGAAGGCTGGCGTGAACGCTGTCGCCATCAATGCTCCCCTTGAACGGCGGGTTGGCGAGGATGACATCGAAATAATCCTCCGCCTCGGTGGGATACTTTTCGACAAAGCTGTTGCTGAGGGTGTCTTGGTAATTGATGCAGGGCGATTCGATGTCGTGCAGCAAAAGGTTCATCGCTGCGATGCGCAGCATGGTCTGGTCGAAATCGAACCCATTGAACATCCGGTTCTGGATGTGGTCGCGGTGCGGCTCAAGCAGGTCGCCGGGGTAGTGCTTCTGTCCTTCCTCATCTACCCACACCATTTTCTCCGAGGTGTATTTCTTGAGGAGATACAACATGACCTCGACCAGAAAACCAGCCGTGCCGCACGCCGGGTCGCCGACAAGCTCGGTGGGCTTGGGGTCAAGCATCTGCACCATCGCCGCGATGATGTGGCGCGGGGTGCGGAACTGTCCGGCAATGCCCGCCGTGGTGAGCTTGCCGAGCATGTATTCGTAAAGGTCGCCCTTCACGTCGCCCTGGGTGAGCGGGAGTTCTTCGATGAGGTTCACCGCCGTGACCATCAGGCTGGCCTTGGGCACGAGGCATTGAGCGCCTTCGAGGTATTTGCCGAGGGCGGTGCGTTTGCTCATTTCTTCGCGGAAAAACGGGAACAATTCGTCGCGAACGATGGCGATCATGCGGTCGCCGCTCTCATTGCGGAAATGCGACCAACGCAGGTGCTGGCGGTCGGCGGGGAAAGCGCGTTGCGAACCGTTCTTGCCGGTCTTGGAGGCCATCTTCTCCCGGCGTGTCTCTTGAACGTCGAGTAACCGCGCGAACATGAGGAAGGAGATTTGCTCGATAACGGTGAGCGGATTGGTGATGCCGCCCGCGAAGAATTCGAGCCAGAGTTTGTCGATCTTGGATTTGAGTTGTCCGGTAATCATGATGTGGCAGTTAGGAAAAGCATGGGGAAGTGGGAGAGACTGGCAGCGTGGGACGCAACTCTGAATGAGGACAGCAAAAAAAATCCCAAAGGGATTTCGTCCCAAAGCCCAGGGCTGCGACGTGCCGCGACGTAGCGCAGCGAAGGCGAGGGCACGAGCTACCCTGGGAAAATGTCGGCCATGAGGCCAACCCTAACAGGGTTGCGTCTCCCCTTTGATCTGAGATGGGCGTGGAAACGGTCGTCCTCGGTTTCCTTTCCTTTCTGGCCGCAACCCCGTTGGGGTTGTGAACTTGCGCGTTCAAGACCCAGGGTAGCTCGTTCCTCGCAACCCTGGGCTTTGCGGCGGAATCCCGTTGGGATTCATCAAACAGGCCAACGTCA
>JAQBVM010000071.1 GCA_027623095.1 Verrucomicrobiota bacterium
CCTCCGCTTCCCCGAATTCCAAAACGCCGGAGAGTGGGAATGCCAGACGCTCGCAGATGTTGCGCAAATCAACTCCGGAACAACGCCGCTTAGGTCTAAGGTAGAATTCTTTGCTGGGGGCACGATTCCCTGGGTGAAAACTACAGACCTAAATAACTCATTCATCACTCAGACAGAGGAATGCATTACCCCTAAAGCGCGGGCGCGAATAAATCCGATTGGGTCTGTATTGGTCGCAATGTATGGTGGTTTTAACCAGATCGGGCGAACCGGATGTTTGAGCGTTCCCGCCGCAACCAACCAAGCACTTTCGGTCTTGGTTTTGGATCAGAACCGGGCGTTGCCTGCCTATGTGCTCGCATGGCTAAATGCGAAGGTTGACGACTGGAAAAGGATCGCGAGCAGCAGCCGTAAGGATCCGAACATCACAGGCACAGACGTTGCCAAATTTCCCATCGCGCTGCCTTCACCAACCGAACAACAACGCATCGCCACGTGCCTGAGCAGCCTCGACGCCCTGATCACCGCCGAAACCCAAAAGCACGAAGCCCTCAAGACCCACAAGAAAGGCCTGATGCAGCAGCTTTTCCCATCCCCGGAGGAGGTGGCGGGATGAGCACTCCGCAAACGCCAACGGCGTTTCGTCCTCCAGCCCAGGGTTGGCCCGCGCCGCGCGGGACTACCCTGGGTCACCGATCCACCCTGTTTTCCAACCCTGAAGGGGTTGCATCTGCTGCGTCCCCTGCTGCAACCCCTTCAGGGTTGGGGGTAGGGGCGGCTGATCCCCAGGGTAGCTCGCGCGCTCGCAACCCTGGGCTAACCGCCGGAATCCCGTTGGGATTCATCGACCGGCGCTCCTTGCGGACATCAACAGAACCCGAAGGTCACCCGCCTGTCCCATCCCCGGAGGAGGTTGAAGCATGAGCGGCATTTCGACCTTCCCAGGTCTGGGCAAACTGGTGACCCGTTTGCGCGACGATCTGAACAATCCGACGAAGCTCATCCACCTCGTCCTGCTCTACGCCTACAACCGCACCGGCAAGACGCGCTTGTCCATGGAGTTCAAGGATGCGGGCAAAAGCAAAAACAACGGCACCGCCGACACTCTCTATTTCAATGCCTACACCGAAGATCTTTTCACCTGGGAAAACGCTCTCGATGGCGACTCCGTCCGACATCTGCGGCTCAATCCCGACTCCACCTTCTTCAACGGTCTGAAAGACCTCGCGCTTGACGAGACGATTGCAGGCTACCTCAGCCGCTACGCCGACTTCGACTTCGACATCGATTACGAAACCTGGAAAGTCTCTTTCCGCAAAGACGGAGCGGAAAACATCAAGATTTCCCGAGGCGAGCAGAACATCTTCATCTGGTGCCTCTTCATGGCCATCTGCGAGCGGATGCTCGATGGGCACGTCTCCTATCAGTCGAACAAATACCTCTACATCGCCGATCCCATCTCCTCGCTCGACGACAACAATGCTATCGCTGTCGCCTGCGACCTTGCGAAACTCCTGCGCCGTGCTGCGAGCCGAAAAGACCAGAATGGCGCTGCCGCGCCCATCAAGGTCGTTTTCTCCTCCCACCACGCCCTGTTCTTCAACGTGATGTGCAATGAACTGGGCAGAGCCAGAGACGGAGAGCCGAAAGTGCCGCACAAGCGCTACTTCCTACACCGCCCCAATGGGGACGACGCGTTTACTCTCCGCGCCCCCGAAGACACTCCGTTTTTCCATCACGTCGCGACGCTTGCCGAACTCCAAATGGCCGCCGTTCCCGGCACCGGCAAGCTCTACACCTTCCACTTCAATGCGCTGCGCAGCATCATGGAAAAGACGGCGTCGTTCTTTGGGCACCCGGACATTTCCTTCTGCCTGAAAGCGCTGAATAACGAGGAAGACCGGGCGTTCTACAACCGAACTCTCAACCTCCTGAGCCACGGCAAATACGCCATCCATGAACCGACCGAAATGGGCGAGGACAACAAAGAGCTGTTCCGCCGCATTCTCAGAGACTTCACCACCAAGTTCCAATTCGCGCTGCCGGACATTCTTGAAGCGGTCCCAGCCGCAGCACCGACAGCGCCCACACCAGCCGCAGCCGTCACGCCCTCATGACCGACCTGATTCTCTACACCACGGAAGACGGACGGAGCCAGATCAAGCTCCGGGCGAAAGACCAAACCGTCTGGCTGTCCCAGCGGGAGATGTCCCTGCTCTTTGACGTGAGCACCGACAACGTAGGGCTGCATCTCAAGAACCTCTTTGCTGACGGGGAACTGGAGGAGAAGTCAGTTACCGAGGAATCCTCGGTAACTGCCGCCGACGGCAAAAATTACCTCACCAAGCTCTACAACCTGGACGCCATCCTGGCCGTGGGCTACCGGGTGCGCTCGCCGCGTGGCGTGCAGTTTCGCCGCTGGGCCTCCACCATCCTGAAGGAATATCTCGCCAAGGGCTTCGTGATGGACGACGAGCGCCTGAAGAACCCGGACGGGCGCCCGGATTACTTCGACGAGATGCTGGAGCGCATCCGGGACATCCGGGCCTCTGAGAAGCGCTTTTACCAGAAAGTGCGCGACCTCTTTGCCCTGAGCAGCGACTACGACAAGACGGACAAGGCCACGCAGGTCTTCTTCGCCACGGTGCAGAACCTTCTCATTTTCGCCGTCACAAGGAAAACCGCCGCCGAACTCATCACCGCCCGAGCGAATCCCTCCGATCCGCATTTCGGCTTGCTCGCCTGGAAAGGCAACAAAGGTGCGCAAGGCGGACATCATCGTGGCCAAGAACTACCTGACCGAGGACGAAATCGACACCCTGAACCGGCTGGTGGTCATCTTCCTGGAAACCGCCGAACTGCGGGCCAAGAGCAAGCAGGAAACACGCATGGCCTTCTGGAAGCAGAACGTGGATCAGATCATCACCTCCAACGGCTTCCCGCTGCTCACGCACGCCGGTGCCATCAGCCATGAGCAGATGGAAGAGCGCACGGACGAGCTTTACCTCCAGTTCAATCAGAACCGCAACAGGCAAGAAGCCATTCAAGCCGACCAGCAAGACGAGGCCGACCTCAAAGCCCTGGAAACCAAAATCAAACGACGCCCGAAGAAATGAACGACACCAACCAAAAACAACTGGGCAACACCCTTTGGAGCGAACCTTCAGAGTGCAATTTGTCCGGTTGACAGAGAGCAATTTGTCCATACCCTAAAGAGCAAATTGTCCGCCGAGCAACATGCCGTCATCCGCCCAGCCTACGCCGTATCAGAAGCGCCACCTTGAGGGGGCGCTGGCAGAGGCCTTGGCGGATACCCCGGTGGTTTGCCTTCTCGGTCCGCGGCAATGCGGCAAGTCCACCTTGGCGCAGCACGCCGCTCCGGACCGCGCGTATGTGAGCCTGGACGATCCCGCCAGCTACCAACTGGCCAACCTCGATCCGAAGGGCTTTGTCGGGGAGCTGCCGGAATACGTGACCATCGATGAGGTGCAGCGGGTGCCGGAGCTGACCCTGTCCATCAAGCAAAGCGTGGATGCGAACCGGAAGCCGGGCCGCTTCCTGCTCACGGGTTCCGCCGACCTGTTGCATCTGCCCCGGCTGTCGGACTCGCTGGCGGGGCGCATGGAATGGATCGAGCTGCAGCCCTTTTCCGAGGCGGAGAAGGAAGGGGCCGAGGGGCGCTTTCTGGAGCAGTGGCTGAACGGCACGCTGAAAACGGAGATTTCCTCAACCGTTCCTCCGCAGAAGTCCACCTTGCCCGGGCGGGTGGTCGCGGGCGGATATCCGGAAGCCTTTCAACGTCAGCCGGCGCGGGCGCGGCAATGGCAGGAGCAGTATGTCCGGTCCATCATTGAGCGGGATATCCACGACATCAGCCAGATCCAGGACGGGGAAGATGTCGGTCGTCTCCTCGAGTATCTCGCCCACCAGACGGCGCAGTTGCTCAATGTCACGGAAACCTCCAAGGCCCTCGGGCATACCCGGGCCACGGTGGAGAAATACCTTTCCATTCTGGAGAAGCTCTACCTGCTGCGCCGTCTCCCCGCCTGGCATCGCAACGTGCAGAAGCGTCTGGTCAAGACACCGAAGCTTCACCTGCGCGACAGCGGTCTGGCCGCCGCGCTTTCCGGAATGACGGAAAGCGCATGGACGAGTGACCGCGGGGCGTTCGGACATTTGCTGGAATCGTTCATCATTCAACAAATTCATATCCAGGCCGGACGGTTGGAGAACAAACCCCGACTGTGGCACTACCGGGACAAGGACCAGGTGGAAGTCGATTGCGTGCTCACGCAGGGGCGCAAAACATGGGGGATTGAAATCAAAGCCGCCTCCAATGCCGAACCATCGGATACCCGAGGCCTACGCCGCTTGGCCGAGCAAACTGGCTCTGACTTCCAGGGAGGGATTGTTTTTTACGATGGTACCGCCATCCTGCCTCTGGATCGGAATGGCAATCTCTACGCCGTGCCCATCTCCAAACTCTGGGAACTCTAAACCATGCCAAATTTCATTTCAGAAACCGACATCGAGGTGGCTGCTGGCCTGCCACAAGTATTGGAAACCCGCCATGCCATCGGGCAAGTCATCCGTTCGTCGAGTTCAGTCGCCGCCAATTATCGTTCAGCATGTCGTGGGAAGTCCAAAGCCGACTTCATCGCGAAGCTCGGCACAGTCGAGGAGGAGGCGGACGAAACCGACTTCTGGCTCGAAATGCTCCGCGACATCTTGGAATTGCGAAGTGCGAATGACGAACGCCGAACTCCAGCCGGTAGCTCCAAGTCGGATATTCGACATTCGAAACTCGACATTCGAACTTCCCAAGAACTGACGCGCCTGCTCGACGAAGCGAACCAACTGGTGGCAATCACCGTTGCGTCACGCAAAACAGCAAGGGGAGGCGAATGATGAACGACGAACCAAGAAATTGCGAATTTCGAACTGCGAACGCCGAACCGCATTTTGCCTACTTCGACATTCGAAATTCGGCATTCGAAATTCTCCCCATCCGCCGCGCGCTCATCGAGGCCGACCGGGAAATGCCGAGTGACAAAATGCGAAGGCCGAACCGCGTTTCCCCAACTTCGACATTCGAAATTCATCCTTCGAACTTCGCCGCCCTCCCTGGCCAGCTCTTCTACAGCACGCCGCTTGGAAAAAACTAAGGCTTATGTCGACCCAACGCTACTCAGTCACGCCGCACCCTATCGAAACCCTGCTCACTTTGGTGAAATCTGGCGAAATCGCGATTCCGGAAATTCAGCGACCCTTCGTTTGGGAGCCGACCAAAGTTCGCAACCTGCTCGACTCGCTCTATCAGGGCTACCCCGTCGGCTACCTCATCGCTTGGCGCAATCCCACCGTGAAGCTCAAGGACGGCACACCGTCTGCCGGGAAACGCATCCTCATCGACGGCCAGCAAAGAGTCACGGCCCTCATGGCTGGTTTGCTCGGGCGTGAGGTTCTCACCAAGGATTACGAGACGATCCGTATCCGCATCGCATTCCATCCGCTGACCGAGAAATTCGAAGTCGCCAACCCTGCCATCCGCAAAGACGTCGCGTGGATCGAAGACGTGGCGGCGGTCTTCGCGCCCGATGCGGACATGATTGAGTTGACCGAAGGCTACGTGGCCAAGAACCCTGGCGCCGATCGAAAGCACGTTGGCAAAGTGCTCCAGAGGCTCGGCAAGATCATCAACAACCACGTCGGCCTGATCGAGCTGGCCGAAGACCTCGACATCGAGACCGTCACCGAGATTTTCATCCGCGTGAACTCCGCCGGAGCTGAGTTGTCGCAGGCCGATTTCGCCATGTCGAAGATTGCCGCCAACGAAACCTACGGCGGCAACATGCTACGCAAGGCCATCGACTATTTTTGCCACCTCGCCGTTGCGCCCGATTTCATGGGACGAATCGAGAAGGGTGACAAATCCTTCGCGGCTTCTGAATTCTTCCCGCAGATGCGTTGGCTCAAGGAGGTCAACGACGACATCTACGACCCCACCTACACCGACATGCTGCGGGTGGCCTTCACCGCTGAGTTCGGACGAGGCAAGTTGGCGGATTTGGTTGCACTGCTCTCGGGACGCAACTTCGAGACCCGGCAGTTTGAAGACGTCATTGCCGAAGCCTCCTTCGCCAGGCTCAAGCAGGGCATCCTGCGCTTCATCAACAAGACCCATTTCGAGCGTTTTACCATGATTGTCCGCTCGGCGGGCTTCGTGACGAACGACCTGATCGGCGGCCAGAACGCGGTCAACTTCGCCTACATCCTTTATCTGCGTGGTCGTGCTGAGAATGTCCCCGCTTCCGATCTCGAACGGCTCGTGCGCCGATGGTATGCCATGTCCATCCTGCGTGGGCGCTACACCGGCAGCCCGGAAACCGCTTTCGATTTTGACATCCGCCAGGTTGAGGCACGCGGCCTTGCCGCCTACGCCGATTCTGTAATCGACAACGAACTGCCCGCCACGTTCTGGACCGGCATGCTGCCGCAGCTCATGGACACATCCTCCGGTCAGAGTCCCTACTTCCTCGCCTACAAAGCGGCGCAAGTGAAACTCGGCGACAAAGGCTTCCTTTCCCGAGATATCACCGTGAATGACCTCATGATGAATCGCAGCGACGTGCATCACGTTTACCCCCGCAACCACCTCAAGAAGCAAGGGCTGGCACGTGGCCGTTACAACCAGATTGCCAACTTCGTGCTGGCGCAGAGCGAAATCAACATCGCCATCGGCGACAAAGCGCCGGAAACTTATTTCACCGACTTGGCCAAACAATGTGAAGGCGGGCCGAAGAAATACGGCGGTATCACCGAGCGGGCAGAGTTGTGCGCCAACCTGCGCATGAGTTGCCTCCCGGAGTCGCTCCTAGATGGAGTGATTCCCGACTACGACGAGTTCCTCGAACAGCGCCGCAAGCTCATGGCGCTAAAAATCAAAACATGGTTCGAAGCACTCTGATGACCGCGTTCAACGACTCCGACTGGTTCCGCAACTTAACCGTCCATGCCTGACACCCCCGAACAACGCGCCCGCCAGCAGATCGACGCGCAACTCACCGCCTCCGGCTGGGTCGTTCAGGATTACAAACAGTCCAATCCTTCCGCCGGCCGTGGCATCGCCCTGCGCGAAGCTCCGCTGAAATCCGGCACGTGCGATTACCTCCTGCTCGTGGATCGCAAGGCCGTCGGCGTGGTCGAGGCGAAGAAGCAAGGCACGCTGCTCTCCGGCGTCGCCGAGCAGTCGGGCCATTATGCGGAGAATCTCCCCGACTTCATCCAGGCCGCTACTCCCGGCTCGCTCCCGTTCCTCTACGAATCCACCGGCGTCGAGACCTTCTTCCGCGACGAACGCGATCCCGCGCCCCGTTCCCGCCGCGTGTTCACCTTCCATCGCCCAGAGACACTCGCCGCGTGGTTCGCGCTTCCCGACACCCTCCGCGCCCGGCTCGTCGCCATGCCCGCGGCCCACCCGTTGCCCGGGCGGAATCTCCGCGCCTGCCAGGTCGAGGGCATCACCAATCTCGAAACCTCCCTCGCCGCCGATCACCCGCGCGCGCTCATCCAGATGGCCACCGGCGCGGGCAAGACCTACACCGCTTGCAGCTTCACCTACCGGCTCATCAAGCACGCCGGGGCAAAGCGCGTCCTCTTCCTCGTGGACCGCGCGAATCTCGGACGCCAGGCCAAGGGCGAGTTCGATCAATTCGTCACGCCCGACACCGAGCGCAAGTTCACCGAGGTTTACAACGTCCAGCATCTCACCTCGAACGCCCTCGATTCCGTCGCCCGCGTCACCATCTGCACCATCCAGCGCCTTTACTCCATCCTGCGCGGCGAGGAGCTCGACGAGGATATCGACGAAAAATCCGGCTACGAAATCGCCGCCGCCGACAGCCGCCCGAAGGACGTCGCCTACAATCCTGCCATCCCCATCGAGGCCTTCGACTTCATCGTCGTCGATGAATGCCATCGCTCCATCTACGGCCTGTGGCGTCAGGTGCTCGAATACTTCGACGCCTTCCTCATCGGCCTCACCGCCACGCCGAGCAAACAGACCATCGGCTTTTTCAATCAGAACCTCGTGATGGAATACAACCACGAGCGCGCCGTCGCTGATGGCGTGAATGTCGGCTACGAAGTCTATCGCATCCGCACCGAGGTCACCGAGCAGGGCGGCAAAGTGGAGAAGGGCTTTTTCGTGGACCGCCGCAGCAAGGAGACGCGCGCCATCCGCTGGGAACGCCTCGACGAAGACCTCACCTACTCCGCCACCGAACTCGACCGCTCCGTCGTGGTGAAGTCGCAAATCCGCACCGTCCTCCAGGAATTCACGGACGCTCTGGCGACCGAGCTCTTCCCCGGGCGCACCCTCGTCCCAAAGACCCTCATCTTCTGCAAAGACGACTCCCACGCCGAGGACACCGTGCATCTCGTCCGCGAAGTCTTTGGCAAAGGCAACGACTTCGCCAAGAAGATCACCTACAAGACCTACAACCCGGAGACGAAGCGCTACGAAAAATCCGAGACGCTCATCCAGGAATTCCGCACCTCGCCGCAGCTTCGCATCGCCGTCACCGTGGACATGATCGCCACCGGCACGGACATCAAACCGCTCGAATGCCTCCTGTTCCTGCGCGACACCCGCAGCCGCACCTACTTCGAGCAGATGAAAGGGCGCGGCACGCGCGTGCTCACCCCCACCGACTTGCAGGCCGTGAGCGGCGCGGATGCGCGGGCCAAGACGCACTTCGTCATCGTGGATGCCGTGGGCGTGTGCGAGAGCGACAAGACCGATTCCCGCCCGCTCGAGCGCCAGCGCACCGTCGCCTTCGACAAACTCCTGCTCGGCGTCGCCCTCGGTAAACGCGACGAAGACAGCCTCACCACCCTCGCCGGACGCCTTGCGCGGCTCGACCGCGAGATTGGCGAGCCTAGTCGGCAGGAAATCCGCAAACTCGCAGGCGATCTTTCCCTTTCCCAAATGTCCGCCGCATTGCTCCGCGCCGTGGACCCCGATGCCATTGCGGAAAAAGCCACCGGCAAACCCGGCGCATCACCCGCCGAAGTGCTGCCCGAGAAATTCGAAGCCGCAAAGAAGGAACTGGCCGACGCCGCCTGCGCCCCATTCGACCTGCCCGCCCTGCGCGACGCCCTCGCCAAGGCCAAGCAGGACGCCGAGCAGACCATCGACACCGTCACCATCGACCAAGTCATCTCGTCCGGCTTCGACGCCGCCGCGAAGGAAAAGGCGTCCGCGCTGCTGAAATCCTTCCGCGACTACATCGAGCAGCACCGCGCCGAGATTGCCGCCCTGCAAATCCTCTACAGCCGCCCCTACAAACAGCGCCTCACCGAGACCATGCTCAAGGAACTGGAGAAGAAACTGCGCGACACCCACGCCGCCCTCACCGAGGACAATCTCTGGAACGCCTTCGCCGCCACGCGCCCGGAAAAAGTGAAAGGCCGATCCCAAGCCGGACGCTTCGCCGACCTCGTCTCCCTCGTCCGCTTCGCCCTGGAACAACAGCCCGTCCTCGCCCCCTTCGCCGACTCCGTGAGCGAGCGCTTCCACGAATGGCTCATGGACAAAGCCAAGGCCGGCGCCGTCTTCACCCCCGAGCAACTCTCGTGGCTCAATCTCATCCGCGACCACATCGCCACGGCCATCAGCATTGAGCCGGAAGATTTGGAACTCTCCCCGTTCAACCAGCGCGGCGGTCTGGGCAAAGCGCACCAGCTTTTCGGCGATAAACTCCCCGGCTTGCTGGATGAAATGAACAGGGTTCTGGCGGCGTAAGTTGCATGTAGATATGATCTTCGGAAAGATGTTCGGATCTGGATCAAAAGCGGTGAATTGATGGTTTACAACCTGCTTGTTACTAGTAGCTTAATCATTCCGTAAGGTCTTCAGAAAGATATTCGGAAAATCGCATTATGGAAGTATATCAGCACCCCAGTTCAATGGAACCGCTCCTCCCCAAGGAGCGGGGTGCCCGCCTGTCCGAACTGACCTGCGAGATCCTCAAAGCCTCCGGTCACCTCACAGGTCAGGTTCACTCGCCCCATGTGCTGCAACGGGTGGCAAATCTCGTCCGGGAGATGAACTGCTACTACTCCAACCTGATTGAAGGTCACAAGACCACGCCGCGGGACATTGAGCGGGCGATGAAGCGGGACTTCTCGCAGGATGAAACCCAACGCGACAACCAGCAACTCAGCCTGGCTCACATCGCGGTCGAGAAACTCATGGAAGAACGGTTGGCGGCCGGGCCGGTGGATGTTTACGCCCCCGATTTCATTTGCTGGCTCCACCGGGAATTTTACACCCGGCTCCCCGAACCGCTGCACTGGGCCAGGACCAAGAGCGGCAGGGCGTATCGCATCGAGCCGGGAAGCCTTCGCGATTTCATGGTGGATGTGGGCCGGCACATCCCGCCGGATTTTGCCGCGTTGCCCCAGTTCATGGATCGTTTCCACGCGTTCTACGGGGACGAACACATTCTGGAAACCAACCGCCTCGTCGCCGTCGCCGCAGCCCATCATCGGCTTGCTTGGATTCATCCGTTTGGCGACGGTAACGGCCGGGTCATCCGGCTGCATTCTCATGCGCTCCTCGTCCGCCATGGGCTGGGTGGTCACGGGCTGTGGACGCTCTCCCGCGGTCTGGCCCGCCACCGCCAGCGTTACTATGCATGCCTGGCAGCCGCCGACCGCGGCCGGCAGGGCGATCTTGATGGCCGGGGCAACCTCTCGGATGCCGCGCTGGCTGAGTTCTGCGTGTTCTTTCTCGAGACCATGCTCGACCAGATCCAGTTCATGAGCGGACTGCTGGAACTACCCGCCCTGCGCATCCGGGTGGAACGCTACTTCCAGTTTCAGGCCTTGCATCTTCAGCGCTACCGGGAGGAGCTCATGCGCGTGGTGCGCACTCTGGTGGATGAAGGCGAAATCCCGCGTGCCCGGGTGCAGGAAATCACCGGCAAGGGCGCCACCGTCTCGGCGGAAATCATCAAGCTGGGACTCGATGACGGCTTGCTCGAAACGCCCAGCACCAAAGGACCGCTGCGGGCTGCCTTCCCGGCGAAAGTTCACGAATTTTACTTCCCGCAACTTTTCCTCGACCTGCCTGTCGAGACGCCTGCCGGTGGTACCGCATGAACAACTCGGGTCAGACGCACCAACTCTTCGGCGAGCAACTGCCCAAGCTGCCCGATGAACTCAACGAGGTGCTCGCAGCTTGACGCGGAACACAAGTAGATACACAATGTAGATATGAATACTGCAAAAATCTTCCAGCATGGAGGCAGTCAGGCCGTTCGCCTGCCGAAGGCGTTTCGCTTCGAGGGCACGGAAGTTCTGATCGAAAAGCGGGATGATGCCGTCATCCTTCGGCCTGCCCCCAGTTCGCTGCCGCACCTCCGCACGATCGGGGACGTGTCCCGTTACTTTTCCGAGCACGACGCGGATGCCGCCAGCTTCCCCGAGCCTCCTCCCCGGCCAAAGAAACACGAGCGGCCAATTCTGGACTGGTAACAGCGAGCCTTTCTCATGCGGCCTCTGTTCATGCTCGATTCGAGCGCCTGCATCCAGGTTTTGCGCGGACGCGCACCTTTCGACGCGCTCCCCGCGTGCAAGGACACTGCGGTATCCAGCCTTGTGGCTGCGGAACTTTGGACGGGGGTCGAGAAATCCGACCGCCCCGACAAAGCCGCCTCCCTCCGAACTTTCCTCAGCCTGTTCACGGTGGTTGATTTCGGCGGAGAAGATGCCCGCCACTACGCCCAAATCCGGGCCGACCTCGAACGCAAAGGCACCCCGATCGGCCCGCTTGATCTCCTCATCGCCGCGCACGCACGGAATCTGGGCGCCACCCTCATCACCCGCAACGCCGCAGAATTCAAACGCGTCAAGGGCCTCAAGGTCCAAGCCTGGAAATGAACACGAAGCGCAATTCTGATTCCCTCATCGCGGTCATCGCCCCGCTCGCGAAGCAAATCGCTGTGATCCGGCAACAGATGCACGCACTCGGCATGTTCGCCAACGACCGCGAACTGCTGGACTGCCCGCACTGTGGCCTTCGGGAGGACGTCCTCATCTCCGGCCAGCTCATCACCTATCGCGAGCCAGACTTCCATCAGGACACCGGCCTCCGGTTCGAGGAACTCACTCCCGGCACCTTCCGCTGTCCATCCTGCTGCCACACGGTGCGTGAGCCGCTCGCCGACGCCATGCAGGGAGAGGCTTTCTCCGCTCAGCCCGCGACCAAGCGCCCCAAACCCGCCGCACGTGCAAAGGGAAGAAAACGCAAGGCATGAGTGCGAACCCCGACACCCCAGCCCCAACGGGGCGAAAGAAACCAGCCCAGGGCAAGGCGCGCAGCGACGCCGCCCTGGGTCACGCATCCCAAAACACGTCGAGCCCTGAAGGGGCGAAAGAAGGCGCGTGGCCGGTGGTCCCGCTCAGCGAAGTCGTCGAAATCAATCCGCGTTCGGGCGACGACAAACTCGCCGACGATACGCTGGCGTCATTCATCCCGATGAAGTGCGTCGAGGAAGAAAGCGGACGGTTTGAGCCTCTGGGCGACCGAAAGGTCGCGGAAGTCCGCAAGGGCTATACTCCATTCCGCGACGGGGACGTTCTCTTTGCCAAGGTAACGCCGTGCATGGAGAACGGAAAAGGCGCGGTGATGAGAGGCCTGACCAATGGGATTGGCTTTGGCTCGACGGAGTTTTTCGCGCTTCGTCCCGCAGACCGTCTGGCCGCCAAGTACCTCTTTCATTTCGTCCTCCAAAGCAGTTTCCGACAGCAAGCAGCTCGGAACATGACTGGCGCGGTTGGTTTGCGGCGTGTTCCTAAATCGTATCTGGAACAACAACCCATTCCTCTTCCACCCCTCCCCGGAACAGCGGCGGATTGTGGCGGAGATTGAGAAGCAATTCACGCGGCTGGAGGCGGGGGTGGCGGCGTTGCGGCGGGTGCAGGCCAACCTCAAACGCTACCGCGCCGCCGTCCTCAAAGCCGCCTGCGAAGGGAAGCTTGTTCCGACCGAGTCGGAACTGCGCAAGGCAGAAGGAAGAAGTAAAAAGGATGAAACCAAACGGACGAAGCCTGCTGCCAACTCCACTTCTTCATTCTTAATTCCTCCTTCAACCTTCGAATCCGGAGAAGCCTTGCTTCGCAGGATTCTGGCCGAGCGCCGCCAAAACTGGCAGGGCCGTGGCCAATACAAAGAACCCGCCGCGCCGCACACAACAAATCTTCCAAAGCTGCCGGAAAGTTGGACGTGGGTTTCATGGGAAATGGTCTTGGCGCACGAGGACGGCGCGTTCAAACGCGGCCCGTTCGGCAGCGCGCTGACCAAAGCCATTTTCGTCGATAAGGGATTCAAGGTTTACGAGCAGTATTGCCCCATCAATGACGACTGCTCCTTCGCCCGCTACTACATCACGCCGGAAAAGTTTGAAGAGCTTCAGGCGTTCGAGGTGAAGGCCGGAGACTATTTGATTAG
Source organism: Verrucomicrobiota bacterium (assembly GCA_027623095.1). Lineage (GTDB taxonomy): Bacteria > Verrucomicrobiota > Verrucomicrobiia > Limisphaerales > SIBE01 > JAIPJX01. The sequence goes on from JAQBVM010000071.1 coordinate 13,517, forward strand.
CTGTTCCGGCGTCACGCTCGGCCGCATCACGCGAGTGCCAGAACAGTTTGAGCGAGGCATCATCAACCAGGCTCTGCTCCGAGTGAGGATTAACGAGAGCTTCATCAATCACCGGTATTTCCTTCATCTCTTCCGTTCGGCGCTCTTCCAAAAAGCGATTTTCGACAACTCAACTGGCTCTGCAATTCCGAACGTCAAAGGCGTAAAGGAATTGAAGGCGATGGCCATCCCGCTCCCACCCCTCACCGAGCAGACGCCCATCGTCGCGGAAGTGGAGCGGCGGTTGAGCGTGGTGGAAGAATTGGAGTCGGTGGTGACCGCCAACCTCCAGCGCGCCACCCGCCTCCGCCAGTCCATCCTCCAAAAAGCATTCACTGGAAGAATTTAGGCATTTTCACAAACGCATCGTCTTTTTCGAGAGTTTCCTGCAAAATACGCGTTGCTTTTTAATTTCATAACACCACACTTGGCACATGCTAATCGAACTAAAAGTTACAAATTTCCGGTCCATCCGCGAGGAGCAGACGTTCAGTCTCGTTGCTGGAAATGCAGACAAGGAACTGGCTTCCTGCATAATTGACCGCGAATTGCCGGGGCTGTCCGGGGTCCGCTTTTTGAAGGGAGCGGCGATTTACGGAGCGAATGCCTCTGGCAAATCGAACGTCATCGAAGCGATACGGTTTGTTACCAGCTTCGTGCAGCGTTCAGCCACCAAGATTCAACCTGGCGATCCGACAGGAGCCGAACCGTTCAAACTTGACCGAGATTCGGCATCCAAGCCTTCTGAGTTCGAAATCACCTTCGTGACTGAGAACGATCGGTTCGTATTTGGGTTCTCGGTGACGCCGACTCGGGTCATTGAGGAATACTTGGTCGCGTATCCAAAGGGTGCGCCGCAGAGGTGGTATCATCGAACCTTCAATGCTGAAAAAAAAGTTTACGAATGGGCGAAGCCTTCGACGGCGTTTAAGCAAGACAAGAGCCTGCAGGATAAGACGAGGGAGAACTCCCTGTTTCTTTCCGTGGGTCCTCAATTCAATCACGCGCAACTGACGCAGGTCTTCAACTGGTTCAAAAAAAGCGTTCGATTCATCCACTTGAGCGCGGACGCGATGCTGCACCCTGGCTTCACCGCAGAATTGGTGGCGAAACCCTCCCATCACGATCGAATTATAAATCTGCTCAGAAGTGCGGACATTGGTGTAGCTGACGCCCAGATTCAGGAGAAGGAAATCAGCGTAGAAGAACTAAAACAGAGTGTGCCTCCCTCGTTTCTAGCGCGCTTGGAAAAGGACGGTCCAATTCAAGCGAGAAAGAGTGTCGAAATCAGTCTTACGCACAAGGCCGAGGGGATGGAACCGGTTGCTTTGGATTTCAATAACGAGGAATCTGCCGGCACGCGGCGTTTCTTTTCGCTAATCGGTCCATGGACTGACATTCTCGACAATGGGCATACGGTGTTTGTGGACGAGATTGAAACCAGTCTCCACCCGGTTTTGGTCACAGAGCTTTTGAAGCTCCTGCTGTGCAGTAAGAACAATCCGAAAGGAGCGCAGGTAGTTTTCACCACGCACAACCCCATTCTGCTGGATGGCACGCTGGTGAGGCGTGACCAGGTGTGGTTCACTGAAAAATCTCCAGTAGGCGCAACGCATCTTTACCCGTTGACTGACTACCAGCCACGCAAGGACGAAGCGTTGGCCAAGGGATACCTTGCCGGTCGTTACGGCGCGATTCCGTTCATGCCTGAAGGCCTCAAGCTATGAGCCACAAGAGAACATTTGCGAGAGGACCGTCCGCATACCGACGCGGGAAGCCGCGATTTCCTTCGTCAGGCAAGGCTTTCCTCATCGTGACCGAAGGAGAGAAGACGGAGCCGAACTATCTGAAGGCGCTGCGAGACCGGTTCCAGCTCAATGCCGCTGAAGTAGAGGTATTGCACCCCGAGGGCACGGACCCAATTACGCTCACGAAAAAAGCGATTGAACTGCGCAAAGCGCGGAGAAAGAGCGCGAAGAAGGGATTCGCCATCTCATACGATGAGGTGTGGGTAGTTTTTGATCTAGAGAAGCCACACGACGAGCGGCGAAAACTCGCTGTGCAGGCGATGAGAATGAAGGAAGCAACGGGAATTCGCTTTGCTGTTTCGGACCCATGCTTCGAGTTCTGGCTATTGCTTCACGGGGAATACACGACCAGCTCGTTTCCTGATTGTGACGCGGTGACGAAGCGCTTGGAGAAGCACTGGCCCGCCTATTCGAAAGGACACCCACCCTCGCTCCTATTTCTGGAAAAGTTGCCGGTGGCGGTTACGAACTCTCAACGTTGCCGAGAGCATCACGCGACAAGCGGGGGTGACGGAAATCCGTCAACCAAAGTCGATATTCTTGCCAGGAGTCTGAACGCTGCCACGCGAAGCCACCTCCAATTTCAATTGGTCTGAGATCGACGTGCGCGCATGAGCAATCCCACCGCCCTCGTCCAAAAACTCTGGAACTACTGCAACATCCTGCGGGATGACGGCCTGTCCTACGGCGATTTGGCTTCCCAAGCCCGCCACCAGGTTGTTTCCCCAAATCACGACGTGCGCTTCGCTCATTGTGGTCGTGGAGCAGTTGACCTTTCTGCTGTTCCTGAAAATGGCGGATGAGCAGGGGCGTCCGCCGTTCAACAAGGCGTCGGCCATGATGGCGGAAGTGGAGCGGCGGTTGAGCGTGGTGGAGGAGTTGGAGTCGGTGGTGACCGCCAACCTCCAGCGCGCCACCCGCCTCCGCCAGTCCATCCTCCAAAAGGCCTTCACCGGTGGACTGCTTGGACAAATGGCGGCTTGACGTAATAACATCGGTAGCTACGCTGTTGACATGACTCTTGAACTCAAACTCCGCAAGGTCGGCAATTCGGTGGGCATCGTCCTGCCAAAAGAAGCACTCGCGCACTTGAAGGTCGGAGAGGGCGACACGGTGACGCTCACGGAAGCGCAGGACGGTGTGCGCCTGAGCGCGAGCAGTCCTGAATTCGCCAAGTCCATGGCCGTGTTCGAGTCCCTGAACCGCCGCTACCGCAACGCGCTGCGCGAACTGGCAAAGTGAAGCAGCCCTACTGGCTGACGCGCGAGGAGTGTCTCGCGCTGCACGACATGATGCTGTCTCACTACGGTGGCATCGCGGGTGTGCGCGACGAGAACCTGCTGGAATCCGCGCTGGCCAGGGCGCAGCAGCTTTTTGCCTACGGCAAGCCCAGCATGGCGGAGATGGCGGCGGCTTACGCAGCGGGCATCGTGAAGAATCATCCGTTTCTCGATGGAAACAAACGCACCGGCTTCATGCTCGCTGCGGGTTTTCTCGAACGGAATGGCTTTGAGTTTCATGCGACGGAGGCGGAGGCTGTCACCCGCACGTTGGCGCTGGCTGCGGGCGAGATGTCGGAGGCGGATTACGCGAAGTGGCTGAAGGCAAACTCGAAACGGGCATGAGCAATCCGAACGCCCTCGTCCAAAAGCTCTGGAACTACTGCAACATCCTACGGGATGACGGCCTGTCCTACGGCGATTACGTGGAGCAACTGACCTTTCTCCTATTCCTGAAAATGGCGGATGAGCAGTCGCGTCCGCCGTTCAACAAGCTGTCGCCCATTCCCAAGGGCAAGGATTGGCCGGCGTTGCTGGCCAAGGATGGCGACGAACTGGAGATTCATTACCGCCACACGCTGGAGGAACTCGGCAAGCGGTCGGGCATGCTCGGCGTCATCTTCCGCAAGGCGCAGAACAAAATCCAAGACCCGGCCAAGCTGCGCCGGCTCATCGTGGACCTGATCGACAAGGAGCAGTGGTCTTCGCTCTCCGCCGACGTGAAGGGCGACGCCTACGAGGGCCTGCTGCAAAAGAACGCCGAGGACGTGAAAGGCGGCGCGGGCCAATATTTCACGCCGCGCCCGCTCATCGCCGCCATCGTGGGCGTGATCGCTCCGCAACCCGGCCAGAGCATCTGCGACCCCGCCTGCGGCACGGGTGGTTTCCTGCTCGCGGCGCATGATTACCTGGCGGAGCATCACGCGCTCGACCGGGCGCAGAAGAAGAAGCTCAAGAGCGGAACGTTCTTCGGCATCGAGCTGGTGGACAGCGTCACGCGGCTCTGCGCGATGAACCTGCTGCTGCACGGCATCGGGGAAGGTGGAAGCGACGTCTCGCCGCTTGATTCAGACAACGATAAGCGGCGGGACGCCGCTTCCACATTTGACCTGCCCGTCGTGACCAAGGATGCGCTGGCCGGGAAGCACGGCGAATACGACGTCGTCCTGGCCAATCCGCCGTTCGGCAAGAAGAGCAGCGTGACCATCGTCAACGAGGCGGGCGAGTCGTCCAAGGAATCGCTCATCATCAACCGCGACGACTTCTGGGCGAGCACGAGCAACAAGCAGCTCAATTTCCTCCAGCACATCTTCACCATCCTCAAGCAGCACGGGCGCGCGGCGGTGGTGTTGCCGGACAACGTGCTCTTTGAAGGCGGCGCGGGCGAAACCATCCGGCGCGAACTGCTGAAGCAAGCGGACGTGCACACGCTCCTGCGCCTGCCCACCGGCATCTTCTACGCGCAAGGCGTGAAGGCGAACGTCCTGTTCTTCGACCGCAAGCCCGCGCAGGAAAAGCCGTGGACGCAGAAGCTCTGGATCTACGACCTGCGCACCAACCTGCATTTCACGCTCAAGGAAAACACGCTGAAGCGGAGTGATCTGGATGACTTTGTGGCGTGCTATTTTGGGCAGAGTGGAAGCGGCGTCCCGCCGCTGAATCAGGAGAAGAAACAGAGCCGGGACGGCTCTGCCACTTTGAGCCGGCACAACCGCGTGGAAAGCGAACGTTTCAAGTCCTTCACCTACGAAGAACTGACCAAGCGCGACAAGGTGAACCTCGACATCTTCTGGCTGAAAGACGACGCCCTCGAAGAATCGGCCAACCTTCCGCCGCCCGAGATTATCGCCGCCGACATCACCGCCGACCTCGAAGCCGCACTGGAGCAGTTCGCGACCATCGCGGAGGATTTGAAGTAGTCAGCTGCGACCGAGTGACGAACGATGCGAATTCTGAAGTGCGAATTTCGAATGTCGAATGGGAGCGCGATTTTTCACTTCGACGCTCGCGCTTCAGCATTCACACTTTCCCAGCGCCATCGCCGTGATGCTGGAGAAACACGGCATCGCCTGCGACCGGGTAAATGTCGAATGACGAATTCGGAATGTCGAACTGACTGAACTTCGCAATTCGCACTTCTGCATTCGCACTTCCCTCCATCCCCGCCGGACAGGAGCACATTCTCAAACAGGAGGATGGCAAGGAGCGCTGGGTGGAGCGAATGACGAATGACGAATTCGGAATGTCGAACTGACTGAACCTCGGACTTCGGACTTCTGCATTCGCACTTCCTCCGTCGCTGGTGGGCGATCCGAAACGCACCCCGTTGCTTTTGCCCGAGCCCCAGCCTTCTCAAACGGAAACCTTTACCGGGCGGGCAAGTTCTGGTTAACGTGCCGTCCATGCACTCTCCCACGCGCGAACGGCTCGCCATCGTTTTCGCCCTGGCGACTGGCTGCATCGTCGCCTCGGCCCAGGAGCCGGTGTCCAAGCCCGACGACTGGCAGCCCACGCCCGCGATGATCGAGGCGGCGCGGGGCTCGAATCCGCGCTTCAACATTGCGTCGCGGGTGCTTGCGCCGGAATACACGGGGCTGGGCCGTGCAGAACTGGGGCAGGCGCGGCAGCAGGGCATTCCGCTGGCCCGTTTGATCGAGAAGAATGGCAAGTCGGTGGATGAGTATTTGAGCCGCACGCTGAAGATCGCCGAAGGCGTCCTTCAGAAAAACATCGCGGAAGGCTTGCTCGACAAGAGCCGGGCGGATGCGATCCGGCAGATCATGGTCAACAACGTCCGGGCCATGGTGTATGGCGAGGTGGAGCCGACCGAGCGGCATCTCGCGCAGCCGCTGATGGATTTTGAGTTGGAGCAGACGGGACTCAGCAAGGCGACGGACCAGTTGTTCACCCTCGGCAAAGCCATCTTCAAACAGAACTGGGTGGCGGCGCCGTCCAACCTCGCCGACCGCGACGGCCTCGGCCCCCGGTTCAATGCCAACTCCTGCAACGCCTGCCACTTTCGCGATGGGCGCAGCCGGCCGCAAACCGGCGGCGGGCCGGGCGCGGGACTTATCTTTCACCTGAGCGTGCGCACTCCCACCGGCGAAGTGCGTGGCGATCCCAACTACGGCACCCAGTTTCATGATCTCGCGGTGCCGGGCGCGACGCCCGACGGCCGGGTGCGGATTCACTACGAGGAAGTTCGCGGGGAATACGCCGGCGGCGAGGCCTACTCGTTGCGGCGGCCCAGCTATTCGTTCGAGGAGCTCCGCTCCGGTCCCATGGCCACGAATGTCATGGCGTCACCGCGCGTCGCCAACCACCTCGTGGGCATGGGCTGGCTTGAAGCCGTGCCGGAACGCTTGCTGCTGAAGCTGGCCGATCCGGACGACCACGACCGCGACGGCATCTCCGGTCGTGCCAACCGCGTGATGAATCGCGCCACCGGGCAAACGGCCATCGGACGATTCGGATGGAAGGCCGGTGCGCCCACCGTGCTGCAACAGACCGCCACCGCGTTCGTGAACGACATGGGGATCACGAGCAGCTTCTTTCCAGAAGAACCGTTCGCGACCCAGCAGAGCCAACTCAAAGCGTTGCCCCATGGTGGCCGTCCGGAAATTCCGGACGATCGGCTCCAGGCCGTTGCCGCCTACGCCAGCCTGCTCGCGGTGCCGCCGCGCCGGAACACGAAAGACCCGGTCGTCCAACGCGGCCAGCAACTGTTCGCCTCAATGAAGTGCGCCGCATGCCACGTTCCGCGTCTGATGACCGATACTCATCCGGTGTTTGGGGAATTGACCGCTCGCGAGATCGAACCCTTCACCGATCTGCTGCTGCACGACATGGGCCCCGGGCTCGCGGACGGCCGACCTGACGGAGAGGCCAATGGTAATGAATGGCGGACGCCGCCGTTGTGGGGCATCGGGCTGCTCCAAAAAGTCAACGAGCACACTTTCCTGCTGCACGACGGTCGCGCGCGAAATTTTGCGGAAGCCATTCTGTGGCATGATGGGGAGGCCAAAGCCTCCCGGGAGTCTTTCCGCAAGGCTCCGCGGGAAGAACGCGACGCGCTCCTTCGATTTCTGGAATCCCTGTAACCAGGTCATCACGGAACTTTCCCGCGCCTTTGCCCTCTGCGCCGCCAGCGATGAAGCGACGGAAATTCGCGACGACGTTTCCTTTTTCCAAGCCCTGCAAGCTGCGCTGAACAAACAGAGCAGCCAGAACCGCAAGACGCCCGAGCAGATCGACGCCGCCATCCGCCAGCTCGTGAGCAAGGCCATCACCACCGAAGGCCAGGTGATCGACGTCTTCACCGCCGCCGGATTGCCCAAGCCGGACATCAGCATTCTGAGCGACCAGTTCCTCGCCGAAGTTCGCGGGCTCAAGCACAAGAACGTCGCCGCCGAGCTGCTGGAGAAGCTGCTCAAGGACGAACGGGGCAAATGTCGAATGACGAATTCGGAATGCCGAACGATGCGAATTCTGAATTTCGAATTTCGAATGTCGAATGGGAGCGCGATTTTTCACTTCGACGCTCGCACTTCTGCATTCGCACTTTCCCAGCGCCATCTCGACGATGCAGGTCATCGAAGAGTTGATCAAACTCGCCAAGGACCGAGGTAAATGTCGAATGACGAATTCGGAATGTCGAACGATGCGAATTCTGAATTTCGAATTTCGAATGTCGAATGGGAGCGCGATTTTTCACTTCGACGCTCGCACTTCTGCATTCGAACTTTTCCAGCGCGTGACCATCGACTGGACCCTCCGCGAAAGCACCCGCGCCAAGATCAAGGTGATGGTGAAGCGCATCCTGAACAAACACGGCTACCCGCCGGACTTGCAGGAGGAAGCGGTGAAAACCGTGCTCGCGCAGGCGGAGTTGCTGTGCGCGGAGTGGGTGTGAGGGAGGGGATGATTCTATAATCGTCCTTGCTCAACGAGCGGGACATGGTCCGTGCCTTCACGGTCGCATCGATGCGCGACCATCAGATCGGCGCTTTCAGCCCGAGAAACACCGCGAGCGATTTGACCGCGCTGCGGGCGTGGCTGGCGCTGGTGGTTTGCTGTGAGATCATCTCGAGTTTGCCCTGGCTGCGATCGGCTTTCAGGTCGGCATGGCCGATGAAGCGGTGGCGGTGCAGCAAGGGGAGGGCGTAGTAGCCGCGCACCCGTTTCCCCGGCGGGACATAGACTTCCCAACGGTAGTCGAAGGCCCACACGGACTCGGTCACCCGGCGGTCATAGATCACCGGATCGAGCGGGGCGGGCAGCAGGTGCTCCGGCAGATCGTAGTAGCGGCGGTTCGCGTCGCGCCGGGCGATGAGGATGCGTCCGTGGTAAAAGAGCTTTTGCAGCGTGCTTTTGGCGAGGGTGGTGGAGTCCCAGGCATGGGTTTTGACTTTGCGTGCGCTGTTGATGTCCTGCGAGCACAGCGGGCCTTCCGTTGCCATGCGGGCGAGGAGGGTGGCGGCGAGTTTTTTCTCTGCCGGGGTCAGTTTGCCCGACCAAGCGCCCTCGCTGCGCGCGCGCGTCTGCATCGACCGCTGGAGAAAGGGCCAGGAGTCCAGCGGCAAGGCGGCGAGGTTGCTGGAATCCGGCAGGTGATGCTCAAAGGCGGTGCGCAGAGACGGCGGTGAATGCAGGTGGCGCAGCCAATCGCCCTCGCGATAGCCGATGACGCGATGGCGCAGAATGTGATCCTGCATGCGGCCGCACACGTTGATCGGATCAATCTGCACGAAGCCCAGATGATTCAGCGCTGCGTCCACGTTGGTGAACTTCCCATCCAGACCCGTGGCCAGCAGCATGAAGCGCCGGGCGGTGAGTGCGGAAATGGTGAACATGCGCGATGAGTCCACGAAGCTACCATCCGATCACGGCGCGATCCTTGATGAACCGGCCCCTCAGGTCGTGCGGTGCCTCCACAGCGAGCCAGACCAGCGTGTCGGCGCCCTCGTCGGGGGTGCGCGGGGCGTCGCTGCCGCCCATTTCGGTGCGGCACCAGCCGGGGCACATGCTGTTGACCATGACGTCCGGGAGCGCGGCGGTGAGTTGTTGGGTGAGCATGTTCAACGCGGTCTTGCTGATGCAATACGCGGGCGCCCAGGCCTGGGGTTCGCCCTCGAGTTGTCCGGCCCCGCTGGAGACATTGATGATGCGCGCTGCGCTGGATCGAGACAGCAGTGGCGCAAAGACCTGAGTCACGCGCAGGGTGCCGACGACGTTGGTGTTGAGTGTTTCCGTCAGCATCCCGGGATCGAGCTCCATCAGGCCCTGATAGTGATCGAGCAGGATCGCGGAGTTGTTGACCAGGACGTCGAGCCGGCCGTGCTGCTGATCGATCTGCTTCACGGCGGCATCAATGCTCGCTGGGTCGGTGATGTCGATCGCCAGGTTGCTGACGCCGAGCTTCGCGGCGGCCTCGACGGCGCGTTGCGCATCACGGCTGCCGATGAAGACCGTCGCGCCTCGCGAGGCGAGTTGCTTCGCGGCGGCGAAGCCGATGCCGCGTGTGGCGCCGGTGATGAGGATGACGGGTGTCATGAGGCGCGCTCCCAGCGGAATTTGCGGTCTGCTTCACCGATCTTCTGATCGTTGATGCTCGCGTAGCGCTTGGCCATGTAACCGTGCTCGTCGAATTCCCAATTCTCGTTGCCGTGGCTGCGCCACCATTGGCCGGTGTCGTCGTGCCACTCATATTCGAAGCGCACGGCGATGCGGTTGCCGGTGAAGGCCCAGAACGATTTCTTCAGGCGATAGTCGTGCTCCTTCGCCCACTTGCTTTTCAAGAACTCGACGACTTCGGCGCGACCGTGAAGAAATTCCGCACGGTTGCGCCACTCGGTGCCGGGTGTGTAGGCGAGCGAGACGCGCTCAGGATCGCGGCTGTTCCAGGCGTCCTCGGCCATCTGGACTTTCTGTTTCGCCGTTTCTTCGGTGAAGGGGGGGAGCGGTGGGCGGGGGTTCATGGTGTTTGGAGTTTCAGTTGGGATTCGAGTTCGGCAATGCGGGCTTTCAGAGGGGCGACGGTGGCTTCCACTTCGGCGGCGGTGAAGCGCGGAGTGATGAATTTGGGACAATTCCAGTCGTAGGACAAAACATCGATGACAAAGACACGCTCCACCTTCGCGCCATGGCCGCCGGGCGGCACGACTTTCTCGACGAGGTCGGGATGCTCGCGCGCATCCAGCACTTTGGCGTGACCGAGAATTTTCAATCGTTCGCGGGCAGGATAGTCCATGAGGAAGAGGCTGACACGCTGATTCACCGCCAGGCTGCCGACGCTGATCATCTGCCGGTTGCCGCCATAGTCGGCGAAGCCGATCTGCTGCGGTCCGAGCACGCGGACAAAGCCGACCGGGCCGCCGCGATGCTGGAGATACGGCCAATCGTTCTCGGTGATGGTCGCCATGTAGAAGCTGTCGCGGCTTTCGATGAACTCGATTTCCTGGTCGCGCAGGGCATCGGTTTCCGGCGCGTCGGCGAACGACGGGTAGGTCCTGCCGTAGTAGTGCCTCTCCGCTTCGAGCACGGCGGGCGTGAGCGCAGTCTGCATGAACTTGTCGGCCATGATCTTATGGATGCAGTGGAGGTTGAGTTCAGGCAGTGCCGCCGAAGCTGACGAAGTCGTCGAGATCGAGGTAGTCGAAGGTGCCGCGGAGGTCTTCACGCGCCGGATTAAGACGCTTGATCTGATCGGTGAACCATTCGCGCATTTCGACGTCGTTGAAGGCGACGGTTTCGGTCCAATCGGACCACTGCCCGATTTCCAGCGCAGTGCGTTTGACCGGGGCGTGCTCATTCACCCAGAGCAGCATGTCCCAGTCTCCGGCGCCCGTTTTCACCTGCGCCATCAGCGCGTCCGGAGTGAGGCCGGTGAAGCGGAAGAAGTGGCCGTCGTTCGGGTTGTTGTATTTGTATTCGCCCGCGGTGCCGGCGATGACCGCGCGCGCTTTGTCGAGCAGGCGTGGCAGGATCGTGTAGCCGCCGAGGCGGACGCGCGGGCTGCGGGGCGGACGCTGAGTGAGATTCGGTGCGTTCATAGGCCACTATCCTGCACGATGAGAGGCCGGCCGGGTAATGCCCTTTTGACCTTTTGGTTATGCCGGATGCACATATCCTCGGAGTCATGATCGAACGCATCCGCGCCCTGCTCACCGTGATCGATGAAGGTAGCGTCAACCGCGCGGCGGTGCGGCTGCGCATCACCCAGCCCGCGCTGAGCCGCCAGATGCAGGCTCTGGAAAACGAGATCGGCGGCAAACTGCTGGAGCGCGAGACCAGCGGTGTGAAGCCCACCGGTCTTGGCCATGCGCTCGTGAAATCCATGCGCCCCCTGGTCGCCGAATACGAAGCCGCCGTGGCCGAACTGCGCCGTCAGGCGCGCGGCGAGCGCTCGGAGCTGCGCGTGGGTTATCTCATTTCCGCCGCGCAATCGGTGCTCACGCCCGCGCTCGCACGGCTGCGCAAATCTCATCCCGAAGTGAAACTGAAACTGCACGACCTCTCGCCGCGCGAGCAGATCGACGGACTGTGCGCTGGCGAGCTGGATGTCGCGCTCGTTGGTCAGGAAGGCGCGTTGGCCGCGCGCGAGTTTTACAGCGCCAGGCTCGGCTCGCTCGGCGTGTGCGTAGCGGTCGCGGATGGCGGCGATCTGGCGGCGCAGAAGAAGATCGCGCTCAAGGAGTTGAAGGGCCGCGATTTCATCGGCATCGACGAAGAGCAGATGCCGGGGCGCAATCAATGGATGTCGGCGCTCTGCAAGACCGCCGGCTTCAAGCCGCGCTTCTCCGTCGTCGTCGATGGCATCACCAACGTGCTCTCGCTCGTCGCGTCGGAGAACGCCGTGACGCTGCTGCCCGCGTATTTCCAGGAGTTCAAGCATCCCGGCGTCCTGTTTGTACCAATCTCAGACCCGCGCGCGAAGTGGGATTTCACCGTGCTCTGGCAACGCGGCAAAGTGCCCGCCAGCACCCGCGGTCTGGTGCATGAGCTCAAGGAATCCGCCGCGCGTTTTGCCTGAGACACACAGCATCGCCTGCGACCGGGCAAATGACGAATGGCGAATTTCGAATGTCGAATGGGATCGCGATTTTTCACTTCGACGCTCGCACTTCAGCATTCGCACTTCCCACGGGCCTGGTGATCGACGTCTTCACCGCCGCCGAATTGCCCAAGCCGGACATTTGACTCCTTCGCCCCCGGCTCAGTCGGGCTGCGCCCAACGCTACCCGTTGTCTGTCTCGATCGCTCCGCACGCTTTCTCGGCAGCATCCTGAGCGACCAATTCCTCGCCGAGGTGCGCGGCCTCAAGCACAAGAACGTCGCTGCTGCACCAAGCCTTCACCGGAGAACCCCTGATCCTCGCCTAATTTTTTAAAACCCCGAAAAAAGTGAATGGGAGAAAGGGTTTTGTCTTGCC
>JAQBVM010000453.1 GCA_027623095.1 Verrucomicrobiota bacterium
AAAGTCAGCAAGAGCGGAACGCAGCCGGATTTCAGCTTTCAGCCAAGTCTCCTTCTCCTGTTCAGCGAAAAGACCTGTGCCTTTTCCTGCATAAATTTGGCGAATTAAATTGGGTAACTCACGCTCCACCTGGAGCAGTACACCTAGTTCAGGAAGGCCTTTAAGGAGTTGCAGCGTTTTCTCAAACAGCTCGGCATCACGCTTATCCAGGTTGGCAGTAAACTGTTGCCGTAACTCGATCTCGGCTGGAGGCGCAGTGGCGGCAACCACATTCCCTCGACCGATCAGCCGCCGATCTTTGGCCTTGATGCCTGCATCATGCCATGCTCGCTGAGCCCGCAGCCATAGCGCTAGCGAAGCGATCTGCACTGCACGCGGATCGATGTCCACACCGTAAATATTGTACTCGATGATCAGGCGCGGCACGTCGCGTAAGAACTCTGCTTCATCGCAGTAGGTCTGGCTCAACGATTTAAACGCTGCCTGCGGTTGAGTAGAAACGTCCAGCGAGCCGGGACCATACTGCTGTTCCCAAGCCCAAGCTTCATGATATATCTCAGTGAAAAGATCGAAAGCATACAAGCCGAAGTGCATGGAGCCACAGGCTGGGTCTAGGAGCTTCAAAGTGCGCGGATCACGCAGTTTTGCATCTGCCTCCGGCGCTTCATCGGGCTTAACCAACAGATACTGGCAACGATCCCGAAGAAGCGTCTTTCCACCAGTTGCCTTAAACCACAGACGGCCCAACGTGTTGTCCACCAAGAACTCCACGACATAGCGTGGAGTGAAGAACTGGTTGCGCACGGCCAGCTCGCGGCTGTTGCGCGGCGCCTGGGACGCATCGCGCATCGCTTTGCGCTCTTCCTTCGAGTTGAAGTACTGGTAGATCCAGCCGATCGTTTCATCCTCATTCCAAAGCGGATCGATGTCGGATTCATTGATCAGGTCGAGCACTTGCAACAACGCAGTCTCCCGTGGAAACAATCGGCCTTGCGGTGAGAAGCGGTCGAACAGGCCGGGAAGGTCCAGAGCCAGCTCATCGAAAACGCTGAACAAATAGGTACGGAACGTGTCACCGGTTTCACCCAGTCCGGTGCCCGCAAGACGCGCGTAGAGCTGAAACCCGTTGGCCCGGAAGCCATTTCCCACCGACTCGATCAACAAGCCACGCGCCTCGGCCATACGCAATGCGGCCAAGCGGTTGAGCACAGTAAAGGCCTGCTCGCGAACGATGCGGTCTAGCCCCTGTTTTGCACTCGAATTGCCATCGGCGCAATAATGAAGATGTGTCTCGCGTAGTATTCTCGCCGTTTCTCGACGAGCATCATTCAAATGTGGCAGATTATCGAGATCCGTAATGATTCCAGAATCTGGATCAAGCCCATAGTCATTCTGCATTTGACGCGTGAATTCCTCTTCCAGAATCGTTCGAGCTTCTTTAACAAAGCCTTGTAAACGATTTCTTGTTGGTTGATCAAATGCCATGGCTAACTCACGCCTCCGTTACGCAACGAGAAGGTGATCTCTATTTCTTCGAAGGAGCCGGATTGCGTCTCGACCTCTTGTAGTTGTGCGATGAGACCTCCAAGTTCTTCCGTCGAAGTTATCTGACTTGGGACAGTTATGGACGTGGCTAGCTTGAGGGTACCTTCGGCGCCAGTTTGGGCCTTTTTCTCTTCCCTCCTCTTGAGCTGTCGCTCTATACCCTTCCTTTTAATTGAGTTCTTAAAATCATCCAGCTGACTGTTAATTTCGTAGTCACGAGCAAAAAGCTGTTTTAAACCTTCCAAATCTTGCTCAGTCTCAAACTGCATTTCGTCCAAAGTCGACATTACAGCTCCTCGTTCCTCCTGCGACAGCTCTTTCCACTCTTTTAGCTGCCGCAGCTCCTCTCCGCCCTCTTTCAATCGTGTTTTATGCTCATTATAAAGTTTAGAACTGCCCTCCCGAACACAATTCTTGATATGTGTGAGATTGGTACTAAAGTCCGCGCTGTACTTGTAGAACTCTTCCGTCTCAAGCCGCTCCGTAATCGAATTGAACTCATCCTCCGTCTCGCTCCGAAGTTCTCCAAGCACACCTGTATTAGGCAAGCCTGCAATGTATTCGCGATGTCGCTGAAGATCGCGTACCGTGACATCGAGCCCATTGTCGAATACCCGCTTGACATTGAGCGCCCAGGTAAGATCTTCGAATATGGACGATTTTTCTGCTCCAAGACGTTGAGGGACATCCGATGCATCGGTCGATAGGATATCTCTGATATCTTGGTTCAGAATCCGTGCTCGATCTATTCCTACGATACCGAGGCCACTTAGCTTTTCTGCGAGAGATCCGTAATCGTGTTGGAATTGGGGGAAGTGTTTTACTGCCGCCTTACTTATTTCTTGCTCGAGCGGAAGCACCGTGTCTCCAACTAGTTCGGTCAATCGTTCCGCAGCACGGCCTAGAATCTCATTCGAAGGCCGTTCTTCACGTAAAGACACGCCAACTGATTTGAACGAATTATTTGTCTTCAGTGCCTCAATGGCCTGCGAACCTACTGTTGTCACCGTGCGACCAGAAACCTTGAGTTTCAATTCGCCAGCCATTAGCATCGCCGAAACGATGTAGCGTGCGGTATCTTGCGACCATCCAAACGGGTCTGAACTAAAATGATCTAGCAGTCGCTTTCCATCAATAACACCTTGACGTTCTATCAAATCGCGAATACTAATCATTGCCTTATCATCCGTCCGAAAGACGGTATGGCCTCCGCTGGTCTGAACGAAGCCGAGTGGATCAATTGCGCTGCTTATGGCTGCAGGATTAGCAACTTTTAGAAACTTCTCAGCCACGTCTGTCTGAACCCGGACCGGCGCTTCAGCATACCGATCATATACTTGATCGGCCACTTCAGATAGAAGCTTTTTTGCAGAAGCTTGAAATTCCGTATCGAGAGCGGAAACCGCTGTCGCTTGACCACGGAATATGAAGGATCCGGCTTGTAGACTGTTATTGATTTTGCTTTGAAGCTTTATGCGATTTCGATCAGCGAGATTAAGTTGCCCATCGCAATATTCTCGTATTTCTTGATCTGGCTCGTTCCGGTGGAGCTCCTCAATCCGCTGGGATCGATATATTTGATTTGCAAGTTCATCAAGCTCTTCATTTGATCGGGTAAGTAGCGTAATCACGTTTTGCGAAGTACGGCTCCGTGATTCGTCGATGATTCGACTCTTCGTGGCTTCGTATTCAGTGACGGGCACGAACTCGACAATCATTTGAACCGCATTCGATTCCCCGCCTAAGCTCGTCGTCATGCTCCCGGACTGCACCTTCAGGCCTGATGTGACCGTTAACGTATTTTTTAAACTTACCCGAGGCAATGGGCTTACGGTCTCCCGTATCGCCTCATTGAAAACACGTTTTACGTCTACTGATCGTAATGCAACGGAGGCACGCTCCTGTTCGATGTCGCGAAGTTTTTCACTAAGAAATACAAGAATTCCGTCTTTTTCTCCAAGAGGAACGAGTGGATCCCCAACCATTTCCGAAACCGCTTTTTGAATCTCATCTTGACGAGAGGGTGCGGTGATCGAAGGATGCAGTAAGCTTGCAACATTTTGCACGGAAACGGGCAAGTTGCCTAAAATCTGGAGGACGGCGACGGACTTCGCTATTTCCTGGTGAATTGGAGAATCTGGAAACCGAATCAGAACCTTGCCAACCGCCTGGTAGATAGAGGCAAAGGCACGAGCAATATCTTTTTCTAGTTCATCAAATAATGTAACGGTTGTCGTTAGCCAACCCACTGGTTTATCGGCCATTGCCGACTTCCCACCCTCGCCTCGGAGCACGTCTTGCACGATTTTGATTGCAGATCGTAGGCCAACACCGCCAGTAGACTTGGCCAGAGCGCCTAAAAGGTGTAAGAGGATATCAAAGTGTGCAGGCAGGAATGGATAGAGATTCGAGAAACTCTCTTTGCTGAAATCTGCATCGTAATACTTAGCATCTTGCAGCTTCGTGTTATGCCGAAGCGCCTGACCATGCGCTTCAAATAGTTTTGCAAGTTCCTTCTCACCTTCTGGAGACTTGCCCAAAAGGCGGATATAACATATTTCCTTAATATCGCTGGATTCAAGATCGATCCGGATGGGAAATCGATGTTTTAACTTGTACAGT
>JAQBVM010000072.1 GCA_027623095.1 Verrucomicrobiota bacterium
GAGCGAACGCTTCAAGTCCTTCACCTACGAAGAACTGACCAAGCGCGACAAGGTGAACCTCGACATCTTTTGGCTGAAGGACGATGCGCTGGAAGAGAGTGCGAATCTGCCAGCTCCGGAAATCATCGCTGCGGACATCGCTGCGGATCTCGAAGCTGCGCTGGAACAATTTGCGACAATTGCCGAGGACTTGAAGTAGAAGCAATCTATCCGTCCCAGCTATCGGAACACAGCGTGCTGAGCTTCCGTGATTCCAGTGCCCGCTCCTGACTCGCGGCGGAAAGAGAATCTCTTGCCGTTAACGATCGCTGTGCGTTTCGAGACGAATTCCTGCCAAGATAATCGCAGGAATCGCTCAAAGTAAGGCAATGCCGTTTCGTTTTTCGCCGCGATCGGCTTTCATCCCGGCCAAACCCACGCCTGCGGCGGTCTCAAAACAATCCTGCAAACCGTGATCAATCTTGAGGCGGAAGACACCACTGGCTATCGGTCTATCGTTTTGCTTCGGCACCTGGTAATAGGCCGACCAGCAGAACACTTGAGGCAGAGCGAAGATACCTTTCTTTTGCTTACCCAAATTCTTCAGGACGATTGTTTGCTGCGCAAGGAGCCGAATCTGTTTGTCCAATTGTTCCGCGGATTGGCAGCAGTAATAGACGGAGTCGGAAAGTTTTCGGTGCTGTTTGTTATAGAAATTTACCGAACGCCCGTGATCGGCGTATTCCCTTGCGCCGAAATGAATGTCCGCTTCGTCCAGGATGTAACACACGGAAGCCCTTTGTTTGCAGGGATCGTAATCCGGAAAGACATTCCGCTTTTCGTCCTCCTTTGATACGCCCTGAATTTCTTTGCCGTTTCCCCGGACCAGATAGAACCTCTTGATTTCGTCCAATTCCAGGAATCGAATCCGTTCGTGCAGGTCGATTGCGGTGTCCGGATAGTTCGTCTGAAACCAAATGTTCAACTCCGCCAGTTTGACCGCAAAATTCGTGACGATGGTTTGGTTTGTGTCCAAGAGCATGTCTCGGACGACTTGGATGAGCCAAAGTCCTTTTCCGGCTCCCGGCGGGCCAACCACTATATTAATTCCACTCATGGCAATACTTCATCGAAGGCTTCCCATCCGGCGTCGCAAACACACTCCACTTTTTTCGGCCAATCGCCCGGAACTAGACACGCCAGGTTTCATTCAGCAGGTCGGGCCAGCGATTGAAGCGCTTTGCGATTTGTTTTCCGGTTGTGGGATGTTGGTAAACCAGTTTCATTCGATTCCAGTGAGTTGCCCCTCTCCCGTCCGGCCGGACACCCTCTCCCCACTTTGCGGGGCGAGGGAATGGTGGCGCATGATGGCGATCGCGATCATTGCTTTCATGGAACCTCCGGATTTGCGCGGAAGAGTTGATTGACGATTAGCACGAGCCAAAAGTATCCGGTAATTGTCATGGCCAATCCGAACCCTGTGAAAATATCTTCCAAAGCTGTCTGAACCCGCGCTTAACGCCGGTTGAAGAGTATGAATACCACAGTTGGGGCTCAGGCGGAAACCGGCAAGAGAACTGAAAACCGTGTGCCACGCCCCAATTGAGAACGCACCCGCACCGTTCCTCGATGCGCTTCGATAATCTTGGACACAATCGCCAATCCTAATCCGGTCCCCTTCACTTTTGTGCTGCTCAGCAAAGACGTGAACACCTTTCCGCAATGCTCCGGCGTCATTCCCTGGCCCGTGTCCCGAAACTGGATCAACGCTCCGTTTGAAACTGGATTGTTCCAGGGAAACCGAACGGATCTTGATACGACCGTCAGCGTCCCGCCGCTGGGCATTGCCTCGATCGCATTCAGAGTCAGGTTCAAGAACACCTGGCTGATCTGCGCCGCGTCCGCCAACACCGGAGGCAGCATCGAGTCGAGCCTCCGCGAAAGCGTAATCTGTTGCTGATTCAGCTTGTGGCGTATGAGCAAACTCAATTCCTCAATCAACTCGTTCAGATTCACCGGACCAAACTGCGGCTCGGCGTTTTTTGCGAATCGCAGAACCCTTTCTACAATCCTGTTTAGGTGATCCATCTTCGATGCCATCACCTCGACATCTTTCGCCCGCGGGTCTTCCGGCGGAAAGGTCAGGTTCAACGAGTGAAAGAGCATTTTGATCACTGTCAGGGGATTGCGAATCTCATGAGCCACCTCGGCCGCGAGCAACCCGATCGCCGATAGCTTTTCGCTCTGACGCAGTTCTTCCTCGGCGTCCACGATTCGTTCATACAACCGGGCTTTTTCGATCGCGATACCGGACAGGTCGGCGAGCAACATGAGCACCTGGATCTCCTCATTGGAAAAACTGTGCGATATTCCGGAATAAACATTGAGCGCGCCGATCGCCCGATCACGAAAGACGAGCGGAGCGCTCAAGAGTGAAACCAGGCCTTCCTGCCGGGCGATTTCGCGGTTTTGATAGCGGCTGGACCGCCGCACATCCTCCACCTGCACGGGTTTTCTTCGTCGCACCACAATTCCCAAGAGGCTCTCCTCTACGCTGAGTTTCGGTTTGCCACTATAGGCGGCGCCGGCGCCGGCGCTGGCCCGCAGTTCCAGCCATTCTCCCGAATCATCGATCAAAAGCAGGGAACAGAGTTTGGCATCCATCAGCTTCGCCGTTTCCCGGGTGATCGTGCTGAGCACATCGTTTAGATTCAAGGTTGAACTAATCGTCTGCCCAACCTTGATCAGTGACTCGAATAGGCGCGCTTTTAGGCGCAGTTGTTCGTACATCCATGTCTTGTGAATTGCTTTAGCGGCCTGGACTGCCAAATCCTGAAGCAACCGCTCGTCACCTTCAGCGAACGCGCCGACCCGGTCCGAATCGACGTTCAACACGCCGCAGACTTCCCCGTTCACCTCAAACGGCACCGCAAGCTCGGAGAGCACATGCGAATGAAGCGGAATGTAGCGAGGGTCGGTTCTTACATCGTCGATCCGGGCGCACACTCCATGTTGCGCGACCCAACCGGTAATGCCCTCTCCAAGGGCGAGCTTGAGGGCGTTGGCGCCCGGCGGCAGTCCGCTGGACGCGGCGATTTCCAATTGCCGGGTCGTGGGATTGAACAGAACGACGGATCCGCTCGAGGCATGAGTGATACGCACCGATTCACTCACAATCAGATTCAGCGCTTCCAAAGGATCCAGCGACGAATGGATTGCATTGCCGACCTGATGCAGCAGCTCCAGCCGTTCGTATCGCGCTCTTAAATCTTTCAGCTCCGAATCCACACGAGCCAATAGATCAAGATTTGACGGCAAGGTCGAGGGCCGAGCAACTCTCACGCAGAAGCGATTTACGGCATCACGACGGGCCTGGAGGGCGATGAGCGGGAAAGTTGAATCACCGAAGTGGCGGCCGTCGTGGCAGGAATTCGGATGGGGGTCTGGTGCGCTGAGTGGCGCGGTTCGTCGAAAAGGACGAGGATTGGACAGTCGCCGCTTGGGTTTGAAGCCAATGTGGTTGGAAGCTCAGCAAGATTGTCAAATTGCGGACTTCAGTTTATTCATAGCGCGCTACGGCTCCCACTCACCGGGAGCCCACGCTACTGTGTCATAGGCGATTTTCGGCGTTTAGCACTTTCTTGCGAAAAGCCTTTTCACGGTCCCGCGAAGAACCCTTCTAAAAGTAACGCGCTCCGGACTCAAAGGCCGCTTGCGCAAATTGGCTGGAGCGGATAGAAACGCTGCGGAAAGCCCATTGGTCGTCCTACAATCCAGGTGAGCCGATACTTGGCATCTCCAAAGCAAACCAATGGGTGAAAACCGCTCTCCGCAAGGCCTGGGAACCTGCGCTGTAGTTCGTTAGTTCGCGGATGACCGACGAACATCGGGCGTGACGATCGAAGACGCATGAAAAAGCCTATTCTGTTTCTCCTGCTGCTTGCTGTTGCGCTGGCGGCGGAGAGTGGCGTTTGGGCTCAAAGAGGTTTTCCAGGCGAGCGCGCTCGCACCGACAGCCGAGGCGATGTTCCGAAGTGGATTGTAGATCCGAAGTTCGCAAAAGACGTCTTCACGTTCGTTCGTGTTCGATATTCGTCCACGGACGGCGGGCGGGGAGGATATTATCGCGGCGAGCGGTGGGCCATTGACTTTCCAGACGCCGACCTGAACTTGGCCTTTCGGCTGCAGCAAATGACCTCGCTCAAGGTCCACCCAGATATCAAGCCTATCGCATTATTGGACGAAGAACTCGCGGACTTTCCCTTCATCTATATCGTGGAACCGGGCGGCCTGGTTTTCAGCGATCCGGAGGCAGCGGCGCTCCGGAGTTATTTGCTCAACGGTGGCTTCTTAATGGCGGACGACTTTTGGGGGGAGCGGGACTGGCAGCATTTTTATCGGGAAATCAAACGCGTGTTTCCGGATCGCGAGCCCGTGGAATTATTCGAGGACCATCCGATTTTCAGTTTCGTCTTCCCATTGAAAGAAAAACCTCAAGTCCCTGGCATCCATCATTTCTACCGAGCCTACGGAACAGCCTATGAATCGTATGAGCGTCCTGATGCGGCGGAGGTGCATTACCGCGCCATCTTCGACGATAGAGGCCGCATGATTGCCCTTCTTTGTCACAACACAGATTTGGGAGACGGATGGGAACGAGAAGGAGAGAACGTCGAATACTTCCGCAAATACGCGGAAACAAAAGCTTATCCAATGGCGATCAATATCATCCTCTACGCCATGACCCACTGAGGAAGGGAAGTGCCAGCAGATTGTTCGATGGAGCCGATCCGACGGCATCCAACAGCACGAGGGCGGATTTGGCGGCGAAGTCAGCGCCTACGGCGCGGACACTTCAAGCTTCCACGGTGGTTCGAAAGCCAGGTAAGCCAACAGTCCGCACACCGTGGCTGATAGGGAGACTGGCAACGCCAATTCTCCGATCCAACGCACGGTCTCAAGAAACGACTCCCAACCGAGCGCGAAGTGTACCGCCCAAACTCCGGTCCCGACAAGCATGCTGGCGATGGCCGCCCGGCCATTCTTGGGTTTGGAGTACAGGCCGATCATCAGAGGCACAAACAGACCAACAAGCGTGAGAACGTAGGCTTCCTCCAGCATCGAGTAGGCGTTCTCCCCGAAATACGCCAGCACCAAACTGCAGGCGGCAACAAACACTACGGAAAGCCGGTTTATCCGTAATAGGTCCCCCGAATAGAATCGGGCCACCACGTTCTGCGCCAGCACGCCGGCCGGGGATAAGATGGCACTGTCAATCGTGGAGAGAATGGCAGACAAGAGGGCCAGGACAAAAATAACAGCCAGCGGCGGACTGAGGAATGAATGGGCGAGGACGGGCAGGATTGCGTTCTCGATTTCATCCGGGAACAGAAGGTTGGCCGATACGGCGAGCACAAGCGGAATTGCTCCCAACACCAAGTAAGCAACACCCGCCACCAAACAAGCGATGCTCGCCGTGCGATCTGATTTCGCCGCAAAAATCCTCTGCATCAAGTCCTGCCCTGGCACATTGCCCAATGCGCCGGTTGCGAACACCCCCAGCCATCCCATCAACGCGACAGCATCCGTGGTCGGAATCAGAACCAATTTCTCTGCTGGCGTCTCTCGACCGATTCGTTCGAAAGCCGCCACCACGCTACCGTTCCCGAGTTCGTTCAGTGTTGCGAATCCCAAAATAATCAAGCCCACAGCCACCAGAGTAATCTGCACCGCGTCGGTCAGCGTGACCGACCACATTCCTCCCATCAGCGTGTACCCGGTCCCGATCACAGCGACAAGCAACAGGCCAATTCTCGGGTCGAGGCCGAAGAAGAGGTTCAACATCCCGGCCAGCGCCATAAACTGGGCGGCGATCCATCCAAAATAACTGGGAACAAGGATCAGCGATGAAATCATTTCCGCCGCCCTTCCAAACTTTCGACGGAAAAAATCCGGGACCGTTAACAACCCCATCCGCCACATGGGGCCCGCAACGAAAAGCCCCGCGAATAGCAGACACGCTCCCGCGCCAAGCGGATCAAGGGCGGCAGCCCTCAAGCCTTCCTTGCGGACCTCGTCCGAAGCGGCCAGTAGTGTTCCCGCACCAAACCACGTCGCCAAAATAGTCATCCACGCCAGAGACAACGGCAACCGCCGTCCGGCAACCAGAAAATCTTCCGTGCTGGCGATCCGCTTCTGCGCAACCCACGCAATTCCGTACATCAATGCGAGGTACGCAACAATGACCGTTCCCAGCAGCCATTTCAGCGATGGATCGATTTCCGGATTCATCTTAACGATTCTTCATGCCATTCCGTATCGGCGAGCGCGAATGTTTCACGACCTCGTGTAGTTTTCCAACGGAAAATGATCCCTGTGCGCTTGCGCAAAAACGGCGAAGCTCCCGATCCATCCCTGATAAGATGATTCAACGGACAAACTCGCGTAACAGTGGAGGAGCTTCTAAACTGCCCTCGAGCAACCCCAGCGCCTTCTGAATCACAGCATGCTGTCGCGGCGGATCATTGGGCGCTTCCAAAGGATAGCCGTGTTTGAAGGGAACGAACAATGCGCGCGGCGGCCGCACTTTCTCCGCCACCACACGAAGCAATTGCAGAACGACCGTCGAAATGCCCTGTCTCTCCAACTCGGCTGCGACCAGACACACGGCCTGGTTGCACATCGGTCAGACGGGCACGAGGAGTGCGGCATCAACACCGTCCTCGCGCAAAAGCGACGCCATTGCCGGAGCTGACTCCTTTACCAACCTGCCCGGGGCGGTGATCGATCCCATAAACGAGAGATGCCGCCGATTGATCGAACCAATGCTCCGCTGCTCCGACAATTCCCGCACGCGATCGATCGGAAAAGCGAGATTCGGATCCGCATTGATGCCGGAATGATCAAACGAATCACTTCGATGCGTCTCGATGAGAGAGGAAACATGAGCGTCACTTGGGATCTCGCGAAAACTCACATCGCCTCCTTTGATCGTCTCATCGAACGGTGCCTGTTCCGGAAGGACAAATCCCGCGCTTGAAATCAGCGCAAGGCGGCATTGCGCCAGTTTCTTGATCAGAGGCGTCCACGGAATCGGATCAATCCGTCTCCAAGGATATGCCATCAAGAAAGCTCTGACCGTTATCGAAAACTCTTTTAGCTCGCCCATAGTGATTTCATGCCGCCGATCAGACTCTCATTATCAGATTTCAGAGTCTCTAAAAATCCCAATTCAATTCGTCCGATCAGTTTCGAAAAGTGTTGATTCGCGTCAAACAAGGAACAATCGACTTGGCTCATACTGGGCAAAGTGAAGGCCGAAGCAACTCTTGCCAAGCAAAGGACAAATTCGGGTTAGCACGAAATCAAGGCTGCATGCCTAACTTGCGCACGCTAATCAGACTCGGTCTTAGATTGGCACAAAACTGCATGGCTACAGCGAAGTCGATCTGAATGAATTACGAAAGGCACGAAGATGGGTGACACAGCAATACCGCGACTAACTCCCCGGGAGAAAAAAGGCTGGAGACTGACATCCATTCTTCATCGTCTGTGGCTCCTCGCGTGGGTGGTGGGAATGATAACACCGAGTGATTCCTCCGCTCAATCGGCTGCCGCGTCCGCGCTTCCCACATTGTCCGGGGCGGCGGACATAACAGGCCCTCCAGAAAAGGTCGGAGAAGCGCTGTTCAATCTTCACTGTGTTGTCTGCCATCAATCCGGCGCCAAGGGACAAGTCGGCCTGGCGCCCAGTATTCGAAACCGCGATTTCCTGGCGCTCGCGTCTGACGATTTCATTCGAAACACGATCGCCACGGGTCGAGTGGGGACATCAATGATGGCGCGCCCGGACCTTGTGGAGAACCAGGTCACCGCAATCATCGCTTATCTCAGATCCTTGCATGTCGAGAACCCAGTAACCGTGCACGTGGATTGGTCCAAGAAATACACAGGAGATCAGGGCGCCGGATCGGTGAAGTTCCAGATCTATTGCGCGCCCTGCCACGGACCCAAAGGAGAGGGATACGCCGCGCGCGTCGTTGGCACTGGCATCGGGCTTCCGGGTTTCCTCAGTGTCGCATCGGATGATTATATTTTGCAGACGCTGAAACACGGGCGCATTGGGACCCCAATGCAGCCATTCCTCGGGGCCAAAGGACTTGCGAACCTTGCAGAACAGGACGTATTCGACATCATCGCCCATCTCCGCCACCTCGGTGAGAACTACGTCCCCGAGCCAGCCGGCATTTATCGCGAGGCGAATCCCGCGTTGGGAACGACTCTGTTCACCATCAATTGCGCTCCGTGCCACCAAGCTGGCGGTGAAGGAAAAATAGGATTCGCGCCCAGCATTCGGAACCGGGATTTTCTTGCGATCGCTTCGGACGATTTCATTACGAAAACAGTTCACGAAGGCAGGCAAGGCACTGGCATGTTGCCTCGACCGGATCTTTCCGAACAGGCGGTTGCAGATATCATCAGCTACCTCCGAGCCGTGCCGATCGTCGTGCCGATCGATATTCAGATTGATCGCCAGATCACGTTCTCAGGAGACAAAGCGGAAGGAGAAACCAAGTACCAAACCTACTGCGCCTCTTGCCACGGCGCCAACGGCGAAGGCTACACGATCGGACTTCCCGGAACCTCGATTGGAATGGCCGGTTTCTTGGATGTGGCATCCGACGATTACATCTTTCAAACACTAAAACAAGGACGGGTCGGCACTCCGATGAAATCATTTCTTGGTTCGAAAGGACTTGCCAATCTCCAAGTTGCCGACACCCACGACATCATCGCCTTCTTACGAACATTGCCGTCCAAGCAGGCCAGCGCGAAGCCCGCAACCTCCGACTTTGAATAACTCGAACCTTCAATCTATCTCGAAATAAATCCTATGAAACGAAGAACTTTCTTGCAATGCGTCGCCGCAACCGCAGCCGTCAGCACAACAGTCACGAAAACAGGCTGGGCCGTGCCTGATCCGGACGGAATCGAGCTGGAGAAGAATGAGGCGCCCACCGATATTCTAGCCGCGTGTCCGTACTGTGGTGTGGGCTGTGGCACAATCCTCAAGACTCAGAACGGGCGCATTGTAAATGTGGTCCCGGACAAGGACCACCCGACAAACAAAGGTCTGCAATGCATCAAAGGATTGACCTCGGCGGAGGCAATTTACGTCAATCGTCTAAATAAACCGCTCATTCGAAAGGACATGTCCGATCCGTTGCGGGGAAAGGTCTCCAAAACCAAAGGTTCCTATGATCCAAGCTTGTTTCGCGAAGCGACCTGGGAGGAAGCGGAGGAACTTGTTGCCGACAAAATTGCGGAAATCGTATTGGCCGAAGGCGGAAACTCCGTGGGCTTATACGGATCGGGCCAACTGTCGCTGGAGGGACAGTACCTGGAAAACATTTTCATGAAGGGCGTCATTGGTTCGAACACCATCGAGGCCAATGCTCGCATGTGCATGACGTCGGCGGTAACCGGATATTTCAAATCTCTCGGGTCGGACACGCCGCCAACTTGCTATGAGGACATTGAGCTTTCGGACATGATTTGCTTTTGGGGGCATAACGCTCGAGGGGCGCACCCCATCCTTTATTGGCGCGTTGCCGACTACAAATCAAAAACAGACATTCCTACGCTGGTTGTCGATCCGAGGCGAACCGGAACCGTTCAAGGACTTGAAGAAATCAACTCGGCCAAGAGTTACCACTTTCCGACAATCAACGGCGACATTTCCATTCAAAACGCGCTCGCGTACGCAATTATGGAAAAACATCCCGAGGCCGTTGCTTGGGATTTTCTCAAGGAACACACAACCGGATGGGAAGAATACGTCGAAGCGGTAAAGAAAGGCTACAATCCGAAAGACGTTGAAGACCGGACCAAAATCCCTGCGGAGCAAATCTACACGGTTGCCAAAGTCTGGGCAGAAGCGAGTGTGAAAGGAAAACAACGCGGAACCGGCGGGGTTTTGAGTATTTGGGGCATCGGCTACAACCAGCATCTCCACGGCCAGCACAACACGATGAGCCTCATCAATCTCCTGGCGCTCACCGGAAACATTGGAAGACCCGGGTGTGGCCCCCATTCCCAGACAGGTCAGCCAAACGCAATGGGCGAGCGCTTAACCGGTGGTCTCACAGGCAGACTCCCATTCAATATCGGCCTTGATAATCCGCAACACAGGGCTTTTTGCGCTGAACAATGGGGCATTCCCCTGGAACGGCTGGAAAAGACAGCAACTATGTCGAACACCGGGATGGCGATTGGCATGATGGAACGAGCACTGAAGGGCGAAGTCAAAGCGATGTTTCTCATCTACGCCACACACATCGACTTGCCGGATTCCTATCACCTTAGCCGGCCCGCTCTCACGAAAATGTTCACAGTCGTCCAAGAGATCTACAAGGACGCGCCAAATAATTTGTATGCGGACGTCATACTGCCCGCAGCGACCTGGGGTGAATGGGTTGGCGGCCTTTATGTCCAGTCCGAAAGACGGCTTTACGTCGTGGATGGAACGGCCAATCCGGTAAAGGGTTGCCGCCCGGATATGGACATGGTGATCGACAAAGGAAAGCTCCTCGCCCACCGCCTTGGGCTCAATGGCGATAAGATCTTTCCCTATGAGCGGAAAGCGAACGGCTTCTATGATCCAGAAGAAGTGTTTCGTGAATTCATCAAAGCTTCGAAAGGCACCGATGCGGATTTGACCGGGATTCTTGACGTTGAGAAAGAAACGGGGAAATCACCGTATCAACAAATTCGTGATCTCCGCGGCATTCAATGGCCAGCGCCGACGGCCGCCATCGCAAAAGCGGGAGGCACCAAACGCCGTTACATGGCTCAAGAGGAATACTGGCCTGGCAAACCCTACGGAGAGTTCCGTCATCCCGACGGAAAGCTGCACATTCACATGTGCCATCAAGACTATACCAACTACAGGGCAATCACCGACGAGCTAGCCAAAGCAGGCACCGACCCGACTTATTTTGTCATGGATCATATGGATACACTTGTCAAAGCCCGCGACGCTGGGTTGACGCCGGAACTGCCGCATGGCGATTTCCTAGGACGCAAGATCGGGAGCTGCCCAAAAGACAAATATCCATTCTGGTGGGCAACGGGAGTTGTGTACGAACATTTCCACACCGCCAAAACTATTCGCGCCGGCACAACCAAAAAACTGGTTCCAGAAATGTACGTCGAGATGCACCCCGATGATGCGAAGGAATTGGGCGTCAAGGACGGTCAATGGGTACGCATCGTCAGCCGCCGGGGAGAGATTGAAGCCCGCGTTTCAATTGGATTGGATTCCGTTGTCAAACCGGCTCGAAACACCGTACCCAAAGGCTTCCTTTTCAGTCCCTGGAATCTCTCGGTAGCGGATTCCGCGGATCCGAAGAAGAACAAATGGCTGGCAAACGGAACCACGCACAGGGCGTTTGATCCCGTTTCCGGACAAGCCGATTTTAAGAAATGCGCCGCTCGCGTGGAACTGCTCTAGACGAAGGAACGACTTGGCAAACAATGGATTCCCGCCAAGAAATTCGGAAAACTTCGAATGTCGATCTTCGCTGAGTTCTTAGAAAAACTGCGAAGCACATTGATTAACCGCTCTGCGTTCCTTCGAACGTTTCTGATCGGCGCTGTGCTTCCCTGTTTTCTTCCGCTCCTGGAACGGCTTCCCCAAGGTGCCCGGCTTCGAAGATTTCTCCGTCCGCCCGGCGCACTAGCCGAAAAGAAATTCGTGGATGCCTGCATTGGTTGCGGCCAATGCGCTAATGTCTGTCCCAACAAATGCATCTCATTATGCGGACTCGAAGGGGGCATCGAGAATCTTGCGACTCCAAAAATCAGCGCCCGCGCCAAGGGCTGCATCCTTTGCATGGCCTGCACTCAGGTATGTCCGACCGGCGCGTTGCAGAAATTGGAACCGACACCGGAAGGAATTGCGGCTGTCAAAATGGGAACCGCAATGGTTTCCGAGGACGTTTGCTATTCATTTGCTGGACGGACCTGCGGGGTCTGTTATCGCGCCTGCCCCTTGCCGGGGAAAGCGATGACGCTCGGCATATTCGAACAACCGCATGTCCACGAGGAATACTGCGTTGGCTGCGGCTTGTGTGAACAAGCGTGCATCCATATGCCTCAAGCGATCCGGGTATTCTCAAACAGGAGCATCTCGTGAACGCCGCGCTTCAAATTCGATCCGGACGGTTACTGGTGTTTCTCTCGATCCTTTCCAGGCTCACGGTCGTTGTTCTCCTCTGCGCGCTTGCGCTGTTAACCGAGTACCTGAACCTGAAAATTGCTTACAATCACCCGCGCTTGGTCGAACTCAGCTCAGGAAAAGCCATGCGCATGTTTTACGAGGCAGCGGACACCGTATTCTCCAAGTTCGGAGATCCAATGCAATTGGCTCAAACAAACGGAGGAATGACGTGGTCAATCCGATTGATGGGAGTGCCCTTCACAGATCCAATCGCGGCCCTATCTGTACTAGCGAAAGATCATCGCATGAAACTCGGCTTCGCGCTCGGTCTCACAGCGCCCCTGGCACTGGCGCTTCTTTTCGGACGAGCGTTTTGCGCCTACATTTGCCCCGCATCGCTGTTATTCTATTTCATTTCGCGGATTCGCCGCTGGCTGAGCCGTTGGTTCTATTTTCCGGAACTATCGATTCACCGCGGTTTCTCGTGGGGCGTGCTGGCCGGAGGAATCGGTGTTGCGGTCTGGACCGGGCACGGAATATGGACGCTGATTCTGCCCTACTTCGCAGTGGGTCAGACTGTCTTTCATGGTATTGCAATGGGCACACTTTCGATCGCCCTGGGCAGCATACTTCTCTTTGCGTGTCTGGATTTTTTCTTCGGGCGACAGTTTACGTGCCGCTATGTTTGCCCGACAGGACGTCTGCTCGGATTCGTGGGACAAAAGTCGCTGTTTTCAATTCGTCGCAACGCACAAGAGTGCCTGACTTCGTGCAATAGCTGCGCTGAAGTCTGCCCGATGAAAGTCAGCCCGAAGCTCGACCAATCGGTGGATTGTTCCGTGTGCGGCGAGTGTTTGGTCATTTGTCCCACTCAATGCCTGTCTATCGGAATCCGAAAGGTGGTGTCAATCCCATCCCATGTCGCGTCACCGATCCCGGAGAGAATCCACGGTTCACCGCCGCAATCACTATGATTTGTTCCTTCAAACTTCAGATTCCTGGGCTTTCAGCGATGGCTCTTTTTCTATTTCTCTGCATCAGCCCCTTGCCTGCTGGAGCGCATCATTTCAAGGGTCTGCCCCACTACAACTATTTCGAGAATTACCCTCAAGTGCCGGAGGAGGAATTCCTAGGACGGACAGGAGAGTATGAACTCTCATTGGTGGTGTACGATTTTCAGGGAATTAACCGCAAAGACGTTCAAGATCCTGACAAAGTCCGCCTCTTCCTTCTGATTTTCAGCCTCGACAGCAGCAAAGTTTACCAAGGTCCCCTCACCCTCGAGATACTCGATCGCGGCAAAGTAATGCACTCGGCGCGCCATGCATCCGCGGACCTGGAAAACATTTACTCGTTGCATCAAGATCTTCCCGGCACCGGGAGGTATGCGTTGAGAGTCACTCTTCACGACGAACAGGACATTACATGCGAAATCCCGTTTCGCTTGTCGTCCCAGACGATCCACTGGGGAAAATGGATCGGCCTCGCACTATTCACGCTGATCACGGTCACCGCAATAGGCGGACGAAAGGCGAGAATCGCATTGGATCGAAAAGAGGCGCATCAACGCGCCAAAACCAAGGGATCGAGCGTTCATGCTTGAGCTGACTTCCACAAACGACCCAGTCTGCTACACTACGGGCTTAGTTCCAAGTCCCGGAAGTCAATTCATTGCGGACGGACTCCACCCAGACATCCCGCACGTCATGCAGGGAGTTCCCTCGTGGCTGGCGATGTGCGGTGTCATCCTAATCATCTTTACGTCGCACTATTATGTCTCCGCCCGGAATTCGACTGATACACTGCGGCGATCGTGGCGTTTCAATCTTCTCAAGTTCGGTTTTCTCAATCGGCTCGTGAAGAAACAATGGTTTCCGTTGTTCCTGCAATCATTCTCCGTGATGATTTTCATCCTCATTCTTTCCGCAGGCCTTTTCGGGAGCCCCAAGCACAACATTGGGCCCGTGTTAACCTGGACGTGGTGGTGGGCATTGTTGATTTTCCTGGTGCTCGGTTTCGGAAAAGCGTTCTGCGCCATCTGCCCTTGGGAAGCCCTTTCGTCTCTTGTAACTTCGCTGTCGCTAAAGTCTCGCATGAAGAAACTGGGCTATGAACAACCCTGGCCGAAATGGGCAAAGAACATTTTTCCTGCGATTCTCTTTTTTATTCTGCTGACTTGGTTTGAGCTGGGGAACAACGTCACACATTCTCCATCCATGACCGCGACGCTGGGACTCGTGATGGCTGGCACGGCAATTCTCTCAGCTATCATCTTCGAGAGGCGCGCGTTTTGCCGGTATGCTTGCCTCGTCGGGCGCGTAACCGGTCTCTACGCACTGTTCAGCCCCGTGGAACTGCGGCCGGAATCGAAGGAGGTTTGCACAACTTGCACGAGCAAAGCCTGTTTTCGCGGAACCAATGAACAAACCGGATGCCCCACCCTGCTGTTTCCAGGCAACCTCAAGGAGAACACTTATTGCACGCTTTGCACCGAATGCATTCGCGCGTGCCCCCACGACAATATCGGAATCAACCTTCGCCCACCGGCTTCGGATCTATTCAACAAGATCCGATTCCAATGGGATGAAGCCACCCTGGCGATCGTGCTTCTCGCGCTGACAAGTTTTCATGGCCTCACGATGACGCCGCTTTGGGGAACCTTAAACGATCAACTTCGCCTGGCCACCGGACTCGGACCTGTCTTCAGCTTCACGATTCTCATGTTGCTCATGTTGATGGCGCCTATTCTTCTATTCTGGGCCGGAGCCAGCTTCGCGAAAGCGCTGACACAGGATGCTTCCGTCGGCGCGGGGAAAATCTTCAAAGCGTTCGCGTATTCTGTCATCCCTGTGGCGCTTTTCTATCATCTCGCTCACAACAGCATGCATTTTTTCCTGGAAGCTCCGAGCATCATTCCGCTGCTTAGCGATCCTTTCGGATTCGGTTGGAATCTGTTCGGGACTGCTGGCGCCCATTACGGCCCTCTGCTGACACTCGAGACACTGTGGGGTATTCAGGTCGTGCTGATTGTGATCGGCCATCTCTATGGCGTCTTGATCGCCGACCGCGTCGCCAGAACTTTGTTTCGGGATCCCAGGAGAATTCTCCGAAGCCTCGTGCCGCTGCTGCTCACGATGGTTCTCTTTTCCGCCTACAGCATCTGGCTAATCGCGCAACCGATGGAAATGCGATCAGGAATGTGATTATGCCCACCGGAATCTCTCGAAGAAATCTCTTCCGCTTGCGTCCAGGCGACTACCTTACACTATTCAGGGAAGTCACATCACCCAACGCGCCGAAAGAAGCGCCGCGGCAATTTCGGCCTCCCGGTGCATTGTCAAACGAGGACGAGTTTTTGTCCGTTTGCGACCGCTGCGCCGAATGCTCTATTGCTTGCCCCTATCAAGTCATCGAGCACTTGGGTCCCATAGCGGGTCCGGCTGAGGGAACTCCGGTTCTGAATCCCGAATTGAATCCGTGCCATTGGTGCGCGAGCATGGATTGTATCCGAGCGTGTCCTTCCGGAGCCCTTTCTTTTGCTCCTGATGACCTCGTTCCCCCGATCGGCAAAGCGTCAATCCAACTCGAACTTTGCCTGAACGAACAAGGAATTCTCTGCGACACTTGCGCAATGCAGTGTCCGCCCGGGATTAAGGCGATCACGATGAAGAATCGCCGTCCGATACTGGACGCCGCCGCGTGTGTTGGATGCGGTTTGTGCGCCTACCACTGCGAAGCGTCGCCGAAAGCGTTTAAGCTCGAAACTCTTTAGGATTCCGGCCGAAAACGAAAACCCCAACTGACCGGCGCCCGCATCCTTCAATCGATCGGATGGGTTGCAACTATTCTTCGGCAATCCTCGGAATTTCCATAAACGCATAGCAAAGCATGTGGCAAATCCCCATGTGGCAGTCTTCCGCCCGCCCAAAATGATCGGAATCCACCACGATCACATTCTGCGCCACCTCCGCGAGGCGGCCCCGCTTCTTTCCGACAAGCGCAATGGTGGTCAGGCCATTGGCCCCGGCCCATTCGATCGCTTTCACGGCGTTTGGGGAATTTCCGCTTACGCTCAGAGTCATCGCCAAATCACCTGGGCGCGCATAGTTCTGGAGTTGCCGAACAAACACGTCTTCGTAGGCGTAATCGTTTCCAAGCGCCGTCAACCAGCTCACGTTGTCATTCAGTGAAAGTATTCGGAAGCGTCTCCCGATGATATCTGACGATCCTTTTCCCAAGTCCGTGGCAAAATGCGATGCGTTGGCGGCGCTTCCTCCGTTGCCGAACACGAAGAGTTGACGGTCCTCGAGAAGCGCCTTTTTGAGAAGTTCCACCAGGTTTTCAACGGCATCAACCGGGATCGAATCCAAAGCCGCCTTCTGAGAGTTTACGTATTGAGAAATCCAATCTTTCATTGGCATAAATTAATCGCGCGACGCCTCACGCCCCGGCGCCGCTTACAAATCCGAACCACAAGCTCAACCCAACGTCGAATGAGTGCCGTCGCAATAAGGCCGAGCCTTTGATTGCTGGCAACCGCAAGCGCGAACTGTTTTTGCCGTATCGAACTTCACGACCTGCGGAGTAATTCCACTCCCGGCGTGCGATCCATCGCAGAACGGACCGTTTTGCGATTTTCCACACATGCAAAACGCTTTGACGTCGCCCGCCTTGACCTCAATTCCGAAAGGATGATTCTGCCAGCCTGCCATATTCAGTTCCTATCTTCTAAGCAATTGTTCAATAACCTCAACGCCGTCGCCGTTCAGCTTTCGAGTTGTAATCAAGTTCCGAGCAAACCGCCATTCAATTCTGATCGTTCGTTCGGATTCCTGAATCCTTAGCGAGGAACGCTTTCCAATCCAAGACAGTTCATTGAAGGCGATCATCTTATTCTTCCCTATTTCAAAGCCATCGCCACTCGCATGTACTCCTCTGGCACTCTGCCTAAGGGAAACTCCGAACGATAGGTAACGATCTCGGTGCCGTCGCCATTGTGGATCGACCGCACGTAAACCACTTGCCCTGCTCCGCTCCGCCAGTTTGCGAGATCTTCGCTGATTTGCACTGTGTAGGACACATCATCCGCAGCGAGATTGCGAACGTAGCTGAAGGTCAAGTATTCCTCCGGCCCCGATCCCGTATCGAACATCCCAATTACGCCGATCGGAAACGGCGCATCGCCGGAATCCGTGTCCGATGATCCGAATCCATACTCTGCCAGAGCGCTCAGAGTATCGAGATCCCGGTCTTCGTTCGGAACGCCCGAAAAACGCGTCGCATCTGTTCCGCCTGGCGTTCCTCCAACCACCACACTCGCGCGCCAGTTCAGGGGACGGGTAAGGTCCGGGCGGTTCGCCGGATCAATCAAATTTAGCGTCATTCCGTCGCCATCCGCAGCTTCCGGCCATGGCGCTTTGTCGTTGTATGTGAAGTCAATGAGGATGGAATCGTCGCTGGCCAAAAGCAGGATGCGCTCGCCGTCGTCACTGAGGTTCCCCGAGAATTCCCCAGCGATCATCGAGGTTGGAACCAACGGATAGCGAGTCGTGAATCCCGTCCTATTATTGACGATTAGAACTCTTTTCCCAGCGGGCAGTATGAAGCCCAGCGGCGAGTCGTTGAAGTTAAACTCGATTCCCTTTATGAAGCGCACGTTCGTCACATCAACATCGGCGGATCCAATGTTCGCCAACTCGATGAACTCGAAATCGCTCCGCGCGTTGAGCCCCGCTTCTTCCTCCTGTGGCGTTGGCGGAAGCGGGCGGTAGTTGATCTCGGTAATGGCAAGGTTCGCTTTCCCAGCGGCCACGGCATCGACAATGAACAATGCCTCGTTCAAGGCCGACCATTCTCCACCATCGAAGGCGCGCGCCTTGAGCAAGCCCGTGTTGGTCATGAATAGCGGGTTCACCGCATTCGGCCTCGCCGCCGTCAAGCGCAGATCGAAACTGATATCCGAACTCGAACCGCTGATCTGGTGAATCTCGACCGCCACGACGTTCGCTCCCTCTCGCAAGCCGGTGACCGGCACCGCAAAGCTGAAGAAGGCGCTTTCGTCGGCGCCCCCGACCGTTCCCGCGGACGGAGTCTGGTAAGTGATGGTCCCACCGGGCATGTTGTCGGCCTTCAGGAGATTGCCGTTGAGATAGGCCACAAAACCATCATCCCGCAGAATCTCCAAGGTCAGGGCGGTGAACTCCGAAGGATTCGTGGTGTTGAAATAGTGCCGGAAGTAGGTCGTGATCCGCTTGTTTCCGGAATCTGGACCGAAGCTCACAACCGTGGCTTCCCCGCCATCTCCATAGCCCAACTCCGCAGGACCAGAGCGCCAATTCGCGTCGTTGAATCCCGGATTGCGCCAGGCTGCACCTTGGTCGCTGCCATCATCGAGGAACCTCCAATTCGACCCCGCCGCCACTAGAGTCGCGCTCGAAACCGCGCCATCGTACGGGATGGCACCCGGGTTCACTGCTCCGCCTGGCAGGCGCGGATCGCTTCCGTCCTTCGTATAATAAATCAAGCCTCTGGACGCGGTGAGAGTCAGTTCGCCGCGGCTCGAGACATGCCCGCCATGCTGGCTGAAGACCGGCGCATCGACGCTCGGATACAATCGGGGATTGTGCCCGCGCAAATGCCCGAGAACCGCGTCGGTGCGGGCTGGAAAATACTGGTTCAGCAAGCGATCGCGTTCCGTCACCCATTCCGTGTTTCGCGTATAAGGAACCGACCGCTGCGAATCCCCCCAACGCGCCGACTCGCCCACGATAGCGCGATCGATCACGTTTGCCAGCTTTCGGTACCTCGCTGCCGACTGCAAAGGTGAAAGAGCTCCCCCGTTGAAGAGATGCTTGTGGGCATGATCCGCGAACCGCATGCGGAACTCCGCATTCTGTTTCAGGCGCTCAAAGAATCGCGACGGCTTGTCGTTTTGGCCAATCCCGGTGCGGTTGTCTCCTGTGATATTCTCGAGGACCCGTTCCGCATCCCACGAGAAGAATTTGTAACCCGCGCCTGGAACGCGATGGCGCGCCGCATACCAGTTATGATCGTCCCAGTCCAGGTTGCCGCCGTAGAAATTCAGGAGCATGTAATCGATCAGATTGTCCATGTCCACATACTGCGTGAGGTTGTCGTAGCCGGCCTGATTTGACACCCCACCCAGGGCGACGCGTTGAGCGGTTTGCCATGCCGTGGCCGTCCCATCCACGACATTGCGCGGATACGAATTGAGCGCATCCCACTCCTCTTTCCTGCCTCCGTAGTAGCTGGAGGCGAAATCAGCGTTGGGACGCTCGACCACGTTATAAACTCCCCAGTAGAGGCCGTTCAGGTAGAGGTGCACGAATATTCCGTGCGGCGAGGCGTGCCCCATCGCGAGCTGCGAGTCGTGCATAAACTGGTCTCTCAAAAACTGCGCCCGCCTCTCCTCGCTGGCGTTGGCGCGGTGCCAGGCGTTGTTGAAACCGGCCCGCAGGGTGATGGTATCGAAGCGATCAGTGGCGCCTTTCGCGTCCTCACTGGCAAGATTGAAGAGCGGGTAATCCAGCTTGGTCGAGCCGTAATCCCGTTTGAACAACAATCGGAAGCTGTGCTTCAGGAAACCCGGATTCCGCCCCACCCCGCCCTGCATCCGCACTCCGCAGTTCGCCTGATGCCCCTTCGAGCCGTCCGGATAGATCAGCTCCATCGATCCCGCGCGCTCCCAATTGATTCCCTCCCCATTGGGGTTGGAATAAATTCCGCCGCTGCCGAAGAGGTCATCCGCGCGCATCGCAATCGAAATCGTCGGAATCGCCTTCAGGTCGTCCTTGATGGTGTCTCGATATGCTGGATTGTCCACCACGTCTGGATCCATCTGGTAGTCCGCGCGCTGCCCGGCCCAGGACGACGGGAACCCGGGCGGATTGCTTGGCTGCCGGATCACGTCATTGAGGAAGATGTAAGTCTGCGAATCCACGCTGGTCGGAAGGTAGTTCGCTTTGTAGCCGACTGCCCGAAGCGTGGTAGTTGTTGAAACGAAAATCGGCCCCGTGTAGAGAATTCCGCTCGTTGGGCTCGGTATCGTGCCGTTGAGCGTATAGCGGAAGGAAGCACCGGGCGTGCTGCTCGAAATCTCCACCAAGATCGGCGTCTCGTAGAATCCTCGGTCGGGGAAAAAAGTCGTGTCACGGACAAAATCCACCAATCCGATTCCGTTCGCGGCGTTTGGAGTCGGCCTTTCGAGGTAGCCTAATGTAACGCCGTCCGGCGCTACTCCGAAAGAGATGTCCTCGAACTGCCGCGGGTAATCGCTGAACTCAGATAGGATAAGAGGACGCCCGCTCGCGATCTTGACCAACGCCAAATACTCTCCGCTGGCGCGCAAGCTGAAGTTGGTGTGCATTTCCCTTCCCAGCAGCGAGCGGTCTTTGCCCGAGGCGAACACCAGCAGGGTCTGGCCCGGGTTAATCACCGCAAACGGAATCTTCCATTTCATCAGACCGTCAGGATCGTCAGTGAGGTAGTAGTCATTCAGAATCGAAGCCGTCGCAGTCGGATTCCGGAGTTCGATCCAGTCGGCGCTCTCGCCATCCTCATCCAGCAAGGTCCCGGTATTCTCCGCCATGAACTCGCTGATGATCGGTTCCCCCGGGATGACCACCGTGATTGGAATCTCCTCAATCGTCATTCCGTTGGCGTTCCTCGCGGTCAACCTGTAAGTAATCGTGTCGGCGGCGGTGACAACAAATCGCGTCGTGCCAATCACATCACGGCCGTTCAGGTCAAGGCTGACCGTGTTCCGCGCCTTCCACGTCAAGGTCACCACCGCATTCGGCTCGACCACCGTCTGGCTCGCGGTGAAGAAATCGATGATTGGCTGGTCCGTGACCTCCACTCTCAAATCCCGAGTGTTGGCGCCATTCCCGTTCGCGGCGGTGATCGTGTAGATCGTGTCCACCGACGGACCGGGATTGAGCGCGATCCTCCCCACCCCGCCGGTGGTCAACGGCAGAACGCTGCCCACTTCGGGGGTGATCGTGAGTGTCGCGGCGTCCGTCCCGACCTCCCAGTTCAAGGTGAGGGACTCTCCCAAGGACAACACAGTCTCGCTAGCCGCAAACGAACGAATCGGAGGCCCGGTGCTGCCCGCCATCCCGCTTCCGTCCACCCCCAACCGCACGAAGAAACTCCCATCCGCGGGATTGGCGTCCACGTATTGCCAATTCGAGTCCCGCACATTGACAACGCTCCCAAGTCCGCGTGCATGCGTAATGATCAACCCGTTGACTTGCGCGAGCGTGTATTGGTACCGCGGATTCACTCCCAAATCGTGGATGGCCTTTGCCTGGTGCTCATTGAGCGGAGACGAAAAAATGCCAAGGTCATCAATCGACCCAACCCATTGCCGGCCCTTCGCGTCCGGGTTCTCGCCGATGAGCACCGGGCCCGCTGATGCACCGATTCCTGGTCCTCCTCCAGAAGCCACCTGGACGCCATCAATGTAGAGATGCGTCGCAACTCCGGCCTCCGAAACCGCCACCACATGGTGCCAATTCTTGTCATTCACGGAACCACCGGAAATGTCCGCGACCCCGCCCGCGTAGGCCAGTTGCGTTCCGCTGGCGCTGCTGCGATGAACACGCCAGCGATCGCCCTCGCCTTTTGCAACAAGGCACTGCCAGCTCTTGTCCCAGCGGTCAACCGTGAACCACCCTGAGATCGAAATATCCCCGCCCGCGCGATCGACGTCCGGGCTGGAGAGTACCGAGATATAATTCGAACCATCCAGTTTGATTCCCTCACCAAACCGCCCCGAGCCGTAGGTCGTCGCCCCGACCCATGTCCCGTTATCGGAAACGCTTCCACTCTGCGCCGCGTCAGCGGTGTTCCTCTCGAAGGGCCAGTAAGCGACCAATGTGTCGGCTGGAGCAGCCCCGATGAGGTGCTCGGCGAAGAGTGTCGCGCCGGCAACAGCCAGGCTTCTAAAAGTACTGAGCATCAGCAATGTCTTGGGTGAAAAATTGAATTTCGATATGGAACGCTTTTTTCTCTGTCTAGGCGATGGTCAGCACAGGATATTGCAGGATTTGCTGATCCACCGTCGCCAGATGATAGTGTCCCGTGATGGAATGCGCAATCGGGAGCCGATCAAAAGGATCTCGATGGAAGTGCGGAAGGCGGCTGATAAAAAAGATGGCGGCATCTTGGATGCGAACGTTGTTGAATCCGACTAAAGTTTCATGCACCAGCGGAATCCGGGTAGAAATCCCGTTCAAACTCATGAAGTGCATCATTGAAATCGTCAGGAACTGTGAATGCGCCTTTGAACACTCCCAATCGAACCTTTTTCTTTGCGGCCCCAAGAGGGCGAATCTCCGCAAAGGGTTTGTTCCGTTCGCACAAAACGATGGTCTCCCCGGCTTTCACACGCTTCGCGTACCGAGAAAAGTGAGTCTTGGCTTCCTGAATTTCGATCGACGTCATACCTGACCCTGAACCTGCTCAGGTTGATGGTCAAGGGGTCTCCTCCGCCATTTATGCAACAGCCTTTCACCGGCGCAAACCGGGAGCTTCAGGATAGCCCTGAGTTAACCCTCAACACTCAAATGGCAACTTGCATTCACTCGTCGCGACGGCGGGATAGAACCGCACTTGCTGCGGGCTGGGACAGCCCGCGATCCGATGCCTCTTCCAACAACTCGGAGATGCACCGGATGCGAGCGAGTCACAATCCTTTTGATCGACAGCGCCGTTTCCAGAGGGTGCAAGCGTTTCGCGTCCATCTACGGCGATCCGGGCATGGGGTGCCTTTGAAAGCGGAGTGAGCTCGCCCCAGGCAATTAGACTGAAAGACTTCGATCAACGAGTTTACCCAACCTTAAGTTGAAGAGTCATCGAATTGTCGTTTCCAGATACTCTGATACTGCACCTGTCACTTTACTTTCTTCTCCACTTTTCCAAGGCTCGGCATTGCCTGTTTTCAATTCGGGGCTGAGATGATAATCTGGTTCCATGACCGACAGGATTTATACCGTCAGCG
The DNA here is from genome assembly GCA_027623095.1 of Verrucomicrobiota bacterium. Taxonomy (GTDB): domain Bacteria; phylum Verrucomicrobiota; class Verrucomicrobiia; order Limisphaerales; family SIBE01; genus JAIPJX01. The sequence continues at coordinate 23,223 of JAQBVM010000072.1, forward strand.
ATGGCGAACTCGTGTTGACAATGGCTCCGCTGTCCTCCGATGACGGCGGCGGTTATGGCGTCACCTCGCCCATGGAGCCGCAACTCGTAACGGAGGCGGCAACGATCGAGGAGGCGTTTGACATGGCGCGGGATGGCATTCAGGCCCTGCGGGAATCTCGTCGTCGCTATGCATCGAAAATCGCGGAGCTGGCCGCGGAAACCGAGGAAGCGTGAAGCGGGCGAAATTGGCGCTCGCCAATCGCCTCAGGAGAGAAACGATCCTCTCGGTCAAGGCCATCGCCGAGCGATTGCACTTGGGCAGCGCGATGAGTGCGCGAGCACGATTGCGACGGTCCAAAACGGCGAAAATCCGACGGAAAGAAAGGCCATCCAACGCGGAGACAGAACGGAACGGAACCATGTGGTCTGACCCCTCTTATGACCCCTCTTAGGAATCATCAAAGCCAAACGCTGGCATTTTGGATCCGTGGATTCTGGTCGAATTCCAGACCACCAAACAGCACACGATTCGACTCTGTGACTTTGCCAGCGCCGGAGCATTTGGCACCTATTATCGATCCGTGTTTCGGGTTCGATCCGGTGGATTGGATTAGAAATCACTCCGATCGCCGCCGGATTCGAGAATGACCGAGTGCGTAACAGAATCGCTCATTCCGGCAAATTGCCTCGCTCTCAACGCGGCGCGTGCTAATGAGCACCTCCCCGTTGAGCACCCCATCGACGTAGATCTTTGTTTGCCCGTCCAGACTCCGGGAATAGACGATGTGGCTCACTCGGGTCGAATCCGCGCCGGCAGACGTTGTCAGGTATCCAGCCGGGCTGTCACCGTTCGGACCCGTTTCCGTCGTCCGGTAGCGAAATTGATAAACGGATGTGTCCTGGCCGAGGGTGAAGTTTCGGCTGAGAGTGTCAGCCGAAACCGTCAAAAGACGAGCCGGTCCGCTCTGGGTGATGTTGGCCGGTTTGGCCCAAACTTCCACGGTCAGCGCGCCCGACGCGCGGCAAGCGTCGATGATTTTCGAGGCCGGCCCGGGCGACGCAATCACCACGCTCGAGTCAATCGCGAGCCCTCCATTCGCCAGCCAACGAACGGCTCCCGCGTTGGAGATTTGCAAATCCAAGGGCGGTCCGACTTGGGAAAGGTCGCGCACCGTTGTGCCGCCGCCTTCCTGGAACGTGTAGAGCGCGAGCAAACTGTTCCCGTAAGGCCCCAAGGCCGCCGCGGCACTCGTCGTCGTGCCGACGATGTTGTTGACGGCGACCGAATAATCTCCGACACGGTCCAATTGAAAGGACGGAATCGTGAACTGAGCCTCCGTCGCCCCGGGAATATCGGCACCGTTCAGGTGCCATTGATAAGTAAACGGGGGACTGCTGAACGCGGCCCTCTCGACGCTCAAGGTGACCGTTGCTCCCGTGGCTACAGCCTGGCTTTGCGGTTGTGTCTGGATGGCGGGCGGGATGAAGTCCGGATCGGCAATGGACCGGATGACCGCCCCAGTCATTCGACTGGGACTGCCGTTCGCTGGGTCGGGTTCTCCCTTGAGCTTGTAGGTCACCGCGAGATGGTCCCCGCCGCCGCCTTCCTTCATCAGGGCCTCGAAAAAATAGCTCTGGCCGGCGTTGAGAGTGATCGATGCCCCGAATGTAACCGGATCAAACACCATCCAGTCCGTAAACTGATAAGTGTCCGACCGGTTCTCTGGTCCAGCCGGGTCGCGCCGGGTTGTGCCAGCCCAAAACCGGGAATTGTTGAACACGGGCTCATGGGCGATCCAACGCAGATTGGCCGGATTCGAATCCATGCTGAGGTGGAACTGGCCTTCATCATCGGACGCCATCAGGAACACATATTGGCCGGTTTGCGGCGGCACGAACCAACCGGTCACTCGCACCCCATAGTTATTGCCCCAACCCGACGGTGTTTCGAGCACCGGTGTGAACATCGTGAAGTCCGGTTTGTCCGGATATTTGGGATCAAGCACCAGATCATCCACCGGATCCCGGGGATATTGGTGTAGAATTGCGCCTGAACCACACCCGTGACTTGAGTCAACGCCCTCGTAGTGATCTGCACGGACTCGCTCGATTCGGAGGAATTGCGCGCGAAATCAACCGCGCGAACACGGTAAGTGTAAACCGTGGACGGACTGACTCCGCGATCCACGTAGGTGGTCCCGGAAACAAAGGAAGCGATGGTCGGCTGGAGCCTGCGTGACCTCATTCAACTCGCGGCCGATTCCAAGCCGGTACCCTTCCAACCAATTGGACAAGCTTCCAGCCACGGTGTGGTTCGATACCTGAACCCCATCGACATAAAGCCGCGCCCGGCCGGACGCATCCCGAGTAAAGGCCACCTGGACAGGGAACAATACCTCCAGCGGGGGCGAATCGAGCGGCGGTTTTCCGGCCTGGTCCGTTTCCGTCGTTCGCAGATAGGCTTGATAAACATTCCCTTGCTGTCCCAGCGTCAGATTGCGCAGGCTGTTATCGATTTCAGAGCCGGGAAAGTTCTGCCGAAATTCCGATATCGTAACGACTCTCGCGGGGCCCGACAGATCTCCGGTCGAACGAATCCAGGCTTCGATCGTGACAGCGCCGTTCTGCTCGACGGGCTGGAGAATCTTCGTGGCTGG
>JAQBVM010000454.1 GCA_027623095.1 Verrucomicrobiota bacterium
GGCTCCGTTGAAACCGAGCTCAACTCTGGAACCGATATCCGCTTCCGGACAAGCGTAATAGACCGCCGCTTCGTATCGGCCGGTTGTCTCGACCTTGATGTCCCACGTCATGCGATCTTCTGTGCTCGTCCAGTTGCTAAAGAACGAACAGTTCGGCGCCCTGCCACTGCGCATTACGTTCCCGTGCGGCACGCCATCGCGAGCCGGAAGCTGGGTTACCGGGAATTCGGGATATCCAACCGAGAATGGACGATCGTCCCTGCCTAGATTTGGCAGCATATCATCCTTCCATTGGCCAAGCGCCTGTGCCAAGCGTATGGCAACTGCTGGATGCGCTTTCGAAATATCGCTGTCCTGACCGGGATCCGCCTCCAAGTCGAAGAGCCGGTTTGCATTATCGAGGCGATAACGCTGCGTTCGCACGCTTACACGTCCTGACCAGTGCGAGAAGATCATTCGATCCTGCCACTCCGCTGCCGTTCCCGTCAGAAGTGGCTTGAGACTAACTCCGTCCAATGGTTTCGTTCCGGCAACAGGCACGCCCGCCAGATCGGCAAGCGTTGGCAATAGATCGATAGCGCCCGCGATTTGTGAAATCCGCGCGCCGGCTGAAACATGCCCCGGCCAACGAACCAACAGCGGGGAACGCACCCCGCCTTCGTCGGTCGAGCCTTTTCGTCCTTTCATGCCTCCGTTCCACCGCCAACTGTTCGGACCATTGTCGCTGAAATAGACAACGATCGTGTTCTCTTCCAGTTCCAATTCCTCAATCCGCTTCAAGATACGGCCCACATTCCAATCGATGTTTTCGCACATCGCCAAAGCGGCGCGCGTGAATTCCAAATCCTCACTGTCGGGATCTCGATTTCGAAGCTTCAGATTCGCCCCTCCGAATTTCTTGTGGAATTTCTCGGGCACCTGCATCGGCGAATGCGGCGTGTTGAACGGGATGTAACAGAAGAAGCGCCGGTCCTTGTTAGTTTCGATGAAATCGATCGCGTGGTCAGTCAGATCGTCTGTGATATATCCCTTGCCTTTAACCAGTTCGCCGTTGTGCTCGAGCAGTGGATCGAAATAGTTTCCCCAATGACCGGACGTGAATCCGTAGTATTCGTCGAAGCCTCGCCCGTTGGGATGATACGGATACTGCGAGCCGTTGTGCCACTTGCCGAACGCACCGGTCTTGTATCCGGCAGCCTTGAAGGTATCGGCGATCGTCTTTTCGTCCAAATTCAGCCGCTCCGAGCCTGTTGAAACACCCCGGACACCGCCGCGCGGATGATAGCGTCCAGTGAAAAACTCTGCTCGCGTAGGCGAGCAAACCGGACAAACAAAAAATCGATCGAACAGAGTTCCGGTCTTTGCCAGCGAATCAATGTTGGGTGTGGCGAGATTCGAGTTGCCATGCACGCTCAAGTCACCCCAACCCTGGTCATCCGCAAGGATGACGACGATGTTGGGTTTCTCCGACTCCACGGCCGCTTGTGGCAATCGAACGAAATCTGAAGAAATGAAGACTGCAACGATCCCAAGAAAAGAACAGAGGCGTATCGACATGTCAAAAATGCTGCCATGTCGCGACGACTCTGTGAAGCCGGAATCGAAAGAACAGATTTCTAAACCGACTGGCTAGTATTTGAATTCCAACTGCATCCAAAACTTATCGACGTCGTAGTAAGGCGGTTTGCCATCATAGCGCGCATATTTCGCGAGGGCGGACCAGTGCTTTCCAAACTTTCGAGACACAATCGCATCCCATTCGTTCCCGTAATCGACACTTCCGGAATCCGACTCGAAATCGTGATACACGATTTTAAGCGGCACATTGCACGGCAGGGTTACGCCGACCCATCCATAGGCGTCTCGCAACCCGTTGCCAGGCGTTGCCAGAAACACATCCGCCCACCCATTGAAAGCGTGGAGCGTTGCCAGCGGTGTCGTGAAGCCGACGCCATTGTCGCTTCCCAGCACCTCATATCCGGCGCCGGCATTGTAACGCCCGCAAATCCCTCCAAGTTCGATGTTGTAGTAGTCCGTTTCAAAATTGACCGGATTTGCGCCGGCATCAATCTGCCGTGCGTATTCGGCGTGATACGTAATCTTGCTTTTAGGTCCGTTCTCGAACGTATAGGCCCCGGTGAAGTTGAGTCCGAAAGAGTCGGTCGAGACGGCAGGCGCATCATCGATGTCGAGCAGATAAGCGTATGGCGTGATCGTCCCCAGCGAGAAACCACTGTACGTCCCGTGGATCACGTGCGAACTCGCATTCCAATCGCCAGCCGGATGATCATCGCCGAACACTCGGTTTACATTGAAGATGTATGCGTACGTCAATGTTGTGTCCGGCAGGCTTTTGTTTTGCGCAAGGACTGCGTCGTATGTCTGCTCGTTCTGACGCCAGCCGACATTCCCGATGAATCGGTCGTTGTCCAACTGGATCCTTTGCCTGCCGTATTTGGCTACTGTGTTGAATTTCTCGTACGCGATCCAAGCCTGATTGACCTCCGTGGTCTCTGGATCGGCAACAACAGTTCGGCCGGGTCCACTCATTCCTGCTTGGTTAAAATTGTTTTCGTTCCCGAGAATGCTGACGTTTTCGAATTCCAAAAGGCCGGTAAATCCGTAGAGCGGAGCTGTCTGGTACCCAAAGCGAGTGCGCACGGTCGGAGCGTGCGATTCCCTGAGGTTTTCCTGGTCCGCGTATTCATAGCGAGCGCGGACATCAAGGAGAAACTTGCCTTGTGAAATGGCGTCAGGGAGTTTTGCGTCCAGCCAGGACTTAACCGTGCCGGCGGCCGTTTGCGCTGTTTCCGGCGCCGCGGTTGCATCAACGGCGGACGCGGGATTGTCCTGAGCATAGACCGCGCCGGCCGCAGCGAGCACCAGAGCTCCGGTGGTTGTGATTGTTTGGATTTTTTTCATAGTTTGGTTTGTTGAATCACAAATAAGAAATCACTCTTGAACAGCCGAATTTGATTGTCGAGCGCATAGATGCCGCGTGATTTGCCGTTGCATACGACCGAGTGTAAAACGTGTTCTTCGCAGCAATGGACTGCGGAAGCATCTCATTTATTGTCTTAAACCCTGCGCAATTTGCGCAGCAATTCTGTTTGCGGTATTTACGGCGAATTCGAAAAAATCCGCTGATCAACGCTCAAGCCACCAGTGTGCCAGAATTAATTTCCATCGCTGAAATCGCTTTCATATTTTGAATCGTTCGTGTGAATGGAATTCATGAACGCAGAATTAACTAACGCGAACGGCCTTCAAAACGCTGTCGCTAATGAGGGTCTCTGACGCTCGCCAATCGGTTCGCTAGAAAACGCCTCGAACATTTCCGACTTTGAGGCACTATTTGATCCCAGCTTGCTTGGTTATTTTTAAACATCCTGTCCGGTACAGCCCGATTCGCCGTGTTTTTTTCATTGAGGTGGGAAATGACGTCAGAAGATTTTCTTGAACCTGCTCTGAAAGCCGCCCTTCTTCGGGTCAGCCTTGTATCTCATGACTCGCTCTAGATCAACGTCGGTTAGGGTTAGTTCCTTCGTCGTTCTATTGAGACGAGACTGCAATCCAATCAAGAAATTCTGGAACCCGCCCTTATTCCGCTGCGATGGATCTTGAAGACGAAGCGCTTTAACCTCTTCGGTATTGAGCTTGATTGGTATCGTTCTGATTGAGTAACTGGCGGTGACCTTGCCTCCAAGACCAAGAGCCTTCTTTAGGGATGCGATACCCTCACCCAATGAAGGTAGTGTTGCTTCGAACCCCTTCGTGCTCGCCTTGATCTTCCCGCCAGAAAAGGCAACTGCGACCGATACCAAGACCATCGAGCAAGCCAATACTATTACAAGGGGGCTGTTCCTGGTCACACTATGGATCATCAGATTGCTATGCTCTTGCCGAAGGTGACCGTAAACCTTCAGACGACCCATTTCTCGCAATCCGCTGGGGTAATGTTCCGTAACGGTTTTCCAGAGAAGAATGGAGCGATATTCTTAATGCGGATTTCACGCTGAACAACTGTTGCCGGGGCGAGCGTATGCCGAACGCTTTCCAGCCACCGGTCTTTCCCAACTTCGTGGAACGTCAATTTGGCGTCTTCCCCAAGCGAAAGGAG
>JAQBVM010000455.1 GCA_027623095.1 Verrucomicrobiota bacterium
AAACCGTCGTTGAAAAGGTCCGGTCGAGATTCTGTTTGTCGGGTTGGATTTCCATAATGTTTATTCGTCGTCGGTTTCCGTGCTGCGGCCGAGGCGGTATTTGATGTCGTAGTTCAGGATGAAATCCAACTCCTCCGCCGTGAACCCGTAGTGCTCGGCCAGCACCGTGTCGATTTCGTCGAGGATTGGTTTGCATGGCTTGGAATCTATCGAGTCGATGAGCAGCCCGCTTTTCCTCCACTGCGACGTATGGGCTGCACAGCCCTTTGATAGTTTTACGGATAAGTCGGTCAGCCTAGCCTTCGTTTCGTTGCTGAAGGACGTCAGGTCGAGCGGAAACTCTGAGACATCGGACGGGTTAATGTGCCGCGTGTCGGTGTAAGTGCAAAAAAACTGGTAATAGGTGGAGCTATTCAGGACAGCATGCACGACGTGACGTGCGGATTTCTCGTCGAATCCGATGTCATTTACTTCTCCGCGAATGCGAGCCGCGCCGCCGGCTTCCGGTCGAGCCATCGGTGGGTCGAGCAAGAACTGGCAAAAGTAGCCCGGCACTCTGACCCAATAAACCTTGTGCTTGCCGGTTCGCGACTTAAAGAACTCCACTGTTTTGCCGGTCCTGATTTTCTCCAAAGCGCCGGCTGCCTCACGACAGCCCATTTTCGGAAGAAGACCGTGAAACATCGAAGAGTCCTCCGCAAGTTCTTGATAGCGAAGCTCGGCAAAGAGGTTGTCGCGTTCGCCGTTTTTGGCGTCCCACCGATGATATCGGGTAGAAAACTGTTGTGGCTGTGCCTGCCTTCCGGAGGTCACAAGGATTGTGAGTCGATTCTGCGCACCCGTGAATAGTTGGCCGGGTCGATTAGAAAAGTGAGAGAGCCAAACCGATCGCGTTGCTTTTGCAACTTTCTCGCGGAGCGCAGCCATTGCACCCGAACATGCGATTGAGATTGGGATAATCATTCCAACTCGCCCGTGTGGACTGATTACTGCATAGGACCGCTCGACGGTAAACACATAGAGATTTGCGCACGCTTCTGTCTTGTAGTTCCGAACCTTGTAGTCGTTTACCTTGGAGTATTCGAGATATGGCGGATTGCCGATGATGACATCGAAGCCGCCGCCGTTGAGGATGCCATAGAACTGGATGAACCAGTGAAACGGCTGATGGGATTTGAGCCACTTGGCGTAGGCGGCCTTGTCGTTGGCCTTTACGCCGTATTCGCCGGCAAGGAAGCGGTTGAGTTCGTCTTCCAGCGTCTTGAGCCGTTTTTGCAGTTCCAACTTGTCGGCGGCGGGGACTGAGCCGTCGCCTTCGGTCTGGAGCTGGCGGAATTTGTCGAAGGTCTGCTGGAGGTCCGCGCAACGGCGATTGAAGCGGTCGAACGAGGCGAGGTCATCTTCGTCCATCAACTTCATCTGACCGCCCAAAAATGTTTTCATGCAACGGCGCACCTCGTCCGCCGTGGCGTAGCCGACGAGCGAGTTGCCGGCGCGGATGTTGAAATCAATGTCCGGCAGCGGCTCGATGCCAAGGTTGTCTTTCGTGGCGTCCGCCTCGACCTGGGCGGCCAGCTTGAGGAACAGGCGCAGTTTGCAGATCTCCACCGCCTCTTCCATGATGTCCACGGCGTAGAGGTTATTGAGGATGATGGATTTCAGGACGAAGTAGCGGCGATTGGGGTGCGCGTCCACGCGAGCGAGGACATCGGTGAATTTCTTGTGATAGTTGGGATGGGCCTTGCGGCCTTTTTCGCCCCACTCGGCGAGGAACGCCTCCATGCGGTCGAGACAGGCTTCGTAGAGCGGTTCGAGGATATTGAGCGCGGCAAAGATGAACGCACCCGAGCCGCCGGTGGGGTCGAGGACGGTGATGGTGGTGATGGCCTGCCACAGCGCCATGAGCAGGTCCGGGCCTTCGCAGTTCTGGATGACATCCTGCGCGAACTGGCGGAGGTCGAGATTGAGGGTGATGAAGTCGTTGACCTCGCGGACTTCGCCAGCGGCGAGTTTTCGCCGGACTTCCTCGTAACGCTGGCGGCGGGCAACAACTTCGCGCCAGATTTCGGTAGGCAGGGCGTAGTCGGCGGGCGCGGGTTTGTTCCACGGCTTGCGGCGTTCGATGAGGTTGGGCTTCTTCGTGTCGAGGCCAGCGGCGATTTCCGGCGGAAGTTTCTTGTCCGCACCGTGACGCACGGCGGGATAGATGTAGCGGTCGGGATTTTCGCGGAGCAAATCCCAGACGGTCGGGCCGTCGGGATTTTCAAAGGCGACCTTGCACTTGGCGCGGGCGGCGTCGAACAGGAACGGGAGGACGGTGTTCTTGCTGATGTATTCGGTGATGTCCTCCTTCGTGTAATACGCCCCCATCTGCTTCTGGTTGATGTACTTCTCGAAAATGTAGCCGAGCACATCGGGGTTGATCTCATCGTCTTTGCGGAGCGGGCGTTCGTCGAGATGCCACTGGTATTGGTCGAAGTAATCGAAGATGCGCTCGAAGGCTTTGTCGGGAATCTGGATGTCCTTGCCGTAGCGCTCGGGCTTTTCGAGTTCATGCACGTCGAACAGGCCGCCGTTGAGATACGGGATGTTGCCGAGGAGTTTTTCGAGGTCGGGCGCGCGGTCCTTGCGGCGTTTGCCAAAGCCTTCGTGAAAGAGCCGGAGCAGGAAGTAGCGGTAGAACGTGTAGAACTTGTCCTTCCCTTGTTCCTTCTTGCAGCGGTCAAGGCGATTGCGAAGGTAGTCGTGGTCGCCGTCGAGGAAGCCTTTGCGCTGGATGAAATAGACGAACATCAGGCGGTTGAGCATGACGGACGCATACCACTCGCAGTCAGCCACCTCGCCGATGCCGTCGATGAACTTGAGGAACGCTTTGCGGTGGGTGTCGAAGTCGCGGTAGAACGCCTTGGTGACGCGCTCGATGTCGAACGCGGCGCGGGCACGGCCAGCGACGGCCACGGTGGAGATCCCGGCTTCCTCTTCTTCGAGCGAGACGTAGAGGATTTGCAGTTTCTGGAGCAGTGAGTCGCCGGGCTGGTCTTTGTGATACTCGTGAGTGCGGGCGGCGAGCGGTTTGCCCTGTTCGCGGCGGACCCACATCCAAGACTGGCTGGCGCGGTCGCGGTTGACGAATACGATGAGATGCTCGAAGCTGGTCTCGGAGAGTTTGCGGTCGAGCTTGAGGCGAGTGGCGTGGTCGGGCAGTCCGCCGGAAGGCGATTCGCAGAGCCAGGCGGTGAAGCCGCGTTTCTCGGCAATCGCGGTGAAGGCGTAGTCGGTATCTCCGGCGCGGAGGGAGAGCTTTTGGCGTGCAGGTTCCCAACCGAGTTCTTCGATGAAGAGCTTGGGCAGGTTGCAGCTTTGCAGGAGCGGGCGGGCGCGTGGGAAGTCGAGCGGCATAGGTCAGTCTTTGCGGATTCCGAGGGAGCAAATAATCCTTGGTTCGCGGGCCTGGACATCGTCCTGGGGCACGCACAATCGGTCTTCCTCGTGGAGCGAGAGAACCAGATCGACGAGCGTTTCGATATCAGTGCCGGACTTCATCTCGCGGTTGAGGAGGTCACGGGCGGCCTCGGTCAACGGTGCTTCATAGATGGCATCAATGGCTTGATGGAGCGGCTTGATGTCGAAGAGGCTGCCCTTTACCTGGTCGGCGTAGTCCTTGAGCCGTTCGTAAGCGCGCCGGCGGGCGCTGGCGGGTTTGCCTAGCTGTCCGCCGGTGGTGGTGCGTTCCTTCTGAATCCCAGCGACGGCCTGCTGCACCAGCGAATGGTGGCTAGTGAGTCGCGGCAGCGCGGGCGTGGCGGGTTCGCACGCGGCCGCGCGGAGGATTTCATGCTGGCTCTCGGTGACGGTCCCGCCTTGCTCATCGACCCACGCGAGAGCATCGTTGCCATCAGCGGTGCGGACGTAGACCATCACACCAGAATCAGGCTTCGCGCCTCCGGCACCCGCACGCTTGGGCGGCACGGCGGAAAGGCTCTTGGTGGAAAAAACCACGTTCTCCATGTCTTCGATGGTTTTCTTGAGCGTGGGGTCGATGTCGCAGGCGTTCTTCCAGATTTGGTAGGCGAGCGAGGCGAGGTCCACTTCGTCGTCCTCGGGATC
>JAQBVM010000456.1 GCA_027623095.1 Verrucomicrobiota bacterium
GCTCGGCGGGAGCCTCGCCCTCCCAGTTCGCCCTCCCAGTTCGCCCTCCCAATTCGCCCTCCGGGAATTAGTTTGTTCACAGCATTTCGCGTGCGGGCGATTCAAGTTGGTCCGTCTGGCCCGATCGAGTCCGTTTCGCTTGCGGTGAAAGCGCACTCTGAGATAACCTATCGCAAGCAATGATCTCGACCGACATGAGGTGAGCGTGTTCTCGTTCGGCACCAGTCCGGCCCGTTTGTGTCAAGGCGTCACGCGGCGCGAGTGGTTGCGTGTCGGCGGGCTCAGTTCCATGGGCTTGATGCTGCCAGAGTTGCTTCGCGCCGAGCGAACGGCGCAAGACCGCCGTGGATCATTCGGTAGAGCTAAGTCCTGCATCCTCTGCTTCATGTTCGGAGGACCCGCGCACCAAGACATCTGGGATTTGAAGCCGGATGCGCCGGCGGAAGTGCGCGGACCGTTCAACCCAATTAGCACCAACGTTCCAGGCACCCAGTTCTGTGAACACATTCCGCGAACCGCCCAGATGGCCGATCGGTTCGCGCTGATCCGCAGCGTCACGCATCCCGACAGCACTCATACGGTCGCGATGCACTATATGCAAACCGGCGTGAGACATCGGCGCCCGAACACAAACCCGACGAACTTGCCCGACGATTTTCCGTGTTTTGGCGCCACGATGAATCTGCTCAATCCCGAACCGTCGGTGCTGCCGGCGGGAGTCAGCCTCAACGCACCGGGCAACGAGATTCCGAGCGGTCACATCTTTCCGGGCTTCTTCGCAGGCTTTATCGGACGGCATCATGATCCGATGTTTGTGACCAGCGATCCGTCGCAACCCGACTTCAATCCCTTCCCAGTTGCCGGTAACCTTGCTCGTACTCGTATTGACGGACGTGCCTCACTATTGGGTCGCCTGGACCAATTGCGCAGCGGACTCGATCACGTAGACGCCGTGCGGGACGCGAGTGGCTTTCAAGACAAAGCGCTGGGTTTGATCAACTCGCCGGAGTCGGTGCGGGCCTTCGATCTGTCTCGCGAGAAGCCGACATTACGCGAGCGCTACGGCACGACACCGTTCGGGCAAGGCTGTCTCCTGGCGCGACGGTTGGTGGAAGCCGGCGTGCGGTTAGTGACGGTGAACTGGGCTCGCGACTATCAAGCCCGAGTCGCGGACCATTGGGACACGCACGCGGATAATTTCGTCAAGCATAAGAAGCTGCTGCCAGCTTTTGATTTGGGTTACACAGCGCTGTTGGATGATCTCCAGCAACGCGGCTTGCTGGATGAGACGCTGGTCGCGATCATCAGCGAATTCGGGCGCACACCCAAGATCAATGGCAACGCCGGTCGCGACCACTGGCCGGGTTGTTTCTCGATCACGTTGGCTGGTGCCGGCATTCGGGGCGGCCTGGTTCACGGAGCGTCAGACAATATGGCGGCCTATCCCACGCGCGACCCCGTCAGTCCTGAAGAAGTGGCCGCCACGATCTATCACGCGTTGGGCATTCCCGCTGATACCGAGTTGGTAGATCACTCGGGGAGACCGTTTCCGCTGGCGACCGGCAAGCCGCTTCTGAAACTCTTCGCCTAGAAGGAACGCGTGCAACCCAGATTTGAATTGAGTGCGGCAGTCCATCCGAGCACATCCCGGTTGCGATTCGCCGCGAAATAAAATGGCGGAAGTGCCTGGGAATCGAATGAGTTCCCAAAACGCCGGGAAAACGGGGTTCGATGTCGAAAGCGGCGCTAAACCGGCCGCACGCGACGTAAATCTGTCCCCGTTCGACGCATGGTCGTTACTGCCCAACTCGACCAAAGTCGGCGTTCGGGCGATGGTGCCAGAATGCTGAATCCATCGTTTGCGCTCTCGCAATTCTCTCAAACATTCTTCTGGCCCGCCTTCGCCAACAGTTCTTTGAGAAATCCCATGTCTGTCGACGGCCCCTGCGTCCTGATAGACTCTGGCGTTTGCACTCGCAAACATACGGGAAAGAATCGGCATGGCGAAACGAGCTGCGACCAGAACGACGAAGCCCCGGAACGGAAACGGCCATTCCGACGGCCACGGTAACTCCCGGCCCACCCTGGCGGTTGAAACCAACGACAAAGGGCAAATCAAAAGCCACATTCGTCAAAAGTGGCTGGCGGAAACCCCGGAAGAGCGGGTCCGGCAAACCTACGTTGTGACGCTCCACAACGAATACGGCATTGACCTCGACCAAATGCACGTTGCAGGGGCGTGGATCGGCACGAAGTACGCCGACGAAATCGCGGCCGAAACGACGCGGCTGGAAACGACAATCGAAGCGGCGAAGGAAGCGAAGGACGCCGATGCCCGCAAGGCAGTGCAAAAGGAATTGCGGGAATACCTCAAGCGAATGGAAGACACGAAGACCCGCGAAGCTCGCTCGCTCTTGAAAGAGCGGTTCGACTATCCGATTTTCCTGTACGAAGCCGAGAAAGTCGGCATTTCGGCAACAGGCGAGCCGGACGCCAACGAGCTTTACCCCAACGACCGAGTGTCAACCGACATGAAGCCGGAAGAAACTTGCTTGGAGCTTTCCCGGCGGTTTCGCAAGACTCCGAACGCATTCACACTGACAGGCAACCAAGCATGAATACGTCGGTGGCGCGACATATGGTGGTGAACTGGCGTGACTTGCCGCGCTGGGATGTAAAGACCGCGCGTGCATCGGAATTTCGGCTGGCGCATCCCGACTTTCGGCCTCTGGGTGACTTTGCAGAAGAGGCTACGGAAATCGTTCGGCCAAGGGAGCAGCTAGATAAAGAGTGGCCCGTCTATGGCGTGAACAACAATGTTGGCGTGGTGTTCAGCCATTATCAACGCGGTCATGAATTCAATTCGTCCTACAAACGAATCTGCAAAGACTGGTTTTTCCATAATCTAACGCGAGCAAATGTTGGGTCGTTGGGACGCGTGCCTGATGTTCCCGATGACGCGATTACAAGCCCGGAATATCAGGATTGGCGATTGAACGGGGAACTACTGCCGGCCTACGTCGAAATCCTGATTCAGACACCGTTTTTCATGGAGCAAATATCTTGCCATCGCGACGGCGCGGTGAAGGAAAGGCTATTCGTTCGAAACCTGTTGGAGATTCCGATCCCCGTTGTCACGTTGCCGGTGCAACGCAGGATCGTGGCGGCGTGGGAAGCGGCGCGGAAGTTTGCGGCGCAGACAGCGGCCAAGATCGAACAGCTTGAACGTGACATCGAAGCCGGCTTCCTAGCCGACCTGGGATTGAAAGCAGCGCAGCAAACTACGCTTCCCAAGTGTTTTGCAGTGCGCTGGAAAGACTTGGAGCGGTGGAGCATTGGATATATCCGAATGGCATCGGCGGGCGCGGACGTAATAACCGGCAAGTATCAGCCTGTGCCGTTGGCTGAATGCCTGATTGGAACGATGAACGGTTATTGCATTCGGCCAGTAACCGGACCAACGCCGCACAAGATGTTGAAACTTAATGCACTGACACCAGCGGGGTTGGACTTGTCCGCATCCAAATACGTTAAGGTGCCAGACAAAGTTGCCGAGCGGTTTCACTTGTGCAAGGGCGATCTGCTGATTTGCCGAAGCGTTGGGAGTTTCGATCATATTGCCAAGTGCGTCTTGGTCGAGTCCGACCAACCCGCAATTCTGTTTCCCGACATCATCATTCGCGCACGCTTCAACGAGAAGATCCTGCCAAAGTACGCGCGGGAATTTGTCCAATCCAAGCTGGGCAGAATTTACTTTCAACAGAACGCGCGGACAGCCGTAGGAATGTGGAAAATTGGCGGTGCTGATATTGCGAATCTTCCGATTCCCCTTCCTCCGCTTCCCGCGCAGCAGCAGATTGTGGAGCGCGTCGCGAGACAACTCGCCGAAATCGCCAAGCTGAAAGCCGATGGCAAAACCCGCGCCGACGCGGCCAAGGCCGACGTGGAAGCGATGATCCTGGGGACGAAGCCGGTAGCGTGACCATGAGCGAATTCCAAACAATGCGTGTCGATCGCTCCCGTTCGCAGTCGGTGGAGCCGCTGGGAAGCAAGCCGAAGTTTTGGTTTCGCGACGGGCAGCGGCGATTGCTG
>JAQBVM010000073.1 GCA_027623095.1 Verrucomicrobiota bacterium
GCTTTCTCACTTTGATTTTTTGTTCACTTTTGAACCGACGAGAAATTCACTTTTGAACACTCGCCGACAACCCCGGCTTTTTCCTTGTGACGTCTGCCAGCGCGGGCGTATTCTCGGGTCCATCACTTAAAACAATAACTTCCGTCGGATTCATCCTATGAACACAAAAAACAGAAGATCTTTCTTAACAAAATTGAGCGCATTGCTGGCCACGTTCGGCATCGGAAGAGCAAGTAACCGATCCATTCGGGCAGCCGACGCCGTCTCGCGAAGTGGCAGCGGCCCGCTTTTCTCCAGTGCGGTTGCGCATGGCGGACTGCTTTACCTTGCTGGCAAGGGCGCGCACTTCGAAGGTGACATCAAAGCCCACACGGACCATGTATTGAACGAGCTCGAAAAAGAGCTCAAGAAGAACGGGTCCTCAATGGAGAAGGTGCTCAAGGTTAATGTGTACCTGCACGATCTGAATGACTACAAAGCCATGAATGAAGTGTATCGAGGCCGCTTTGGAGACCATCCTCCCGTGCGCACAACCGTGGCATGTTCCGGAGGAATTCCCGGAAACTCCCTGGTGGAAATAGACTGCATCGCCGCAGCCGGTTAACCGCACGTGTCATGCTCACCCGAAGATCGCTCATCCAGTCGCTTGCGAGCCTGCCGTTGTTCGGTGGTTTATTTTCGGGAGGCTTGCTCGCGAAGAGCGAGCTCGTTGCTCATGCTCAATCTTCAAACCGAGACTACTTCAAGGAACTCGGATTGCGGACGTTCATCAACGCTGCGGGAACCTATACGGCTCTGACCGGCTCGATGCTGCCCGACGAGGTCGTCAAAGCGATGGAATACGCGTCGCGTGAGTACGTGAAACTTGACGATATCCAGGACAAAGTCGGCGAACGAATCGCCACTTTGCTCAAGTGTGAAGCCGCGACAGTAACGGCCGGTGCGGCTTCAGCATTGACCCTTGGCACAGCCGGCGTTCTGAGTGGCATGGATGAAGCCAAAGTGGTCCAGATTCCAGATTTGGCGGGGATGAAGAGCGAGGTCATTGTCCAAAGATCTCATCACATCGGGTACCTCCACGCCGTTCGGAATTGCGGCGTAAAGATTGTCTATGTTGAAACTCGCAAGGAGCTGGAGGACGCCTTTAACGAAAAGACCGCGCTGCTGCTGTTTATCAACGCGCACAACAACGATGGCCGCATTCGCGCCGAGGAATTCGTGAAGATCGGGAAAATGCTTGGGATTCCGACGTTCAATGACTGCGCCGCGGACGTGCCACCGGTCGAGAACCTGTGGAAATTCATGCAAATGGGTTTTGACCTGGTGACCTTCTCGGGTGGGAAAGGATTGAGAGGTCCGCAGAGTGCCGGCTTGCTGTTGGGGCGCAAGAATCTCATCGCGGCTGCACGTTTGCATGCGCCGCCCCGAGGCGACACGATTGGCCGGGGAATGAAGGTAAATAAGGAGGAAGTGCTCGGAATGCTCGCCGCATTGGAACTGTACCTCGGACAGGACCACGCCGAAGAATGGAAGCTTTGGGAGTCTCAGATTCAGCTCATCAGCGACCAAGT
This sequence comes from Verrucomicrobiota bacterium, assembly GCA_027623095.1. Lineage (GTDB taxonomy): Bacteria > Verrucomicrobiota > Verrucomicrobiia > Limisphaerales > SIBE01 > JAIPJX01. Next base: position 1,572 of record JAQBVM010000073.1, read on the forward strand.
CCGGGCGGTGGCGGGAGTGGAAACACGGATTCATGTTCCGGAAATCGCCAATCATGTTCCCTCGCTCGACATTTCCTGGAATCGGGACAGAGTGAAAATCACGCCCGCCGCCGTGAGGGACGCGTTGCGAAACGGACACCCTTCGATCGAAACGGTCGGAGGAAACGATTCGGTTGGCATCACAACGTGGATGATGCGCCCAGGGGAAGAACGAGTGGTGGCCCGCCGCCTGCGCGAGATACTGGAACAAGCATCCAGTTAGGGGGATGCAACCATTCGGATATATCCTAACCTCTAATGCTGGAGCGCCTGAGACCCGGAGATATCTTCACTCACGCTTTCGCCATTGTGATCGGCAGAGCTGAGTGTGACCGCAGATTTTTTGAGACACGCCGAAGCTGTTTTGATAGGGTTTGACTCACGCCCAATATGAGAACTGATAATACGCTCAAGAATTCCGTCGTCGCTCCACCCGAATTCACTCGACGCCAAATGCTTCGAATTTCCGGTCTGGCATCATTCGGTCTTGCGCTTGGAAATGGGCCGGCGGGTTATCTGGCTCGAGGCGCGGAACAAGGTGAGGGGAGATCGTTCACGCCGTTGAATCGGTTTCCCCGCATGGTTCAGGAGTTTTTTGTCGAACAACTGCGGGGGACAGAGGCCGGGAACCATCGAGTAAAAACCGAATTGAAGACGAAGGCTGACGCGGAGGCGTACGTGCGGAGCGTCCGCGCTAGGATTCGCCGATGCTTCGGACCGGCGCCCGAGAAGACACCGCTGAACGCGCGAATCACAGGAGTTGTGGAGAGGGACGCCTACCGAATCGAGAAAGTGATTTATGAGAGCCGCCCTGGGTTCTTGGTAACTGGCAACCTGTATGTTCCGAAAGGCCGCGGATTTCCCCTGCCCGGCGTAATCGGTGTTTGCGGGCATTCGACGACCGGCAAAGCGGAGGCAGCTTATCAGTCGTTCTCCCAAGGATTGGCAAGGATGGGCTATGTCGTCTTCATCATCGATCCGATTGGCCAGGGGGAACGTTTGCAGTATCCCGGGCCGGACCTGAAGTCCCGCATTGGGGTCGGCGTGCGGGAACACCTGTACGCGGGTAACCAGCAGTTTCTGGTGGGAGAATTTATCGGCGCGTGGCGCGCGTGGGACGGCGTTCGCGCGCTTGATTATCTGCTCACACGTGAAGAGGTGGATCCGAAACATGTCGGCGTGACCGGGAATTCCGGAGGGGGAACGATGACCACTTGGCTTTGCGGAGTCGAATCCCGATGGACGATGGCCGCTCCAAGCTGTTTTGTGACGACGTTCCGAAGGAATCTGGAGAACGAGCTTCCCGCCGACACCGAACAGTGTCCTCCGAACGCGCTCGCCTTGGGTTTGGACCATGAGGATTTTCTTGCGGCGCTGGCGCCCAAGCCGATTCTAATTCTTGGGAAGGAAAAGGATTATTTTGATGCCCGGGGAACCGAAGGCGCGTTCTCACGGCTGAAACGGCTCTACGAGTTGCTCGGCGCGGATGCAAATATTGGACTGTTTCAGGGTCCCACTCATCATGGTTACACTCAAGAGAACAGGGAGGCGATGTACCGCTGGTTTAACGGTGCGACCGGAATTTCCAAAGCGCAGCACGAACCGGAACTGATCATCGAAAAGGAAGAAACGCTATGGTGCACACCTCGTGGCCAGGTTTCTGAATTGAACTCTCGCACAGTTTTTTCATTCACGAGAGAACGATCGCGAGAACTGGCGGTGAAACGGCCATCCTTGGACCGAGCTGCCCTGTTGAAAACAGTCTCAGAGGTTCTTCGGATCCGGCCTTCTATCGAGATCCCAGAGTATCGTATCTTGCGGGCGCGGGCGTCGCGTCGTTATCCGCTGCCGCATGCGACGACGTACGCCGTTGAAACGGAGCCTGGAATTCACGCAGTTGTTTATAGGCTGTCCGAAGAAAGCCACTACTCGCGTCCACCGAAAGGCAATGGAAACGTGGTTCTTTATGTGGCAGACCGATCCAGCGACGCCGAGCTGCGCGAGGAATCGCTCATCGAGGAATTGCTGGTGAGTGAGCCGGATACCGAATTCTTCACCTGTGACGTGCGTGGAATTGGAGAATCGCAGCCCGACACCACCGGTGAGAGCAGTTTTCTAAGCCCCTACGGAAGCGATTATCTCTATGCGATCCACTCGATCATGCTCGGGCGGTCGTATGTGGGGCAGCGGGTTTCGGATATCTTGGGCGTGGTTCGATGGCTGGAGAGTTGCGGCCGGCGCGGTGTGCATCTTGCGGCGAAAGGGTGGGGGACCATTCCCGCGACCTTTGCGGCTTTGCTTTCTCCCACAGTGACACGAGTAACGCTGAAGAACGCGCTGACTTCGTATGCGGACATTGCAGAGTCCGAGACCTACGACTGGCCTTTGTCCTCTCTAATTTCCAACGTGCTGTCCCACTTCGATCTACCGGATTGCTACGGCGTGTTAGCGGAGAAAAAGCTTCGCACGATAACAGGTTAAGCACCGTAAATCCTGAGTTACTCCCGGGCTGCCGCTTTGCATGATAACGCCGAATTGATCAAAGCGGTTTCTCGACTTTCGTGGGAGGGGGAGACTCCTGTCGAACCGATTCTAAATTACGTCTGCTTTATGAACGGAAAGCGGACGGATACATACTCCCTGAAGTCGCGGTCGAGACTTCCGACGGCACGAAGACAATCGACGTGGCATGGATTTCGGCTGGCACCTATGAACGCGGGATTGACAAGGACGCTTTCGAGCGGGCTCCTGAAATCTGCATTGAGGTTGTTTCACCTGCAAACAGCGGGGCCGAAATGAAGCGCACGACGAACCTCTACCTGGAGCGGGGTGCTATCGAAGTATGGATTTGTCATTCGGATGGACAAATCGACTTCCAGAATGCCGATGGCAAATTGGATGCTTCAAAGCTGTGTCCAATTTTTCCTCAGACGGTAAACGTGCGCGGGCGGAAATAGTGTTGTTGCCGATTTTAAGCAGTCACTTTTCAGCGGCAACTTACTGAAAGCCGTGAGAGGACAGTTCCGGAAATCATGAAATAGTCCAATGCACGGCAAAGCTCAAGACTTCAGACGACCCGGCCCGTCGTAGCCGCGACCAAAATTCAACGGATCTCCTATTAATGGGCTGGAGAACTACGAAATACCCGTTGCTCGTTGCTCAATTTTAGTCGTGCGATTGGGGGAATCCGGAGTTGGTCTTCGGTTGTGGTCACGGCAACGTTGTCGAGCCCATCAAATAACGATCGCACTCGCGCGCGGCGCCACGGCCCTCGTTGAAGGCCCAGACTACGAGGCTCTGGCCTCTGCGGCAGTCGCCTGCCGCAAAAACGCCTTTCACGTTGGTGTGGTAGTTTTCGAATTCCGCTTTCGCATTGGACCGTGCGTCACGTTCGACGGCGAGCTGTTCGAGCAATGGTTGCTCGGGTCCCAGGAAACCCATTGCCAGCAATACGAGCTGGGCGGGAATTGTTTTTTCCGTGCCCGGCACCTCGTTCGGAACAAATTGGCCCCTCTCATTCTTCTTCCATTCGATTTGGACCGTCAGCGCTTCTCTAACGTGACCGGCGGCGTCGCCGATAAATTTCTTGACAGTGGTCAGATAGATCCGTGGATCGTTTCCAAAGACAGCCGCTGCCTCTTCTTGTCCGTAGTCGAGGCGATAAACTTTCGGCCACTCGGGCCAAGGATTGTTGCCGGCTCGTTCTTCCGGCGGCTTCGGGAGGATCTCTATTTGAACCAAACTTCTGCACTGGTGGCGCATGGAGGTGCCCACGCAATCTGTTCCCGTATCGCCTCCGCCAATCACGATCACGTCTTTGCCGGCCGCGTTAATGAAGCTGCCGTTCTGTCCGCCGTTTAGGATTGATTGTGTGTTGGCTTGGAGAAACTCCATCGCGAAATGGATTCCCTTCAGATTGCGTCCTTCGACGGGAAGGTCCCGAGGTTTGGTGGCGCCCGTGCAAAGGATGATCGCGTCAAACTCCCGGAGGAGCTTGTCGGCGGGATAGTTCTTTCCGATATCCATATTTGTTTGAAAAATGACACCCTCTTTGGCCATCAAATCCAGGCGGCGGAGCACGACTGCTTTTTTGTCGAGTTTCGGATTCGGAATGCCGTACATCAAAAGCCCTCCGGGGCGATCCGCTCTCTCGAATACAGTGACCGCGTGACCTGCTTGATTCAGTTGCGCGGCGGCGGAAAGCCCTGCGGGTCCCGATCCGACGATAGCGACTTTCTTGCCGGTGCGCCTTTCGGGGCGTTTGGCCACGACCCATCCCTCTTCCCATCCTCTGTCAATGATGGTGCATTCTATATTCTTGATCGTCACCGGGGGAGCGTTGATGCCCAAAACACACGATCCTTCGCATGGGGCGGGACATACGCGTCCGGTAAATTCCGGAAAATTGTTTGTCTTGTGCAACCGGTCGAGCGCTTCACGCCAGAGACCGCGATAGACTAAATCGTTCCATTCCGGGATGAGATTGTTAATCGGGCATCCCGACGCCATCCCGCTGATCAATGTGCCGCTGTGACAAAACGGTATTCCGCAATCCATGCATCGGGCCGCCTGTTCGCGCAGTTTCGAATCCTCCATGTGGAGGTGAAACTCGTTCCAGTCTTTGATGCGCTCGACAGCCGATCGGTCGAGCGGCAGTTCCCGAAGGTATTCAATGAAGCCTGTTGGTTTTCCCATTCTCGTATTGATTTATCTTGATCAGAATTCTCTTTCGATCGACGGGGACGTAGCAATTGGATGGGCAAGCGCCTGCCGCGATTAACTTCCACCCACGCGCGAAACGTCGCGCGAATTCTCCTCGAACGCGGCCATAATCGCTTCTTCTCCACTGAGGCCGGTGTCCCGGACGCGCTTGATCGCGGAAAGCATTCGCTTGTAGTCTTTCGGCATTACTTTGACAAACTTGGAAACCGTCTGATCCCAATTCGCGAGGATCTGTTTGGCGCGTTCACTCTTTGTGAACTCCGCGTGGCGTTGGATCAACTGCTTCAACTCGTTGATTTCTTCCTGCTCTTCTAGCGATTCGAGCGCCACCATCTGGAGGTTGCAGTGATTTTCGAAAGACCCGGCTTCATCGAGCACATAGGCGATTCCTCCGGACATTCCCGCCGCAAAATTTCGTCCGGTTGGCCCCAGAACCACGACCCTGCCGCCGGTCATATATTCGCATCCGTGGTCACCCACGGCTTCCACAACGGCAGACACGCCGCTGTTTCGGACGCAGAACCGCTCTCCCGCCATCCCGCGAATAAAGGCTTCGCCTCCGGTCGCGCCATACAAGGCGACATTGCCCGTGATGATGTTTTCCTCCGGAACGAACGTTGCCTCGGACGGTGGGAACAGAATGATTCTGCCGCCTGAAAGGCCTTTGCCCAAGTAGTCGTTGGCGTCTCCTTCCAAGAGGAAGGTCATCCCTTTGGGCATAAACGCTCCAAAACTCTGCCCTGCGCTGCCCTTAAATTGAATCCGAATCGTGTCGTCCGGCAGACCCTCAATGCCATACTTGCGGGTGAGCTCGCTGCCCACGATCGTGCCGACGACCCGGTTCACATTGGTGATCGGCAGCTCCGCGGTCACTTTCTCCCGACGTTCGAGAGCGGGTTCGCAAACCTTGAGCAACAGCGTGTTGTCCAGTGCCCGATCGAGACCATGGTCTTGCTGAATCTGACAATACCGGCCAACTTCCGGTCCCACGTCCGGCTGGTACAGAATCTTGCTGAAATCCAGACCCTTGGCTTTCCAGTGATCCACCGCTTTCTGAGGCTCCAATCGATCCGTTCGCCCGATCATTTCGTTCACTGTGCGGAATCCGAGTTCAGCCATGAGTTCGCGAACCTCTGTCGCCACGAATTGCATGAAATTGACCGCGTGCGACGGATCGCCGGTGAAACGTTTTCTCAGATCTGGATTCTGCGTGGCAACACCCACCGGGCAGGTGTTGAGATGGCAAACGCGCATCATAATGCAACCGAGAGCAACCAGCGGCGCCGTTGCGAAGCCAAACTCTTCGGCACCCAAAAGGGCGGCGATAACCACGTCGCGCCCGGTCTTGAGTTGTCCGTCTGTTTCAACCGCGATACGGCTCCGGAGATTGTTCAGAACAAGCACCTGATGCGTCTCGGCCAACCCAAGTTCCCATGGGATGCCCGCATGTTTGATGCTCGTTTGCGGCGAGGCGCCGGTTCCACCATCGTAACCGCTGATGAGCACGACGTCCGCGTGCGCTTTTGCAACCCCGGCTGCGATCGTTCCGACCCCGACTTCGGCGACAAGTTTTACACTGATTCGGGCGTGATGATTGGCGTTCTTTAAATCGTGAATCAGCTCCGCCAAATCCTCGATCGAGTAAATGTCGTGATGCGGAGGTGGGGAAATCAGGCCGACGCCTGGCGTCGAGTACCGAACCTTCGCGATCCAAGGATAAACTTTGCCGCCTGGCAATTGGCCGCCTTCGCCGGGCTTTGCGCCCTGGGCCATCTTGATCTGCAGTTCTCTTGCATTGACCAAATAATGACTCGTCACTCCAAATCGTCCGGACGCAACCTGTTTGATTGCGCTATTGCGCGAATCGCCGTTTTCGTCAGGTATGTAGCGGTCAGGGTCTTCACCGCCTTCACCCGTATTACTTTTGCCTCCAATTCGATTCATCGCGATGGCCAGCGACTCGTGCGCTTCCTTGCTGATTGAACCGTACGACATTGCGCCGCTCTTGAAGCGCTTGAGGATTGCCTCAATCGGTTCGACTTCTTCAATCGGGATCGGATTGCCGGCCTTGAAATTAAGAAGACCGCGAAGGGTGCAGTGATTCTTGCTCTGTTCGTTCACCTGCCCGGAGTAATCCTTGAAAGCGCTGTAATCGGCGTTTCGGCAAGCGCGCTGCAGTTTGTGCACGGTCTCAGGATTGAATAAATGGTACTCTCCGTCCTTGCGCCATTGAAAATTCCCGCCCACATCCAAGACGGTGCCGTTGACCGGCCGGTCCGGGTAGGCGCGCCGGTGCCGCATTTCCACTTCCTGCGTGATGACGTCAAGGCCAACGCCTTCGACGCGCGAGGCGGTCCAAGTGAAATATTTATCGATGACCTCTTGGTTCAATCCGACCGCTTCGAAAATCTGGGCGCCACGATAGCTCTGGATCGTTGAGATACCCATCTTCGAGATTACTTTGACGACTCCCTTGACGGCTGCTTTGACGTAACTCTTGCACGCATCCGAATGCTTCATTTCGGGGAGCATACCCTGCCGAATCATGTCGTCGATCGACTCGAATGCGAGGTAGGGATTAATGGCGCCGCAGCCGTAACCGATAAGAACCGAGTAATGCTGAACCGTGCGCGGTTCGCCGGATTCGAGCACAAGGCCGACGCGTGTGCGTGTGCCTTCGCGGATTAAATGATGGTGAAGGCCTGAAACCGCCAATAGCGCCGGCATGGCCGCGTTCGTGTTGTTGATTCCGCGGTCAGAGAGAACGATGATGTTAACTCCATCCGCGATCGCTTGGTCGGCTTTGGCGAACAAGCGGTTTAGGGCTTTTTCCAATCCCTTGCACCCTTTTTTAACTTTGTACAGGATCTCGAGAGTAATCGACTTAAAGCCTCTCTCGGCCACGTGCTTGAGTTTCGCGAATTCTTCGTTGGTTAGAATTGGAGTTTTTAGCTCAATCAACCTGCAGCTCTCGGGTGTCGCTTTCAGCAGATTGCCCTCGCTGCCAATCGTCGTTTCCGTGGATGTGATAATCTCTTCACGGATGCAATCAATGGGGGGATTCGTGACCTGGGCGAAAAGCTGCTGGAAATAGTTGTAGAGGCTTTGCGGTTTATCGGACAACACGGCAAGCGGCGTGTCGGTTCCCATGGAACCGACCGGATCGATTCCGTCTTTCGACATCGGCGCGAGCATGATTCGCAAATCCTCGAACGTATAGCCGAAGGCGAGCTGGCGCTGCAGGACGGTTTCGTGGTTCGGCTCCGGCAAATAGGGGGCGTCCGGAATATCAGCCAGCTCCACCATGTGTTGGTCAAGCCACTCTTGATAGGGGTGTTCGGAGGAGATTTTTTGCTTCAATTCCTCGTCCGAAACAATTCGTCCCTCTTCTGTATCGATCAGAAACATGCGGCCAGGCTGAAGTCTGCCTTTGTATAGGACTCGGTCCGGCGGTACGTCCAAGACACCGACTTCCGAAGCCATAATCACCAAGTCATCCTTGGTCACATAATATCTGGAGGGACGAAGACCGTTTCGATCCAAAACCGCTCCCATTTGAATTCCGTCGGTGAAAGCTATTGATGCGGGGCCGTCCCACGGTTCCATCAAACAACTATGATACTCGTAGAACGCTCGCATCTTCGGATCCATGCTCTCATGGTTTGTCCACGGCTCGGGAATCATCATCATGGCCGCATGTGGGAGTGAACGTCCGGCCAGGACCAACAATTCCATCGCATTGTCGAAGATCGCCGAATCACTCCCATCGGCTGCGATGATCGGGAGAATCTTCTTAACGTCATCCCCGAATAGCTCGGTTTCAAACATCGCTTGGCGCGCGTGCATCCAATTAATATTTCCTCGGAGCGTATTGATCTCGCCGTTGTGGGCCATGTATCGGTAAGGGTGGCTGCGGTGCCAGCTCGGAAACGTGTTGGTGCTGAACCGAGAATGCACCAGAGCCAGGGCCGATTCCATCGCGGGATCGTTCAAATCCGGATAATACTCCCGGAGCTGCTCGGTTAGGAGCATGCCCTTATAGGTCATCGTCTTACAGGATAGGCTGGCGGCATAGAACGATTCGCCTCCTTTCACTTTGGAATAACGGATGGTTCTGGAGGCGCGCTTGCGAATGACGTAAAGTTTCCGTTCAAACTCAAGGAGATCTTTGATATCCGCGCTACGGGCGATGAACGGCTGGCGCATGAGAGGTTCGCAAGCCTTGGCGGTGGCCCCTAACGAGCTGTTGTTGGTCGGAACGGTGCGCCAGCCAAGAAAGTGCTGACCTTCCTCTTCCACAATTTTCTCAAAGAGCTCTTCGCAGTTCTTGCGGTGCCTGTTTTCCTGCGGGAAAAAGAATATTCCGGTGCCATATTCACCCGCTGCCGGCAGTTGTATGCTCGTTCCCGTGGTTTCCTTTTGAAGGAAACTGTGCGGCAATTGAATCAGAATTCCAGCGCCATCTCCGGTATTGGCCTCGCACCCGCAAGCTCCGCGATGATTCAGGTTCATTAAGATCGTGATCCCTTGGCGGACTATTTCGTGAGACTTCTTTCCTTTGATGTTCACGACGAACCCGACACCGCAGGCGTCGTGCTCGAACTGGGGATCGTACAGCCCTTGTTTCCCAGGCGCGCTGGTCATTCTCTTTCTCTGGCCCTCGGTCATTTTCTCGTTTCTCGTCATTTGGGTGCGAGATGTAAGCAGCTTAAACAATGTTTTTGAACAAAATTTTCACATTATTTGCGCAAACGTGCGCCTGGCGCAATCTTCCAGAACAGGAATTGGCAGAAACGGATCAGTTCCAGTATCTTAGGCTTGAATTCCTCCCAGGAATCCGCTCTGATCTCCGCAACCCAATGAGCCGGCACAGCACGACTTGTCCGAAGAACGCGCTTTCTGCGAGCCAGCAGGCCGCTCTAGTAAAACTGCTCGGCGACGACGATGAAGCGGTCGTTCAGACCATCCGGGGGACTATTCTGTCCTACGGAAAGAACGCGGTGGACTGGTTAAAGCCGCATTTGCTTCACAGTGACCCGAAGGTGCGGCGGCGCGTGCGAGGAATCGTCCGCGGCTTTGCCCTCCAATCTGCCGACAATGAGTTTTTGGCGTTCTGCGTCCGTTCCGGCGAAGACTTGGATATCGAGCGGAGCGCCTGGCTTCTGGCGAAAACGCGCTTTCCGGAGATCAATGTCGAAGGATATCAGGCGCTGCTCGACAGTTTCGCAACCGATCTGCGGCGGCGCATTGATTTCAGCGACGGAATGGACTGCATCCTCGCGACCGTGAATGGTTATCTGTTCTCGGAGAAAGGATTTGTCGGGAATGAGGAGGATTACTATCACCCGGACAACAGTTACCTTAATTGTGTCATGGACCAGCGCATTGGAAATCCAATCAGCCTGTGTTTGATCTACCTTTTTGTTGCGCGACGTCTTCAACTTCCCGCCGTCGGCATTGGTATGCCGGGACATTTCCTGCTGCGATTTCAGTTTTCGACAGGCGCAGTTTTTGTGGACGCGTTTAACCGGGGGAAACTGTTAACCAAGGCCGACTGTGTCAAACATTTGACCCAAACCAGCCACGGATTTCTTGAAGGCTATCTGGCACCGATCAGCGCCCGGCGAACAATATTGAGAGCCTGTTCCAACCTCCATCAAATCTACAAGGAGCTCGAAGAAATCGACGAAACGGCTCGCCTCCAGCGCTACATTATCGCGCTGGCGAAGTGAGGACAAACCCCGTATCCTCTCCCATTTCCCCTATGGCCGGTAGGGAAGAGGGGGTGGATCAAGCCTTTCCGCAACGCGGTCTTTGATTGACCACGCGGTAAAGAAGTTGCCCGCGGGAGTGTGATGGCCGTTGTAATACCGTTTCAGGTACGCGGCGATATCGCCGTTGAAGGATCGATAATCCCGGCCGAAAGCTTCGCGCATATCGATGACTGGATACGGTTTTCCCCGAAGCCAATCCACGAACGTCTGATCGAATCCAGGTTCGCCCGCCAGTGCCCTGGTCATATTCCCGGGGCCGAATGATAGCATCAGCATCAGTTTCTTTCCGGTCCGACGCGCGAAATCCTCGGTCCAGCCAACGATTTTTGTCGTCGCAAAGAGAGCCGCCTCGGTGTGAATCCGCCGAATCTGTTGAGGAAATGGCCCTTCAGTGAATCGTTTTGCCGAAATCCCGAAACTGGCCGCGATTGCATCGACGGTTTTTGCCGTGATTGAGCCAGGGGTGCGCGTCGCCAAAACCATTTTCAGGATTGGATCATTCGCGAACACTTGCTCAATGAAATCCGTGTCGCGAAGTCTGACAACGCCTTCCCGTGTGGAAAGCAGATTCTCAACCGGCTCGCAACGGTCGTCCGCCACGTTGACTCGCAGGTGCGGCAGTGTGAACCCGCACTGTGATCCGGCACCGGCTCGAATTGAACGCCAAGCATCCAAATTCCGAAAATGATCGTCATCGTAAATGTTTAGAATGATGTACTCGGCGCTTTGGGACTTCTCCACCTGAAGCATCCTGCGGAAGGCCTGATAGACGCTAAAGCCCCCAACTCCAAAGTTTCGAACTGGTTCCTGGAGATGTGCCGCCAGGAATTCTTCCCAAGTTTCGCCGTCACTTACCTGATCACAATGGGTGAAGCTGTCTCCGTATGCGTGAATGCGGCAGGGTCGGTCGCCAAACTGGCTGATCTTGCGCGCACCGTCCGGTTCATAGTGGTAGAAAGTCTTCGAGCGATCGACACCATTGCTGTGGACGGCGGCGCAATGCACCCACCCAAGTTCCGGGTCGTATGTCCAACCATTGCTCCGGCGCATGCTCTCCTCTGGCGATAGGACATCGGTGAACTGAACAATTCGTTCGCTGCTTGGACGAATCGAGCGCAGGTATTCTTGGGCATCTTCGTTGGCGGCTGCAGCCTTCGCGCTTCCTATCATGCGGGCTGCGGCGAGAACGCCGCTCGCAGACGCCGTCAATCTGAGGAACTCAAGTCTTTGCATATTTCAATATGGGGTTTCACAGAATCTCAGAGTTCCGCTGTTTGAGGCAAGACTTCATCCTGAGTTGTCGAGCCCTGAAGATTCTTCTTTTTGCGTTGTCGCCGGAAAAGAGAGCATCTAGGCTCGGCGGAAGCCTGGACCGGAAACGTCGCCGAACCTGCCGAACTTAAACCCGACTTTGAATTCGCAATTCTATTTACAGCGGTGTCTGGAATGGGGCGGGGGATTCAGATGGATCGGGCTCTTGTGCGCGATTCTCGCCTGTTCTCTTGGAGCGGGCTGCGGCAAAAATCCGACGCCACAAATTGAGACCGACGCGGGCCAGGCGATTGTGGAAGGCGCCGAAGCCAATGGCGTTTCCCAAGTGGAACCTCAAAATCTGGCTCAAGCCCATGAGGCTCTCTTGGCGGGCAAATACAACAAAGCTGCTCGGGAACTGCTCCAGATGAAGCTTTCCGGCAAGATTCGAACGACGCAAGAGAGTTGGCGATACAACCAACTCATGACGGAGCTGCAGTCACGCCTTGCGGACGCGGCCATCGATGGGGATGTGGAATCGCAAAAGACGATCGACATGTTGCGCGCGACCAGCAGTCAGCGGTGATGGCCGTTAATGCGGGCTTTCGACTGCAAACCCGAGCCCCCGAATAGCCGAATTCGAATTCGCCTGGCTTTGGGGTGTATTCTCCAAATAACTTCCGAACGAGGACGGGCTCACCATCCGTACTTCCGCCGGGGAGGACGCGCCGACTCTTGTTTCTCACGGTGGGGCGACACTCCGTGAAGCCCTGATTTTTCCTTGTGGGACAGGAGTCTTGCAAATCGGAGCTTTGGAACCGCCGGATAGTTTGGATGCCTTGGTGTTTCCACTATGCCTACTCGTTCGGCTCATTCGCCGCAAGGTTGATCAGGGCTCCCCAGCGTAGCGGAGCCGCAACCGAATGAGGGGTTGAGGGAACACGGAATACTCGGAACAGGAAAAGGAGACACGAATTCCGACTCATTGTAATCGCAACGAGACTCAGGGTTCCGTCAAATCTTCCGCCAGGTCTTGGAGTGCGGCAACGGAGTCTGCGCAGTTGCCGCTTTTGACATGGAACCAAGTTGTTTGGACGTCCCGAGCCCTAGGATTCGCCGACACGAAAGCGGTGAATCGCTTCGCTCGTCACCGCAGTCCAAGACGTTGCCGCGTTCATCGAAGTCTCGTCAAATTCTTCAGCAGCGGTTTTTTTTTCATCCTGGCGACGGTGCACCTGAAACATTTCGGCCCTCTCTCGTTTCACGGAAGGAGGACGACACTAATTCCGACTTATTGCGACTTAATCCTTTTCCGTGTATTCGGTGTCTGTCCACTTCCCAAGAATCTTCTCAAGAAAACAAGAATTCAGCTTACAGTGTTGCAGAGTGTCGCCCCACCGGACTGCGGGGAACCATACTCGAATCTAACCAGTTGCGCATCGATCCTGAATAGCTATCGAGGGATCACCTGCCTTCGCGCTCCTCTCCTCAATCTGATGGGAAAGAATCAGCCAATCGGGCTTGTTCTGATTCCGATGCGCCCCTGGCTTTGTTCGGAGATCAAATCAGCTCGCCTGCGGTAGCTCTTATTGGATCCAGCGATAGCAGTAGATGACGGATTCGATTCCCACGTCGCCTGGCAAGAAATACAGATTCCCTTCAAAAAGCGCGACTCCTTCGTTCGTGACATCATGAGTGGCGCCGGTTGGGCGGGGCAAGCGTCCCTGCGCGATCACAACCCGGCTTTTAGGATCGATAATTTCGATGAGGGCTCGTGGTGTCTGCGGAGCACGGCTCGGGTTCTTGTCGAGTCCGCTTGCCAGGAGCTGACCGTTTCCAACGTATTTCCAGTCTTGGACAGCGAGAATGGTCTTGCGATCCGGGCGTTGCAAGTTCTGCTGGGGAATTCGAGACGTTATTTGGCCGTCTAGATTCCAAAGATAAATTATCTTCGTATCCCAGTTTGCGCCCGCAAGCTGCTGTGAATCACGATCAACCGCCAGCGCCCCGATGTGGTCATTGACCGTGAAAGCGGTTTCCGCTCCGTAGCGATCGAGTCGCTCGTCCGGATGGTGCGGAAACCGGACAATTACCGCGTGGCTGTTAGGTTTGCTGGGTGAAATCGGAATCCAGAAGGTTTTTCCGTCGAAATCAAAACCTCCGGGATGATCCGCCGGGTCCGGATTCAAATCCGTCGGAGTGATATCAACTGACTCGACCATCGACGGATTGTTACGAGAGATGCGAATGAAGAGGGCGCGTTTCGGTTCCGTTTCGAGCCGTCCGGTCACGAAATAATGCAGGTCCGTGACGTAGAGACCTTGGGAATGAATTCGGGCCGGTTTGCCATTGATCGTGAATGAAGGAATCCGCGTTTTGTTTTCCAGAGAAAGTGTGATTGGTTCGGTTGCAGTTGTTGTCGCGAGAGCGATGAGACTCAGGCAAAATGATATGAGAATGCCCCGAGCGCCGCTCGAACATCGCCAAGCAAATGATAGGGATTTCTTCATCAGAAAACGGGAAAAACATTATTGGCGTTTCGCTTCTTTCGACCACGTGTCCCGCAGGGTGATCGTGCGATTGAAGACGAGCGAGGATCCTGTGCTCGATTTGTCCAGGCAGAAGTAGCCAAGCCGCTCGAATTGATACCGGAAATCGGGTCGGGCGTCTTTGAGAAGCGGCTCGCATTTGGCGCTGACGATCTCGAGTGAGTTCGGGTTCAAATGGACTTTGAGATCGCCGTCCGTGTCCGGCTCAGGAACCCGAAACAGCCGGTCGTAAAGCCGCACTTCCGCGTCAACGGCATGAGGAGCGCTCACCCAGTGAATCGTTCCTTTGACCTTTCGCCCAGCCGTCGCGCCACCGCTTTTGCTGTCAAGATCGGCTGTGCAACGCAGTTCCAGGATCTCGCCGGCGGCGTCCTTAATGACGCTCTCGCACTTGATGATAAACGCGTATTTAAGGCGCACCTCCCCTCCGGGCTTAAGCCTGAAATATTTTGGCGGGGGAACTTCCATGAAATCCTCGCGGTCGATGAAAATCACGCGGCCGAACGAGACTAAGCGTTTCCCTGCCTCCGGATCTTCCGGATTATTGGTTGCCTCGACGTCCTGATAGCTGCCCTCCGGGATGTTTTCGATCACTACTTTTAGAGGGCGCAATACGGCGAGCCTGCGAACCGCGCATTTGTTCAGATCGGTGCGGATTGAATGTTCCAACAGGCTCAGATCCGTGAGACTGTTATACTTCGTTACTCCCAGAGACTGAGCAAAACTCCGCAATGCATGCGCTCGAACACCCCGGCGCCGCAGTCCGGATATGGTGGGCAACCGAGGATCGTCCCAGCCTGTGACTGTCTTTTCTTGCACAAGTTGAAGAAGCTTTCTTTTGCTCATCACGGTGTACTCCAGATTGAGCCGTGCAAACTCGTATTGACGCGGCAATTTCCGGGGCAGGTCGAGGTGTCCTAGAATCCAGTCGTAAAGGGGGCGATGGACTTCGAATTCGAGCGTGCAAATCGAATGGGTGACATCCTCAATGTAATCGCTAAGACAGTGCGCGAAGTCGTACATCGGGTAAACCCGCCATTGAGTTCCCGTTTGGTGATGATCCGCGTTTCGAACGCGGTACAGCACTGGGTCGCGCAGCCAAATATTCGGTGAACTCATGTCGATCTTAGCTCTCAGAGTCTTGGAGCCATCGGGGAATTCACCGTTTTTCATCCTCTGGAAGAGATCCAGATTTTCTTGGACGGACCGGGATCGGCATGGACTGTCTTTTCCCGGACGCTCCGGTGTGCCTCGATACTCTTCCATTTCCGTCGCAGATAAATCGCAGACGAACGCATTTCCAGTCCGGATAAGCTGGACGGCGTATTCAAAAAGCTCGCCAAAGTATGCGGAAGCAAAGAAGGGTTCGGTTTCGAGTTGGGGATTTGCGGACGAGTCCGCTTCGCCCGCTATACCGGCTCGTCCTTGTTCGGTGGCGAGAGTTGAGCTCAGGCAGGCATCTTGTTTGCCGTTCACCATCGGATGCTTCGGCTTGCTGCCAGTGCGTTTCAACCCCAAGCAATGATCCGCCCAACCGGAAATCAACCACCGCACGTCTTGGACGATGGAGTGCACATACTCAACTTCCTCTTTCGCGGGATTGGTGTCGTCCATGCGCAGATTGCAGATTCCTTTGAATTCGCGAGCGATCCCAAAGTTCAGGCAAATCGCTTTGGCATGGCCGATGTGAAGATAGCCGTTTGGCTCCGGCGGGAATCGGGTGACGATTCGAGTGTGTTCTCCACGCTGGAGATCGTCCGCAACGATATCGCGTATGAAATCAGAGGGGGCCTGAGCGGCACTGGTTTCCTCTGACGAACCGGCATGAGGGTGAGGTTTGTGCGATGATGCTGGCTGCATTTGATATGCGGATGTCTCGCTATTGGGCGTTGTCATGGTATTTCGTCTTCAATTCTTTGGACGAATCGCGCGGATCGTATCGGACTACGGGATCCGATTAAAGCGGAATTGGATGTGAAATCCTGAAATGATTCAGATTGAAGAGCTGAGAAACTGCCGGTATGGTGACCGCCAAAATAGAAGCGGCAAGCTGGATTTTGTGTCGATCTCGCCGCGAACATATTCGGACGTAAGTTTTTCAATCCTATCACTATGAAAAGATTTGCCTTGGTTTTGTCCGGTGTCGCATTGATGGCATCCGGAGCTTCATTGGCGGCGACAAACGTCGATTTTGTTAAGGAGATTCAGCCAATCCTTGAGGGGAAGTGCATCAGTTGTCACGGAGCGAAAAAGGTGAAAGGAAAGCTGAGGCTGGACACAAAGGAATTCACGTTCAAAGAGCGGGAAATGCCGGCGATTGTCGCCGGTAACGCTTCGGAGAGCGAGCTGTACCGCCGCATTACGCTTCCTGCCGGCGATGATGATATCATGCCGAACGAGGGTGATCCATTGACGAAAACGCAAACGGACTTGATTCTCGAATGGATTAAACAGGGAGCCGTGTGGCCGGATGGAGTTGTGCTCGGGGCAGAAGAAGCCGCTCGGGCGGAAGCGGCGGCATTGCCTGAGGCTCCGAAACCAACCGAGGCCGAACTTGCGGCTATCGCCGCCTTGGAGGCGATAGGAGTCAGTGCGCGGCCAATTGCAATGAATGTTGGCTGGCGCGAGGCGAACTTTTATTTGCTGGGAACAAATGTGACCGACGAAAGTTTGGCGCCTTTGAAAAGCGTCCCGAGTCTAATGCACGTGAATTTGGCCAATACGGGAATTACCGATGCCGGTCTTGCCAGCGTGAGCGGGTTGGTGAATCTGCGGCGGCTGCATCTTGAAAAAACCTCCGTCACCGACGCAGGACTGCCGCACTTGCAGGCTCTCGTTAATCTGCGGTATCTGAATCTCTATGGGACGTCCGTGTCTGATGCGGGATTGGAGAACCTTAAAGGATTGAAGAGTCTGAAGAGTCTCTATCTGTGGCAAACAAAGGTGACCGACGAAGGCGTGTCCGGGTTACAGAAGGAGTTGCCCGACTTGGAAATTGTCCGTGGATGGGATTTGGCCTCCGTTGCTAAGGAAGAGCCTGAAAAGGAAAGCGACAAGAAGGAGGAAACAGAAAAGTAATTTGCGCAAGGTCGCGCGGGAACGCGCTCGCCTCGATCGTTTCCGGCGATGTGATTATTGGGGAGACCGTGGATTGGACGCCTAGAGGCGAGACTACAAACGTACTCCGCTTCGCCTACTCTATTCCGGTTGAAGTAGTCGCCGCCGATCATATCCAGGATTACATCCGCGCCTCGATCATTTGTAACCTCGCGGAGTTTTCCCGCAAAGTCTTCGGATTTGTAGTTGATTGCGCGCTCGGCGCCGAGGCGTTCGCGTGCGGCGCATTTTTCGGAAGATCCCGCAGTTGCAAAAACTCTGGCTCATCGAGCCTTCGCAAGTTGGATGGCGACCGTCCCAATTCCGCTGGAGCCGCCATGGACAAGCAGCGTCTCGCCTTTTTCGAGGCGCCCTTGCTCGAATAGGTTTGCGCTTAAACTTGCAATCAACCACACGGTTGGCGTTTACTGGCGAGCCATCTTGAAGTCACGAAATCCAGCCTTGGGATTCATTCTCGTCACGCTCACTCTCGATGTTCTCGGGATTGGTTTGATCATTCCGATTCTTCCAAGGTTGATCGCGAATTTTGAGGGAGGCGACGTCGCCGCGGCATCCGGAACCTTCGGTTTATTGGGGGCGCTTTACTCCGTGATGCAGTTTCTTTGCGCTCCTTTCCTGGGAAGCCTTTCCGACCGCTTCGGGCGCCGGCCGGTAATTCTGCTCTCGTTACTGGGTTCCGGGCTGGACTATTTCCTTTTGGCATTCGCCCCGACGCTCGGCTGGTTTTTTGTGGGGCGCGCGATTGTCGGAATGACGAGCGCGAATTTTGCCGTTGCCACGGCATATATTGCGGATATCAGCCCCCCCGAAAAGCGTGCGGCGAATTTTGGATTCATCGGCGCAGCGTTCGGCCTCGGGTTTATTCTGGGGCCCGCGCTGGGAGGATTGCTAGGGAATGTGGGGCTTCGGGTTCCGTTCTTGGTTGCGGGAGCGCTGAGTTTGTTAAACTGGCTGTATGGTTGGTTTGTTTTGCCGGAATCGCTTCAATTGGAGAACAGGCGGGCGTTCAGTTGGCGGCGTTCGAACCCGGTTGGGGCGTTGCTCGATTTACGGCGGTATCCCATGGTGTTTGGCCTTGCCGGAACGTTCTTCGTCATTCAACTCGCTCATCAAGCGCTTCCCAATACATGGGTGCTTTACACGAATTACCGGTACAATTGGTCTGTCGGACAGACGGGCCTTTCGCTTGCCGTTGTGGGTCTGATGGCGGCGATCGTTCAGGGTGGTTTGACGGGCCGTGTCGTCAAGCGTCTCGGTGAAAAACGAACGGTGTGGCTCGGTCTCATGGCTGCGGCATGCAGCCTCGTGGGGTATGGCTTGGCGACGGAAGGTTGGATGGTCTATGTGATTCTGATCGCAGGGTCTTTTTCGGGGATAACCGGACCAGCGATGCGGGCGCTTATTTCGAGAGGAGTGAGTGCGAATGAACAGGGAGGTGTTCAAGGAATTCTAACCAGCCTCTTGAGTGTGACCGGTATCATCGGCCCGCTCCTCATGACGCGACTTTTTTCTTTCTTTATTGGCAAGACATCCCCGATTCATCTCCCCGGCGCGGCTTTTTTCTTTGGCGCCGCTCTGATGGTTGTGGCCATGGGCATGGTGTTGCGGTCCTTCAAGAAGAGCCCGGAGAGTCGATCAATCTGGGCTGCGAGCGGTTAAGCCTTTGTTTCCCCTCACCCTAACCCTCTCCCCAAGGAGAGGGGATTCCTTTCGCTGCCGCAGGCAAATTCGGAGGATTGAATTCATTCCCGTCGCGGGCATCCGCCCTCCCTCTCCTGCGGGAGAGGGTTGGGGTGAGGGGAAACGCATCCGTCGAAGGCCCAAAGCAAGAGCTCCGAAAGTGTGATGGTACTACCTGGGACAATTCTATGAGGCTTTGAGCCGCTCATCATTTGTCAGTTCGTCCGATCTCCATCGCTTTCGGCAGCGCGGTCCGTTTCTGTGTTTCTTGATGAATTGCTTTGCGCGAGAATGTTAATGCTCCATAGCGGCTTGCGTGTTGGACCAAGGAGTCTTCGGGCGCCGTACGGTTCTCCCCACACAGACAGTGTTCCATCCGCAGCCAGCGCCGCAGCCTGCTTCCAGCCGGCGACTCCAACGGCGATCCAGTCGGAATATTTGCTCGGCTCCCGAACATTTCCGGACCAGAGAATGGAACTGGCATCAACGTCATTCTGAATGAGCGTGCCGTCGTTTTTTATTGCAACTAAGGATTGGGAAGAGCCCGCTAGATCCGCCCAATCCGTATCCTGGCCAATTCGCGAAAAATCGTGGGGAACCTCCCGATCGAAATGCAGGTCGAATAGATTCTGTGGAAAAGTTCCCGCTGCCCAAAGGGTGCCGTTCTGGCGAAGCACGAGATTGAATCTCGGTTCTCCTGCCAGAACGAGCCAATCGGTTCCATCTGCCATGGTCCAGCGAATGGGATCGGGATGTGGCCCTCCCTTCCACCTTGCAAAACCGTTCGGCCCAAAATGTAACCAACCCCATTTCCACACGCTCCCATCGCTCTTTATGCCAATGGATGAATTGAAAGAGGCGAACGTGGCGATCCAATCCGATTCGATGCCAATCCGCACCGGACCGTTGGTGAATTCTTTGACACCATGGCCGATTTGTCCGGCTTTGTTGTTTCCCCACCCCCAAAGTGTGCCGTTCATTTTCAGCGCCAGGAAATGATCGTTGCCGGCTGCGACGCTTTTCCAATCCGCGTCTGATCCGATGCGCTCCGGTCGCGGAATAATGGACAGATTTGTCGGGGTCCATGGAATTGTCCGGTCCCATGAATAGACGTTCCATAAACTTCCTTCCGATCGGATTCCGACAACCTGGGTGCCGGAGTTGGCCAAACCCACCCAGTTCGAGAATTCCAGAAATTCTCCGTTCACAGGCACGGGAACGCTGATTTTTCACAACCGATCCGTCTTTTCGCTTCCGTTTTGGATCTCCTTATATTCATCAAACTCCTTCGCTTCAAATTGCGTGGCCGCCCAAAGCCGTCCGTCCGGCAGAAGCGCAAACAGTTTGTTCCACGGGACACTGCATATTTTTGGGCGAATCGCGCCGCTCAATTGAGCCGGGCCGTGGCGCGGCTCCAATGTCATGAGCAACTCCCAAGAACGCCGGTAAAGGGCGGCCGACGCCGTGAATGCAAACGCCAGGGAAATTGAAATCACAATCACGTTACGAATCCAAATGTTCCAGCCAACCAGCACGTGTTCGTAGTTCTTGAAAGCCAGCCAAAGCAATGCTGCTAGCATCACGGGCAGTTCGATGTATGCGAAGAGAGGTATTCCCCAAGGCGAAGGATGATAGGGATTCGCCGTCGCGTCCATGGCCCAAGTCACAGTGACCGTTAGCGCGCACCCCGCAACGACGGCTGCGCCCATGGCTTGGAGCAGATTGCGCGTGAGCGTCGATGCGTAAAATGAAACCTGGGTGATTCCAAAGGCAACCAGACAGGTTAGAGCCATATGCTGCCACACCGAAACGGTTTCGCGTCTCACTTTGAAATATGAGCCCGGCATGACATCCAAGCCTCCAATGCTTTCCGCTATCCACGGCATCAGGCCGCCTAGAAAAACTCCAACCATCAGCGTAATTGCAAGCTTCACTACAAACTGCGCGCGCCGAGTTGTCGGAAGGCACCAATGGCTCTCCAAAGTTCCGAGTTTGCGCTCCTCGGCCACGGCCGTGCTCCCCACGAGAGAGGGCAGTCCAAACCACAGCACCCACCACAACTCGAGAAGCGAGGACAAGGTATTGTTCGATTGAGTGAGATCGAAATCCATCTTGCGGATGCCTACCGCGACCAAATGCAGCAAAAGCAGCCCTGCGCCGATTAGCAAACTAACGTGGTGTGATTGAAATTCCTTGCGGATTAGCGCACGCAAAGGTTTTCGCTTCGGTACGCGAGCCACAGATTGTTTCGAGACTGCGAAGCTGAGCCATGCCGGGAGCGTAACGGTGCCACCGGTCCAGTGGACATCCTGCGTGCCCAAAGAAAACCAGCGATCGCATAAAGCACCAGTGCGGCAGACAGACCGGCCTCGATAGAGTTCAAGGACAACTTCTCCAACGCCTGTGCCGCCGCCATGAGGATCGCTAGCGGAACGAGCAGCGTGAACCAGAAGGCGGCACCCACCTGGCGGAAGATTAATGTAGTCCAAAGCCCGCCTGCAAAAGCTGCCAGCGCGGAGAAACTGCCTACTTTCAGCATTAGTACCAGGATCTCTATCGATGACGATAGGTGAGTTCGAATCTGATAGGAGAGCAGCAACGCCGTCATGGCCAGGATCATTGCGACCGCTACCACAATGATTTTGACTCGCCAGATCCGCCTGCGGGTCACGGGTTGGGCCAGAAGCAACGAGAATGTACCAAAACCGCACTCTTGTCCAAACGGAGCCAAACCCAGAAAAATAGCGCCGATCCCGAACGCGAGAGACGCGTTAACCGCACCTTCTTCACGCAAGCTCACAAGATACCTGGCTGAAACGAACCACACAGGCGCAATCGACAAGATCATGGCCGCGATCCACGCCGGCAGGATCAACCGGATTTCTTTGCGAATGAGTGCGTTCATGGCGCGGTCTGAGTAAGGACTTTTGATGAGACGAAAATCTCCTCCAACGACAGCGATTCGCAGCGCAACTCTTCCGGTTGGTGCGCGCGGAGCATTTCCAGCAATTGCTCGCTGTTTCCGTTCGCAAGGAGTTCAACTTCCCGGCCATTCTGTTTCACCTGCAATGCCCCGGTCCAATCAAGGGCGGCGGGCACGGACGAGAACCGAACCTGGATTTTCTTGAAACGATCCCGGGCGTCATCGGCCCGCATTGTGAGCGACTCCCGGCCTTGCTCGATGATTGTAAAGTCGTCGATCAATCCTTCGAACTCAGAAATCAGATGGGTGGAAACAAAAACTGTCCTATGTTCCGGATCGCCCGATTGGTACGCGCCAATCACGGTCTCGATGAACTCGCGGCGCACAATGGGATCCAGACCGGACGTCGGTTCATCGAGCACCAGCAGCTCGGGTTCCGGGCAAATTGCACTGATCAAGGCGAGCTGGGTTTTCTGTCCTTTCGAAAGCGCGCTGGTTTTCTGCGAAGGATTCAGACCGAAACGGCGGAGGAGATCGGCCTCAATGTCCCGGTTCCACTGGGCGCGAAACGAGGCGAAGTAATCGAGGGTGTCGCGCACGGTCATCCACGGATAAAACGCCACGGAATCCGGCACGTAGCCCAGGCGGGATTTTACAGCTACCTCATTCTTCTGAGGATCCAGGCCGAACACGCGCAATGTACCGGAGTTCGGCTGGAGCAGATTGAGCAGGCATTTAATGGTTGTGGTTTTGCCGGCGCCGTTGCGTCCAAAAAATCCATAACAACCTCCGGACCTCACTGTGAGGCTGAGGCCGTTGACCGCTTCCGTTTTTCCGTAGCGCCGGATCAGCCGCGTAATCTCAATTGCCGAGTCGTTCATTGCGTTCTCCTGGGTGTGATTCACTTGTTGTCCTCGCGCACGAGGCCTGCCTTTTGTTTGAAATAGTCCAGGCGCTCATTGACCAGCGCCAGAAACGCGGCGCGATCCACCTGCAGGTGATGCGCGGTGACCACCGCCTCGTCGATTTCCTTAAGCAACAGTTTCTGCCGGACATCCTTGGTGAAATGCGCGTTGTTCTCCTTGAGAAAACACCCTTTGCCCGGGATGGTCTCGATGATCCCTTGGCTTTCCAATTCGGTGTAAGCTTTGGCGATCGTGTTGCGGTTGAGGCGCAATTCCTCGGCCAATGGCCGAATCGAGGGAAGCGGTTCGCCCGGTCGCAAAGCGCCGGAGGCTGCGGCGTAGCGGATTTGATCCACTAACTGCCGATAAACCGGCTTGCCCGTCTTAAAATCAATTTGCAGCAACATAAGCAATCACTGACATAGCACAGTATGACAGTTCGATTTGAGTTGTCAAGCAACAGATTCCGGTGAGATCAGAATGGAGGCGGATACCGAACGGGTGAAGGTCTTTTTGAAAACGCTTCGAAGGCAAATCAAACAATGTGCGCGAGATAGAATTCGAATCTAAATCGCCGCTCATTCATACCACTATAAGAAGAAGTCTTTGTTTTCTTGAGAAGATTCTTGGGAAGTGGACCACGGAAGACACCGAATACACGGAAAAGGATTAAGTCGCAATAAGTCGGAATTAGTGTCGTCCTTCTTCCGTGAAACGAGAGAGGGCCGAGATGTTCCATATGAACCGCTGCCAAGATGAAAAGCATCCACTGCTGGAGAAGTTGACGAGACTTCGGTGAACGCGGCAGCAGTCTTGGACTGCGGTGACGAGCGAAGCGATTCACCGCTTTTTCTTCGGCGGGTCCGAGGGATCGAGAGAGTTCCAAACAACCCGGTTCCATGTCAAAAGCGGCAACTGCGCAGGCTCCGTTGC
>JAQBVM010000457.1 GCA_027623095.1 Verrucomicrobiota bacterium
GAAACGTCAAAAAAATCGTGTTTTGAACCACATACGCTTAATTCAATGGCAGTGGGGGATGGGGGTGGGTTTCGGACTTCCTTCTTTTTGACTGACCAGAACGTTCCCAGGCTTCACGTCGCGGTGGATCACACCGGCGTCGTGGGCGGCCTGCAACGCGTCGGCGATCTGCGCCACGATTTCCAGGCGCGCGCCCAACGGAACTTCTTCCACTCCGCCTTGCTGCTCGCACCAAGCCTTCAAATCCTGCCCCTCCACGTGGTCCATCACCACATAGAACGGCGGCTCGTCGAAATACACTTCCAGCAGGCGCACGATATTCGGATGATCGCCCACCCGCTCCTTGAGAATCCGAAAGAGCGTCATCTCCCGCTTCAAGCTCCGCACCCGGTCCGCCCGGAAACAGAACTTGAAGACACGTCGCTCTTTCATCGTCTGATGCCGGCCGAGCCAGACCTCCCCGAAACCGCCTTCCCCCAGCTTTTGTTCCAGCACCCACTTCGTGTTCGGCACCAACTGGCCGGCCGCCGGCCGCCATCCCAACACCGTCTCCTGGTCCCCAACAACCGCCCGGCGCGCTTTCTCCGAATCGGGCGGTTGCTTGAGCGCCGCCAAATTCGCTTCACCCACTTCGCAAATCTCCACCAGCTCGTCCACTCCCGACAACTGATAGGTTCCGTGGTTCAACCACGACAGCGCTCCCAGCCCCGCCATCTCCTCGCCTTTCAACGCCTGCCGGGCGTTATCAAAGGCCGAGCGCGTCAATAGGATTTGATTTCCCGCCCCCAGCGACATCACCCGCGCGCAACTGTCCACCTGCATCCCATACAAATCGCGCGGCTTGGCCGCTCCTTCCCGCTCCTCGATCACCACTTCCCCAATGTGAATCCCGATTCGGTCCAACACCGGATGAGAGCTGCCCTGGTTCAGCCCGCGCAACCGCGATTGCAGCAACAAGGCAAATCTCACCGCATCCGACGGCTTGACGAAGACCAGAAAAAAAGAATCCCCCGCTGTGCTGATCTCCTGCCCGTCCGGGAACTGGCGGAGAATCTCCCGCACCAGCGCATGGTGATGGTGCATGAGCGCCACCGCGTCGCGGTCACCGAGCGCCTGCTTCAGCTTGGTGGACCCGACAATGTCCGTGAAGAGCAGCGTGACCAGCCCCGTCCGGTACTTGTGCCGGAATTGCTCCACCTGGGCGCGGTGGTCTAATGCCATCTGCAAGTTCATGGGTGCGCCTGCAACAAGCTGGTGCCCGCCTGATCGCCCAATTGCCGCCGCAACGCGACCGAGTCCACCAGATCCGTAAACACGAGCGTCAGCAGGCCGGTACGGTGCTGGCGCTGGAACGCCTCCACGCGCTCGCGGTGTTGGGATGGCAGTTCCACGTTCATGGCGATCTGTCCTTGGCAGCTTCCAGGGCGTTGATTTCCGAGAAAGCAGGCGCGTGCCAGAGCCTGATGGTGGCATCACCGCTCGCTGTCGCGAGCGTGTCGCCATCTGGAGAAAAGGCAACCTGACTGACGGAAGACGAGTGCCCCTGCAGCGTCGCTACCGCCTGCTTCATGTGTATGTTCCAGAGCTTTGCGGTGCCGTCGTTGCTCCCTGTGGCGAACATTTTCCCGTCAGGGGAGAATGCCACAGAACCTATGGGCCCGGTGTGACCCTTGAGCGTGGCGAGTTCCTGGCCGCTGGCCGCATTCCATAACTTGACCGTCGCGTCGCTACCGGAAGTGACCAACGTCTTGCCATCGGGAGAGAATGACAAATCAAAAACCGAGTCGCCATGCGCCCTGAACGTTATCGTCGTTCGATGCGCAGCAAGATCCCGGAACTCGACATAACCATCTCCGGTAGCCAACACAAGATGCCTGCCGTCGGACGAAAAACGCATACGATTCACGCGGCCCTTATTTCCTTGGAAACTCTCGAGCTCGCGGCGCGAAGCGAAATCCCAGACCCTGATGAACCGATCCCCTGCAATGGTGGCGAGCACTTCGCCTCCGGGCCGCACGGCGAAACCCCGGCCGGGGAAATTGGCAATCTCCTCCCATGTGCGGCTGCTGCGAATCCTCAGCGATTCGCTCTCTTGCACAGCCAACGTCTTCTCATCGGACAAGAAAGCCACATCCCAAACTCTGTTTACGGAGTCCGTGAAGTTGGTCAACCTTCGCCCTGTCGCAACGTCCCACAGAGCCACCATTTTGTTGTTCGAGTCGCCGGAGACGACCCACTTTCCGTCGGGAGAGAAGGCCACTCCATTGACCCAACTGAGTTGTTGCAACACGGTCGGGTTCTCTGGAAAGGACGTGCTGGCCCAAAGCTTAACCGTGTGATCGTCGCTGCCCGATGCCAAAATTTCGCCGTCGCGAGAGAACGCCACGGATCGGACTGTCCCTTCGTGTCCCCGAAAAGTGAAAGCTTCCTTCTTGGTATCGACGCGCCACAGCTTGACTGACCAATCATCCGAACCGCTGGCGAGCGTCTTACCATCCGGCGCAAACATAACCGAACGCACCCTCCCGCTGCGTCCGTAGAAGGTGGTGGTCGGGAGACGCGATTCGACATCCCATAGTTTCACCGTGCTATCGGCGCTGCCTGTCGCCAATGTCTTCCCGTCCGGCGAGAAGGCGATGGCGAAGACGTAAGCAGTGTGGCCAGGGAGCGCGGCCAATTTCAGCCGCGAAGCTGTGTCCCATAACTCAACCATCGTATGCTGTCCGCCAAGGGCCAGAAGTTTGCCATCTGGCGAGAAGGTCAGCCACCAGACCTCACCACTCTGTGGGTCGAGTGTGGCCACCCATTCGCGCGACTGAACATCCCAATACCTCACGGTTCCATCCCTGCTGCCGCTCGCCAAGGTTTTGCCACCAGGCGCGAAGGCGACAGTGGTAATCGATTCCGTGTGCCCCCGGAGGGTTGTGATTATCTGTTGCGATTTGGCGTCCCATAACTTGACCGTCGTATCCTCACTACCGCTGGCCAGAAACTTCCCGTCCGGCGAAAAAGCGAGAGCGGTGATTTGATTGGTGTGTTCACGGAAGGTTGCCATCGGCCGTCGCGAAGCAATCTCCACCAGCCTGACCGCGCCATCTGCACTACCCGACGCCAGAAGTTTACCATCAGGGGAAAAGGCAACGGCCAGTACCTGATTCGTATGTTCACGAAACGTGTGCATGCTTTGCTCCTGGCACAGGCGCCAGAGGTAGCGCCATTCAAAGCCGCGCAGATCGTCTTCGTTTTGCTTCGGACGGTGTGCATCGACCAGCTCCCGCACGCGCGGGAGGTTGCCGTCCTGGTAGGCTTGCAGCGCGAGATGCATGTCGGCGGCATACAAGTTTTCTCGGAGTCCGTGAGAAGCCTGCCTGGCTTGGCGTGATTGGTTGAAGGCGAAAATCGCCAGGAACGTAACCATCCCGACGATGAGCAACGCCGCCGCGGCCGTGCGGATCATTCCGCGCCGGTACGCCGCCCGTTCTCGCGCCATCAACGCCGCTTGTTGTTCCGCCATTTCCGCCTGGCGTTGTGGCAGGGTGCGAAGATTCTTGGCGAGTTGACCGGCTCCCGTGAACCGATCCTGTGGATTGCCTGCGAAACAATGCTTCAGATCGTCGCGCAACAGCGGGTCGGAAATGTGATCGGCCCAGTCCGTCGTCAGCGGACGAGTCAGATCCTCGACGAGCAACTGGTACAGAACCACGCCGAGCGAGTAAATGTCCGAGCGCGTCGAGGCCGGTTTGCCCGCCAGAAGCTCCGGCGCCATGTACATCTGCGAACCCGTCTGTGAGGACGAAGACTCCGCCACGATGGTTTGCGTGAAGCCGGCATTGGTGACGCCCGCCATCGCTTCCGCCGACACGATCTGGCCGATGCCGAAATCAGTCAGCTTTACCTGAACAGGTAGCTGCGCCTGTGAAGGCGCGGGCTGATCGCTCGTAGTCCCGGCTTCAGCCGGTTCCCGTTGAGCCGGTACTTTGCGCTCGGAAGATTCGAGCGCCCGACCGCCTGAAGGCGGGACTCCAAACGAAACAAGAATATTCCCAGGCTTCACGTCGCGGTGGATCACACCGGC
>JAQBVM010000458.1 GCA_027623095.1 Verrucomicrobiota bacterium
TAGTTTTAACTCGCTCCCTGGCCCAAAAATGGCCCCAATTCACCCACTCGAGTACACGAAGAGCCTGAAAGTTATTGGAACTTATTCACGGGCTGTTCACAAGAAACAACCAGGAAGATCGGAAATTCAAAAGTCGAAATCCGACTCGTCCGTCGAACCTTCGCGGCGAAGCCGGAAACAACTTCGAAAGCTCGAAAGCGAGGCAATGTCCGAAACAATCGCAGACTTGAGATTTCCATTAGGCTTTAGAATGCGGGTGATTTTGGCCTGCGCTCCCTCCTCGGGTGCAGCATTTCTCATTTTGCGGAGCGCGGCTGTGTGACCTGTCCGCCGTAGCCCGAAGGGCGAAGGTGGAAGCATCCCCCGCGGCGCGTGGATATGCCTAACCGCTTGGTGTTGTTCGGACCCGCTGCGGCTGGTCGGGACGACACAGTGTCGTTTCAAGTTCGTCATGGTTTAGTTTAACCGGTTAAAGAGTTCGTCGGCCAAAGCTCGGACGTCTGGGGACGTGCTGCGAACGTGGAATGCGGCGTGCGGAATGCGGAAACGTGAAAACGGGCGGTTCGAGGCTACGTCAAGGGTTTGACGTCCGAGACCTCGGAGATTAGGCTGCCACCATGAAGACAGTTTCCGTAACGGTGGAGGAAGCAGCCTGGGAGGCGATGCAGAAGCTTGCAAAGGCGGAAGGCAAAGCACTGGGTGAGATTGTCTCGAACGCGGTTTCCGAATTATCGGCATCCCGCGTCCGCACCTTGCCCTCACCCGAGGAAAGGCGCCGGGTATTGGGCAAGTTCTGGGACCGGATCGATGCATGCAACGTCGAGATCGGCGAACGCCCCACACGCGCCCGGACGTATGACCATCGACGCTTTCATCGATACTAACGTCCTGCTCTACGCGGTCTCGAACAACGTCAATGAGATCGAGAAAAAGTGGCTGGCCCGGAGTCTTTTCGAGAGAAAGAATTTCGGCCTTTCCGCGCAAGTCTTGCAGGAGTTTTACGTGAATGCCACGGAAAAGCTGGCCCAAACACTGCCGGAGGCCGAGACGATGGAATTCATCCAATGGCTGGAACAATTCCCGGTGGTCGCCACGGATCGCGTTCTCTTTCATCAGGCCATTGAGTTGCGAAATCGCCATCGCATTTCGTATTGGGACGGCGCGATCCTTGCGGCGGCCAAAGCGCTCAAGGCGCCAGTCCTCTACACCGAGGATCTGTCGCACGAGCAGGTGTATGACGGGGTCAAGGTGCTGAATCCGTTTCACGAGCGCGAGTAAGGCTAGGAGCCTGTTTTGAGAATGGAGCGCGGCTGTGTCGAAGACCAGCCGCAGCACATGAAGAGATTCCAAACGCTCGATGTTTTGTGGGTTGCTGCGGCTGGTCGAGGACGACACAGTCCGAAACTTCCATCGGCAATTCCATCCGCTTGCGACCGACTTTCAAACCCAGTTCGAGCGCGCTGATTGACGAAGCGAAACACGATGCCGCCGGATCGCTCAGCGCCTGCTTGGCCGCCGAAGAAATTGCTCCCGGCTCTTATTCCAGCCAAAACAACACGCAAGTATCGAGCAGAATCATCGATTCGCCTCCGGCCACTCGTTTTCCGTTGCGGGTGCGGCGGGATCAAAGTCCGGCGCAACCCAGAGCGGCTTGAGGTCCGGATTTGGCTTGAGCCGGTCCACTTTTGGGTGTTGAGCAGCCGCCTTCAGTTCAGCAACGGGTTTGCCCTCACGGCAGATCACGACAGTTTCGCCCTTCTCTTCGACGGCAGCCAATAGTGTTGGAAAGCTGGCCGCGGCTTCCTTGACGTTTACGGTTGTCATAGGCCACTAAGATTGCTGGGATTTTGCATTCGTGCAAGGCATGTCCAGCCAAACCGTGCGGTTCCTTGAGCTCATCGATGTCCGCGAGCGCCCCGTTCGATTCGCTTCCTTCTTGCCGTCCTTTTCGACTTTCTTTGTCACGACTTTGACCTCATCCAAAATCGCCTTGTCCTTCGCCTTGGCGCGCTCCACGACTCGCGCAGTTTTGTCTTCTTCGTTGCGGAGCGTTGTCGGCCACTGGTCAGCGAAGCTTCCTTTGAGTCCGGTTGCCGGGATGATGGGAAATCCGGTGTGGCGCTCGCGCTGAATGGGCTGGTCTATGGCGCCTACGGATGCGCCGGCGCCGATATGGAGCGGGGTGCGGGTGAAGAGAAACAGGATTTTCGATTTTCGATTTCTGATTTGGATTCAGTGCTCATGAGTGCAGTCTCCGTTCATGGTTACAGTTTGTCGCCTTGGCGGACGTCCGGGGACGTGAAGCCGTTGTGAAGGCCGCCATCCAATTCCGGGGGCCACTCAGCCAGATCATCCGGCGTGTTGAAATTTTCATGATACCAGCGGATTTCCCTTTCGCGTTCCGCGCGCGGCAGGCGCGCCCAGGCGGACGCTTCGTCGCCCATCGTGCGGGCGAGATGTTCGTAGTATTCTTCCGAGTATTCGATTTCGGGTTCGGCGGGGACGATTCTCATGGTAGCATTTCATCCAGCGGTGGACGGACTTGGGCCAGTTCAGATTCCGTGGCGGCGGTCAGGCTGGCGACCTTGGCCGTGGCCAGACGAACCATTTCTTCGCGGGAAAGGGCGGCGAGCGGGTTGGGCGGCAGGCCGTGCGTGCGTGCGGCCCGCAGCAGGCGGTGGTGCTGAGTCGGAAACGGTTCGATCACGGGCCAGGCCCAGCCTTCCTCCTTGCGCCAGCTCCGGTAAAAATCCTTCCAGGCACGGGTGTAAAGGCCGTGGCGTTGATCGTTCACGCGTTCCCAGATCAGACGTTCGATCAACAGCAAACGGTCCACCCGATCCTGTGGCGGCAACGGGGCGCTCCTGAAAATGGCCAGCAAAGGACGCCGGAGCGCCAGCCGCTCCCGGATGTCTGCATCCGCATCCTGCCAGGCGGAGAGCAGGGCGTCGTATTCCTGGAGATGCAGGAGGGTTTCGGGACGTCCGTGCTCCCCAAGCTGCCGACCCAAGCCGTGGACGATGGGCCAGTCCTTGGGGCGATCGGTGCGCTTCATCTGGGCGACGACGTGGCGCGTGGCCCAGCCGTCGGCATCCACGGCGAGGTCTTCCGGCCGGACGCGCGGGGCTTTGCCGAAGAGGTCCACTTTGTGTTCCACGCCTTCGGGGTCGGTGAGGAGCAAATGGCTGGTCCAGCCGTGGGCCATGAATTCGACATCGAGGGGCGCGCCGAAAATCTGGCGGTAGGAAACGCGCCAGGGCGGAGCGGCCTGTTCCAGTCTCACCAGCAAATCGCGCAGCTTGCCCAAATCGTCCGGGGCGATGATCCAGTCGGAGTCTTTGGTGGTTTGCTGGAGGCCGTAATGGACACAGGCCATGCCGGAAGTGATGGCAAAGCGGATGCCGCCCTGGCGGAGTTGGTCGGCGAAGGTTTTAAGAAAATCGAGCGGTGCGCTCATGCGGGCGATTATGGATAGAAGTTCCACGTTCCGCAAACGTCGAGGCCGAAGCCTTCTTCACCCAGAAGCGTGCTGCGGCGGTTTTTGATTTCCGTGCCATCACCGGAGCCATGCCAGTTGAGGGCGGCGGCGAGGGCAATGGCATTGCCAGGCCCACCGTTGGCATCAGGCTCGGCTTCGAAGTAGTGAATGGCTCCGGCGGGCACGACGAAGTGGGTGCTCTGGGCGCCACCGCTTCGTTCGGAATCATTGGCACCCGCTTCATCAGGCAATGACCAACCCGTGATGACGAGGGGCTTGGTGACGATGGCAAAGACCTGCTCCACTGACGGGAACTCAGCGTGAAAGGGCATCTTCTCACCAGAGAGCGGATGCAGGCAGCCATTTCGAACTCCGTCAAAAGCGCACTGGAGTCCCGCACTGAATTTGGGAAACGGGAGGCGGTCCATCGCGGCCGCCGTGTGATCGGCGTGGGTAAAGTATTCACCAATCTCGGTGTCGGAAAAACCGGCCTGCGCAAATGTAGCGTCCGACCGCTCGCCGTGGGTGCGGATGTCGAGGGCTTTGCTCGGCGGATCGTGCAGGTAGGCGGCGAGTTTACGT
>JAQBVM010000459.1 GCA_027623095.1 Verrucomicrobiota bacterium
CCTCGTTCTTGACTGCGAATCGTTGCTTTCACGATCCTTGCGTATTCGCCAGAAACCGAATTGACGGCGGCGCTGATGGCTTGGGCTACCTCTGTCGGCAGTTCAACAGAACTCTTGCCCCGGTCGGAGTACTGGAGATGCGGCGCGGTCAAGTGCATCAGCACAAGGCACGGCGCATCCTCGTTGACATAGTTCCGGGCAAGCACGCCCGATAGCGATGTCCATTCCAGTCGTTTGAACGGGTTGCAGATGCACGGCGAGAAGTTCAGGCCCGTCACGACTTCGCGTGCCTTGTCCTCGTCGTTGAACACGCCATAGGCGGTTTCAATGACGTACGGCCGGGCGTGACTATCAGTGCCGATGATCTTCTTGTAACGGATGGAATTCTCATTGCATTCGCGGACCAGGAACTCGCGCCGGATATGATCCTCGCCGATGATGCCGAGCGCCTGCGGCTTGACTTCGCAGCTCGCGGCTTTCATCCCGGCCAGCAACTTGCCAGCAAGCTCGCGGTTCACGTCGCCGTTGCCGGCCAGGGCGGACAGTCTCGCTCCGGTTAGATTCAAGGCCGAAAGAATTTCCTTTTGCCTCACCGTGCTACTCAGTCCCCGGAAGTTGGCCACGACTTCGCGGACAGAACGCGCGGGTGCGCCGTCTTGCTCGGCGGACAGGTAGGCCGCAACCAGTCCGGTGAACTGCTCCGCGTCGTACCAATGAGGCGAGATAGGGTCTGACGGTCGCCACTTCACCCAGACAGCATCACTTCCGTCCCAAGACCGCTTGCCGGTCCCCACATAGGCCACGCTGAGATGCGGATTCAGAAGGTGGTAGTTGGCGAGCCGTTGTAAAATTCTGGTCTCGGCGTCATCTCCGAAACAGCTAGAAGAAACCCGGACGACGGTTCCGATTTTTACATCGGACGGGATCGGGGTATGAGTCACAACCGGCTCTTGCTTGATGCGGTTCACCGTCACCTCGATCTCATGCTTGACGCCCCGGCTCTCGATTTCAAGACGGCTGCTCAGGTTCCCGCTCAGGACGTAGGGAATGGCCAGCACGGTCTTGAGGGCGTTGCCCTGAGCCCCCCTGGTCGGTGAGATGTAAAAGTCCTTGCTGCTGGTTTTGCTGCTGAAATCGAGGATGCGCCTCACGACCTCAGCGGCGATGCCCGGCCCGTTGTCGGCAACCGTCAGTTCGCCATTCGAAAAGCTGACTTGAATGGCGGCGTCCGCGCCGGCGTCCTCGGCAGCATCGAGCGCATTATCGAGCAGTTCCTTGACTAGGACCTCGGCCCACGCATTGCGGTCATGCCCAGTCTGCAAGACCAGTTCTTTCTCGGAGAAGTATTCCAGCAACCGAGACGTTGTGAACGTCCGCCGCTGAAGAGCCGGCTTGCATGGGCTCGTCGTCGGGGTTACCGTTTCTCCGTCAATCACTTCTTCGCCCTCGCGTTCGCTCAAACGACGCGGGGGCTCCTTGGTTTTTGGTTTCATCGGGACGCGCCGTCCTTCCTCCCAGCTATGTTGACACTGCCGCCCGCCGAAAACCCGCTGGCTGGCGTACCGTCAGGTTGAAAACGGCCTTCCTGGCTGGATTCAATTAACGCACGAAATTTGGTTTTAGCGTCCTCAAGCTCGGTGTAGGTCCAGCCGGATGTCCCCCATGCTCCCGCCGGCGGCAAGGATTCTCGCACCGGATACTCGCGGCCCAAAACGTTCTCTGCCGGGCGGGTCTGCACGATGACAACCTCGAACGATTCCCGGCTGTGGCTCGGCTTCGATTTCTCGAACAGCGCGATGGTGCCCTCGCGACTGAGTTGCCGAAAATCAAAGCCGTCGTGCGTGAAGCGAGTTTGTAGCGATTTCATTGCGGCCCTCCCTTCCCAGTGGACTTCATACGCTCGCTTCTTTTAGGAGCCGCTCGAGTTCGCTGGCTGGGTAACGGATCAACCTCGCATTGATACGAAACGCGCGAATGAGTCCGCGCCGCTCCATTCTTCTAATCGTGTGTGAACAAACGCCGAGTTCTTTCGCAAATTCGGCACAACTAACAAGACGGGCGATCCGTGCTCGTGAGGTTTCGTTGCTCTCCAGAAGCGCGACTACTTCGGCAGGGCTAAGGCGGCCCGCAGCGGCTTGGTCATTGTCGGGAGCAGGTTGACTCTTACCCTTCGGTAGTTTATTGGGCGTAATTGTATTCATTTGCCCGGAAGCTTCCACAAGGTGGACGCGCCTTCTCGTACATTCGCCGAAGTGAAGCGCGTACGATTTTCTGGCGGACGGGATCTCCTGCGGGCTTATTGGCCGGCAATCCGTACTTGGAAAGGGATTGACTGGCAATGCTTGCCAGCAGAGAAATCTTTAAAGAGGCGCGGGGTGGACGTTAGCAATCCAAGTCGCGTGTATCTACTGCGAAGGGCGTTTGCCTGTGCCGGCAATTGCTCGTCCCGTGGCAGTCTTCCGCTTCTGAAGTAAAATACTGCTTTGGCCATTGCGATGTCACTGTGTAAGCACAAACTCGATTGCAGGAATTCGGGCGTTATCTGAAGGACTTCTTCATCCCGCCGGAAACACAGTTTAGCCAAAACGGGGTTGGCCTCGTCAGGATTGCCGAGATCAATGGCTCGCAGCCACGTCCAATTGTTGACGAGGAACCGATCTGTGGGATCAATCTTCGTGTCGAAATCCGTCTCGTTCATTTTTCCGTGTTTGGAGATTTCCGCAAGTCTCAGGAATGCCCCGTGAAACTTGGCCTCGTCAATGATGTCGGTGAGAAGCGATTGAACGCATTCTCTGAGCGGCTGAAAGCCCATCGCAAAGTTCCACGCTTCGCGGGTATCGCTGATGGTCAATCTCTTGGCCTTGATACAAGCTCTTCGGCAAAGAGTCTTCCACGCCTCGACTTGAGATCCACGGATGGCAGGCAATTGCGCTTGGAGTTGCTTTTCGTGGAACTCGATTTCCACCACCTTGGATTTCATTCGGCATTCCTTGGGCTCTGACGCTTCATTCCTCCCAGCCCATTGTTTGCAGGAGGGATCGCCCTTTCCGCCAGAATTGCACGCCGCCAACCCTGACTCGCGCGACAATTTCCAAACGCTTCGCTTGCGTGTCGAAGGCCGGATGCCTGATGAAGCGGCGAATGAATTCCGCGACTTGAACGTTTCGCACGTCGAGATAAACCAGTCCAAAGCGCGGATGACAGAGCGCCTGTTTGAAAAAATGTTGATCCTCAGTGAACAGCGTTGCGCGGTGAAGACGGTGCAACAAGGGAATCAAATTCTCGTCTTCAATTCCACTGCGAGAAATTTCTTTGCCAATTTGCCGGAATGAGATTCCCCACTTTCGCAGGAGCGTTCGCTGGTCATCACGAATGTTTTCGTCCAAAAGATTCACGCCACTACCAGCGGCTTAGGGCGGCGGCTTCTCAACTTCCCCTGATGGTTGAGTAAAGCATTCTTGGAGAGCTGAATCGTTTCCAGAATGGCTTCACGGCTGACGCGGCCACCCCAGGCTTTGACGAGTTCGTCCACTGATTCGCCATACCCCAAATCCTCAAGAATCTGCCAGACCATGATGCGCGTGCCTTTGTAAGTCGGCTGGCCGTGGCAAATCTTCGGATCGGCCACGATGAACCGGCCAACCTCGATTCGTTGTCCTTTTCCGTTCGCTTTCATTCAATCCTGTTCAATCATGCGCTCAAGGCGATGGTATTGCAAGCCGCGTTGCTGAGCGTTTGGTCCTGCGCTTTGGTTACGCGCTCGCCTGAGCCTTGGCAGCAGCGGGCTTGATTTCGGTATCCAGCAGCTTGCCCAGGCCAACAGAAATGCGCGCCTTGTGCTCGGCATAGTGCCGCGCAGTCGTGGTAATGTCGGAGTGCCGGAGAAACCGGCTGGCCGCATAGATGCCGTGTTGCGTGGCCACAAGCGCCCCGATCTCCTTTCGCAGTTCATGCAACGGCTTGTTGGCCGTGACGCCCTTGGAGCGCAGCCATTCGTTGAGCCGGTCGAAAATCGGCTCGCAGCGGTAGTACGTCC
>JAQBVM010000074.1 GCA_027623095.1 Verrucomicrobiota bacterium
TTTCGGCATGCGGACGACCCTACAGGATCAGATTATGAATGTCTAGTTATTTAAGAGACACTACACTAGGGTCTCCGGAACGCTCCCGCGCGGCAGAATACATCAATGCCAAAAGCGGTGAATCGCTGCGCTCGGCACCGCAGTCCACGACGCTGCCGCGCATACTTTAAGTCTGGTAACAAAGCGCGCTTGATTCACAGATGCGCAGGCCGATCCAAGGTTCAAAGCGTGTTAGTGAACCGGATGCAACTGCGATGCAGTTGCGGAGGAGCGTGTCTTTCCCCAAATCCTCGCCTAAGGAATCAAAAACGCGATTTTGCTCAATAAAATCAAAGAATTCATTTTTGATGCCAAGATAGAATCTGTATGGAATGCCAATCACAGCGAAACACGCATCCAGACCGGCTTTTTCAAACTTAACTATTTTCTACGCGAGGATCAGGGCTTTCACAGCACAGTTGACAATTTGATTCTCCGAATGAAGAATCCCTGGCACTTGTTCACCCGTCAGAAAACAGAACGAATTTTATGAAGACGATTGTACCCTCGAAACCGACTGTTTCGACTCCTAGCAGAAAGAGCGGATTTACACTAATTGAATTGTTGGTGGTGATCGCCATCATCGCGATCTTGGCTGGCATGTTATTGCCCGCGCTCGGCAGGGCAAAACTGAAGGCAACCGGCGCCGCCTGTCTTGGCAATCAGAAGCAACTGATTCTGGGGTTTGTCATGTACGCGGATGATAACGATGACAAGATGTTATACACGGATCCGGGAGCGGGACAGATCGGGAATCCTGGCGGTGGGTTCTGGCCCGGACCGCATACGGACGCCGGGCAATTCATGGATGTCACTGCGCGCATGTCAACAACAGAGGCGCAACGAAACGTTGAGAATGGACTACGGCTTGGAGCGTTGTGGCAGTATGTCAGCAGCCCGGGAACGTATCATTGTCCCGGCGACTTGCGAACCAAACGCTTGAAGCCAGGGAGTGGGTGGGCTTTTGACAGTTACTCCAAAGCCAATGGAATGAATGGCGGCGGATGGCAGGGATCTTCAGCGACATCCGGGCCACAGCAATTCTACACAAAATTGACCACGGTGCAGAGCGCAGCCGAGGCGATGGTATTTCTGGAGGAATCAGATCCCCGGGGCCGCAATTTAGGAACTTGGGTTATTAATGTGGCGCCGTCCCCCGGGTGGGTGGATCCATTCGCGATTTTCCATGGGAACACGAGCACCATATCCTTTGCGGACGGACATGCCGAGCCGCATTCCTGGGTCGTGGCGAGTACAATTAAGGCGGCAACGGATTCCGCGAACGGCATTTCTAGTTTTTATTGGACCGGTGGGAATAATAAGAACTCCGATTTTCAGTGGGTCCATCAGAGGTACAAGCACCAGAAGTGGGCGCCGCTCCAGTAAGCGGCGCTCGCAGCGGAGTACCGTTGCAGCGCCGCCCGGCTTGCCGGATTTCATTGTGCGCCGCCCGGGAGCTGTTTTATCGGTGGTTTTGTGGAAGGAAACTCTTTCCTTAAACGGTTTGCCCGGTGTAGCGCGGACTGGCAATCCGCGCTACAGCCGATTACAAATCGGCACTACGGCCGCAGCTCAGTTCATGGCACCGATTCGCGTTCAAAGTTTGGAAATGTTCCCTCCCTATGAACTGAAGAGCACGCTCAACTTTCAACGTCCAACCCGCAATTGAACGTTCAAAGTTGGATGTTGAGCGTTGAACGTTCTGGTCCAGATTCGCCTTCATCTAATGAAGGTGTTCCCATGAACTCTCAACCACGGTGGGGCGATACTCTGTAGAGCCCTGATCAACCTTGAGGTGAAAGATCATAACGCAAGGGTGTAATGGAAACGCGGTAACCTCCAAACCCCTTGCCTTCCCAGCTCGCATTCACACGGAACCATATCACTCCAAAAAAACAGCTATTACTATTTCTAAACAATAAGAAACATAAATAAACATTGAATAAATCCATCTTTGTGGCATTCATAGTCGAATAATATGAATAACATGAAGAAAGATACGGAAGTCGTGCGGAAATCCGCCGAGCCATCGATTGTGGCCAATAGATGGGCTCCAGCGGTGGGAACGGCGGTATTTTGTTGGGTCGCAATGGCGTTAGGTTTTCTTGGATTAAAAGTTTTGCTGCAAGAGAGGCCCCAATTTGCGGGTCAGCCGTTGCGTTTTTCCAGCACAGAGTTGATCCAGGAATCTCCGCAGATTATCATGCGAAAAACGCGGGATGACGTATCTGCGATTCAGCCGACCCAAGCGGACCGGATGGATGTCCTTTTCACGTTAACGGAGCGAAAGGACTACCGAGGGCTCAAAACCGTCATCGACATGGCCGCTGATTTCAAGGGGACCTATACCATTACAAATGTCTTCGACGAGCCGATTTTTGCACTATTTCGGTGTCCTCATCCGCGAGGATCCAATGATAGGACTCCATTCAATGCTGGCGGTTTATCCATTGAGCCAGGGCCCTCGGGCTTGACCGAGACGACTCCCGACGCCTGGTATTGGAGTGGAGAAATCGAACCTCATCAGTCTCGACAGATCAGTGTCTCCTACCAAGCGGCCAATCTTTCTGGAGTTCGGTATGCGATCCCATCGGAGAGGGATATTCCCGTCAAGTCGCACCGGGTTGAAATCAAGTACGAGAATCCGGACCACCTTTATTTGGAGAGCAGTCGGGGAAGGAAGATACCGGGGCTGAGCTCCAGCATCTGGGAACAGACTGATTTCTTGCCTCCGGATCATTACCTTGCATCGTTGTCGGTCAATCGGAGCTTGTTCTCCTCCCTGGGACAACTCCTGGAGATCGGTCCCGTGATCAGTCTTCTTTTCCTAATTTCCACTCTGTCGGTGGTGATGACCCGAGGACGCATAACCCCACTGCAGGTGATGACCATCAGCGCGGGTTACGCTTTCTATTTTCCATTGATACTATACTTGAGCGCCTTGTTCCGGTTCAACATTGCCCTGCTCATGGCGGCACTGATCCCAGGGATCTTACTGCTCAATTACACGAGGTGGTTTTTGGGTGTCGCGCGCGGTCTGTTGGGAGGTATCGTTTTTCTGGTGTTGTTCCAAATCTTTCCCACATTAGCGGCCTTTGCTGGATGGAACCGAGGCTTGGTCCTTCTTTGCCTCGGCATTGCCACGTTATTTGTCCTAATAAATCTCCAAAACCAGGCCATGAAAAAGGCCCTCGTCGCATTGGTTTTCCTCATCGGCGTATCGCATGCAGTTTCCACGCGGGCGGAAAACGTCAAAGTTTTGATCACAGGCGCGGTGGTGTCTCCGGTATCGGACGCAAAAGACTTTCGCCTCGATCAGCCCCTTCTTTTCTTTGGACCAGCGACCTATGACATGAGCATCAAAGATCGATACGCTGAAGTGACCGCTTCCTTTTCCGTTGAAGTTGCGCAATCCAACCGAGGCCCTGTTAATCTCTTCAACGAACCCGTTTTCCTCATCTCCTGGGAACACCCGGAAACAATTCAGATGATCAGCTCGACCAATCTTTATCAATTAAGGGCCGTGCGAGAAGGCGGTGGCGAGATGAAACTCGTCTATCGTGTTCCCATCAAAAAATCCGGTGACCGAGACTCCGCGTTGATTCCGGTGGTGAACACGCCCTCGGGAATTCTGCGTTTCGAATCCAAACGGCCGGATATTGAATTTCATGATGGCGCCCTGTGGAGAAAAACCAGCGAATCGGGAACCACCCGATATGAAGTCGGCCTGGCCGGCAGCAAGAACCTCACTGTCACCTGGCCAAGTGAAACCGGCACACCGGAATCCCCAGGCGCGCAAAAGGGAAATATTTATGGCATAAAAATCGTGGAAAGCAGTCAATTGACCGTGATCCATTCGGACGGAGCCTGCACGCATTTGGCTGAGTTCCTCTTGCCGCCGTATTATTCGGAGGAATTCGAGCTACTTCTGCCCAATGAAGCGCGGGTAATCTCCGTGTCTGTGGATAACTCCGAGGTAACCGAACCAAGATTAACGCAAAACCGTTGTTCCATTCCACTCGATACTTATCCTCACACTAGCGAGAATCGACGTATCTCGCTGCGACTCTCCTTGCCTTCCGTACGACTGGGTTTTCTGGGATTCACCGAGCTTGAGTTGCCGAATCCAAACGCCAATATCGGAATGCTTAAATGGTTCATCGTCCTGCCTTCCGGTTTCCATACGCAAATCATAACCAGTGGCTTGAACCAGCAAAAATCCGATCTGGAGGAATTGAAGCATTTCGGTGATTTTGGCCGAGTGCTGAAAACCAATCCAACCATCTCACTCTCCAAGAATCTCGTCGCCCCCAGAACGATTAAAACGCGGCTCAAATACTCCCAGCACATCAAGGGCATGACCGAGGAACTGGAAGTCGCGACCGAAAAAGCAAGATGAAACCTGTAGAGCGGAGAAAGGGAGATTCATCGGGCATTTCCTTGTTTCCCGTGGGAGGGTGAAACTCTGTCGAACCCGTTCTTCCGTGGATTTCAGGGTTCGGCGGGAGCCTCACCCTCCCGTTTTAGAGGTAAATAAAACGGACCAGTGAGGGGCGCTGGCCCACAGATCTAAGATGCTTCCCTTTCATCCCGTTCCGTTGCCGAATTTTGTCCGATCGAGCGTCGCTTCAAATCTCAGTTCACCCCAGCCGACTTCGATCGGGTCGTAGCCTTGCTCTTCGATTTGATCGAAGACCCTTCGGAATCCCTTAAACCCGAGCGCGTCGTTCAACACGGTGCGGTTAAACTCGAGGATCGGAACGAATTGCGTTTGTTCGCGGTTTGGAATCAACCCCGTTTCAGCGATCATTTCGAGCAGCTCTTCGGCAGTATAATAGGGCCAGAGAATCTCACTCGCGACTTCGCAAAACAGAGAGCTTTCGGGCGAGTTATCGCGCAGGCACGGAATGATGCCGATCACGCGGCCTTTTGTTTCCAAGTGTCGATGCGCGTGTTGAAGAAGGACCGGCGGTTCCATCAATTCCACGAGCGGACCCGCCATCAAAACCGCTTCGTAGTGTCGTGTGAATCCAAGCTCCGTGGATGTCAAATGCGCCTGTAAAATCTGGAGCGCGACCGCTTCTGAAGACCAATCAAGCCAGTCCAGCCCGGCAATGCCACTGGTAACAAAAGCCTGCTGCGCCTCAAGATTCTCTGTTGTCCACCTCAAGCGAACATCATGCGCGTAGCGTTGCAGGAACTCGGTTGCAACCGAGAGTGACGACAAGTTCATTTGTTGTTTCGTTCCAGTATAAGATTCATTTGACCGGTGGGGATGGGTTTCTCGTCTGTCGCACCGTCCGCCCAGCGAACCCAAATCGCTTTGGGCTGAGAACTGAGCCCCATAACCTGGGTCGAGCTGTCCTGGGACCAATAACCGGAGCCGGCATGAATTTCACGGATCGGGCCCGAATGATCTCCATAAACGACACGCAACATCGCGCCGATTCCATCTGGATTTTCTTCAGAGCCCCGGAGCCGGACGCGAAGTCCGGGTTTGCCGCCAATGTTGCGATACAGTTTTGTCGCCGCTCCGTTCTGAGATACTGCGAGATCAATTCTTCCGTCATGATCGAAATCGCAGAGCGCCGAGCCGCGTTGTTCGCCGAAAACGGAGATCCCACTAACCGATGCCGGAACAGACACAAATCCACCTCGGCCATCACCCCGCAACCAAAGCCCGCGACCCGCGTCCTGGCGCGAATCCTCGTTGTACACCGCGAAGAAATTCTGGCTCAGGAAAACATCTTCATTTCCGTCTCCGTCGAAATCACCGGTGTTGACACCGAAAGAGGGCGCAAATTGGGCTTCGATCGGTAACGCGTGTCCTTCGAAATGATCGCCCCGATTCAAGAAGACCGTGGCGTCCAGTGTATTCACTGTCAGTTCGCTCACGGTATCCGCGAAGTTCTGGAAGAGATTGGCGGCTGTGGCCTTTCCGTATGCTTCGAAACTCGGAATGAATCGATTCAGAAACGGCATTGCCCTGCTTATTGTAACAAACCCGCGCCACGGCATGAGCTCTTGAAGTTCCGGATCGGTGTAGGCCTCCACGATCTCGATTGTGCCGTTTCGATCGAAATCGCCGTAGTAAAGATGCAATGGTTTCTCCAGGAACCGTTGGAATTTCGTGTTGCGTCCCCAATTGGATGCTACGATGTCGAGCCGCCCGTCGTTGTCAAAGTCTCCTGTTGTGACTCCGTTCCACCGTCCTTTGAACGCATAGAACCCCAGGGATCGGGTGACCTCAACAAAACCGGATGGATCATTACGAAAAACTCGCAATGGGCTCCAGTCGCAGGCAAGGACGAGATCAGCGTCGCCATCAAGGTCCAGATCGCTGAACACAGCGCCACTCACAAGCGCCAAATCGACGAACGGAAGACTTAGCTTTCGATCCAAACGAAATCGGCCCTTGTCCCCTAGAAACAGCCGTGAGGTCGCAGGTTCCGGATAACGCGCCGGGTTCAGCCGCCCCCCAACAAAGAGGTCCAGATCGCCGTCCCTGTCGACATCCGCGAGCGCCATCGGACCGACGCTCGACGTTTGTCCCGGGAACGCTCCTGTTTCGGAAACTTTTCCTGATTTGATCCCGTAAGTAATGATCGCGGGTTGCTGCTTGCCGCCTGCTTCGTAACTTGAAAAACCAACCATCACAGAACGTTTCCCGTTGGGCTGGGACAGGCCGGCAACCGATGTTTGATCTTCTATTGCCAAGGCCTCCCGAGCTCCCGGTACTAGACGAAATCCTCCGCTTCGATCGTTCTTGAGAATCGCGATCTCGCCTCCACGGCCCGATCCAATGATCAGGTCTTCGAATTCGTCGCCGTCGAGATCGTGCCAGGCGATTCCGGGGCCAAGCTGACTGAATCGGTGGGGTAACAAAGGTTGGACAGTGAAATCGGCGAACGGGTGTTCGTGGTGTTTGTGACGAAGGCGCGAAGACACGTCCTCAAAGAAAGAGTTCGAGATTCTTTGATTATCGGCTGTGTCTTTTTTCTTGGTGGGGCTGTGCTGCTGCGCAGCCCTAATATCAGGGCGGCGCGGCAGCGCCGCCCCACCAAATGATCGATGGCCGGGTTCCTGAATTTCATAAAAGTGATTAGCTGAAATGCCGGACATTTCCGTCACAACGCCGCTTCGCCATTCCACACGGACGGTTAATTCATTCGCTTTCGATCCGGCGGCGAAAACTCGCATGGAGTCATCGCCGGACAGGTAACGATTTCCCGATATGACGTCGTGGCTCTGACGAACGGGTCCTCCGGAAACGGTGATCGTTGAACCTACGCCGTGTGCGTTGCCGCCGAGTCCCTTGAGCCGAACCGCAATTCTTGGAGCAGAAGATTCATTGCGATAGAGCGCGGCAGATTGGTTCAGATTGTTGACAACCAGATCCAGGTCGCCGTCATTGTCCAAATCTGCGGCCGCCATTCCGTGCGAAATTCCGAACAGATCAAATCCCCAAGCGGCGCTCATTTCTTCAAAAGTTAGGTCACCCCGATTTCGGAAAGCCATATTTCGGGTTTCAAGCCGCGGAAAGATCAAGAGAGAGTTTGGCCATTGATCTTTGGGAACGCCTCGATTCTGTTCCATGTTTCGAATGGATGTATCGGCGTCTTGAACATCATGTCCATTGCCGTTGGTGATCAGGAGATCTTCAAACCCGTCGAGATCCACATCGAGAAAGACAGGGGACCATGACCAATCCGATGCCTGCAACCCGCTCAGTTGCGCGATCTCCGCGAATGTCCCGTCACCCCGGTTTAAGAACAGTGTGTTGCGCATCGTTTGCGGACGATTGTCAATCTCACCGATTTCAATTGCCACGTTTGCCATGTCCGCGTTCGCGCGCTGTGTTTGCCGCAGGCGGTGACTGCGGCTCAGCATGTCCACCACGAAGAAATCGACAAGTCCGTCCCGGTCGATGTCTGAAAAATCGATCGCCATCGAGGACCAGCTTGTGGTTCTCAATGCAAACGGCTCGACCGCTCTGAACCGGCCCGTGCCGTCGTTTATCCAAATATCATCCGGCGAATCGATGAAATCGTTGCAGACATAGATGTCCGGCACGCCATCGCCAGAAAAATCCCGCATCGCAACAGCCAATCCCCAATGCCGGGGAGGCTCTGAAAAAGGTTGCCCGTCCGCCGTCCGAAACCGTCCGTCCATCCACGACTGCAATTCGAAATGCCCAATTCCGTCATTGAGATAAAGGTGATCGGGCTCGCCCTTTTCGTATATGACTGGATTACCATTGGGCGCGGTCACGATTTCGAATCGGTCGGCCGGTTGCGCGATCATGCGGCCGTCAATTTCT
Organism: Verrucomicrobiota bacterium; assembly: GCA_027623095.1. GTDB lineage: Bacteria > Verrucomicrobiota > Verrucomicrobiia > Limisphaerales > SIBE01 > JAIPJX01. Next base: position 8,360 of record JAQBVM010000074.1, read on the forward strand.
ATAACCTGGATATTTGTGCTGGATCCATTGCGGATCGTGTTCGTCCGATAGTTCGCAACATAGAGATCCAGATCGCCATCTCCGTCGATGTCGGCAAGAGCCATCGATGTGCTTCCGCCTTTTCCGATCAGGCCCGAATGGGTGTCTTCGGCGAAGCGCCCCTTTCCGTCATTTCGAAAACTCCGGGCGCCCCCACCAATCGATGTCACCAGCAGGTCGAGATCCCGATCGCCATCGATGTCCGACAAAACGGCGCCGGTCGAGAATTGATTCTCGCACGCAATTCCGGACCCGGCTGCGGATGCCTCGAAACGCCAGTTGCCAAGGTTCCGATACAAGACGTTGGGGCCTTCGAGCCGGCAGAGGTAGATGTCGCAAAGGCCGTCGCCATCCACGTCGCCCAAGGCAACGCCCGATCCGTTCTCGAGAATGCGGTTACCTCCTGCGAGACTGTCGCTCAAGACATTCGTGAACGTCACTCGAGTCTGAAGCGCGGGCATCCGGGTAAACCCAGTTCGACCGGAAGCGGGCACCACAAGCGGGCGCGCTTCGATCAGGGATCGCGCCTCGCGCGTCTGTGCGGTGACGGGGAGGCACAAAGGAACTGCCAGCGCGAACCAAGCGCAGAACACGCGAGCCACCCTCGTGACTCGCCGTAACCTCAAAAAATCAATGTCGAAAGATCGCATGGAATCCGCATCCGATTTGTCCGCGCCACCCGATGCGCTGAACCGGATCATGGACAATCCTGAGCAAAAGGAAAAGAAGAACGGGTCCATGAACCGGGGCGCCTCTGAATGAGGACACAACCGAGTCACTTCCTTCTCCATCGAATGGAGCAGAGGACCGCAAAGGCTTGTGATCCCAGGAGAGCGATTCAGAATCAATGCTGCAACTGGTGAGATTCGAGTTTCGGCCCTTTAAGTCCGGTGGGGCGACACTCTGTGGAGCCCTGTTCAACCTCGTGGCAAAAAACGAACGAGAAGGCACAGTGGAAACACCGAAACATCCAGAAAACCCGGCGTTTCCACAGCTCCGAATTGCAAGACACCCGTCCCACAAGGAGAAGTTAGGGCTCCACAGAGTGTCGCCCCACCAAGAGAAGCGAGAGTCGAAGTATCCGGCCCGGTGAAACTGCGAAGAGTAGGCTTGTCCTCATTCAGAAATGTCCCCATGGGTAGCCATCATTAAACTTAGGACTTGAACGAGCGCGCGGAGGACACTATCCCGTTGGGAATGTCACCCATTCCTCGGAACGTCCTTTGGGGCATTCTTTGCCTCGGAATCCTGGTGACGCTTCTCTTCGTAGCGAAGACTTCCGAACCACGCGGCACACATGGAACCACACCGCCCGGGCGGGAAGCGGACATCTCACAGGAACGGGCAAAGGCAATGATCGCCCTCGAACAGGAAAGGGATGCGCTGGACAGAACGGTGTGGGCAAAAGAGATCTTGGCGGAATCATACGAACAGCAAGTCGTCGAATTATGGGATCAGTTGCGTCACGAACCGAACCCTTTCAAGGTTCTGGGGCGCATTGAATTTGGGACGCTCACGATCGGCCACCTTGGCGCTCCGCGTGAAACCGAGAATGGAATCAAAGTCTCCGGCTTTGGCGAACCCCTAGCCACTTTGCGCCCGGAGGATTGGAGAGGTCTTCTAGATCGTCTCCAGGCGGAGGGTTTTCGACTCGCGCAGTCCGACTGGCGGCTCGTGGGTTTTGAACACGAACCCGGAAACAACCCTCGTTCAGAAATCGCCATCTCTTTAAATTGTTTCCAATCGAACCGGCCCGAGCGATGGGTGATTCGAGGAACGCTCAAAGTCACATGGCGGGAGAAATCGACACCGCTAGATCGACCGATCTTGGAATCCATCAACGCTTTGAAACTCGAGTTCCTGCGGCGCACCGGGGAGCCGATATTTCAGAAGAGTCTTTCCCAAAGAATCGATCCAGTCGGGAGCCAAGTGTTTATCGACCCGCTCATCTTATTCGATCTCAATGGCGATGGTCTTTCCGAAATCGTGCTTGGGTGCCGCAATCGTGTTTATTGGAATCTTGGCGAGGGCCGGTTTCGATCTTCGCCGTTGTGCCCGCATCTTAAAGAACCGATCAACACGGCCTTGATCGCGGATGTCTCTGGGGACGGCACGGCGGATGTCCTGGCTGCAGACGCCGGCGGATTGTTATTGCTCGAAGGAGACGCGAGCGGAACGTTTGAGCGTCCGCCCAAACGTGTCTGGTCCTCGGCCGCCGCACTGCCGAACCCCTTTGTAATGACCGCCGGAGACGTGGATGGAGACGGTGATCTGGATGTTTGGCTTGCGCAATACAAGCTCCCCTATCTGGCCGGCCAAATGCCGACGCCCTATTTCAACGCGAACGACGGATTCCCATCGTTTCTGCTGCTCAACGATGGCATGGGAGGATTTCACGATCATACGGAGAACGCTGGCCTTGCCGGAAAAAGATTTCGCAGAACATACAGCAGCTCATTGGTGGATCTCGACGGCGACGATGATTTGGATCTGGTCGTTGTCAGTGATTTCGCCGGAGTGGATCTCTATTATAACAATGGCAGCGGTGTGTTCGCGGAAATGACGGCTCTAGTGTTGGATGAATCCCATGGCTTCGGAATGGCCCACACATTTGGGGACTATGATCGGGATGGACGCATGGATTTTCTCATGATCGGAATGAACTCTCACGTCGCGGACCGTCTCGATGCCATGGGCTTGGGACTTGGCGAAGCGACAATAGCCCGCGCGATGCGATCGAAGATGGCGTTCGGAAACCGGATGTATTTTTCGCGGGGTTCTCGATTCGAGGAGACCGACATTGGAAGAGGAGCCGCAAAATCCGGATGGTCATGGGGCGCGACGTCGTTTGATTTCGACAACGATGGAGATCTGGATATCTACGTCGCGAACGGACACAAAAGCCGTGCCTCGGCGCGGGACTATGAAACGCAATTCTGGCGGCATGATCTCGATCTTGCGTCATCCAGTCATAACGAAGTCTTGGACCTCTATTTTCGCTCGGTAGGGACGCGGCTTTACGGCGCCGGATACTCGTATGGTGGCTACTACAAGAACCGGCTCTTCATTAACCAAAATGGAGCATCGTTTCTGGAAGCAGGTTTCCTTGCCGGCTGCTCGCTTGAGGAGGACAGCAGGAATGTTGTCAGCGATGACTTGGATGGAGATGGACGGCTGGACCTCATTTTGACGACGTTCGAGGAATGGCCTCAACCCCGGCAAGGGCTGCATCTTTTAAAGAATGTTTCGGCGCGGAGCGGCAATTGGATTGGAATCCGGCTCCGAGAGTCGGGCCCCGGTCTAAGTCCCATTGGCTCCCAAGTGACAGTCGCGCTTCCCGGCGGCTCACAGACCAAACGTTTTGTGACGGGCGATTCCTATCGATCGCAACACTCCAACACGGCGCATTTCGGATTGGACGGCCGGACAAATGTGCTTCACGTGGATGTGCGATGGCCGAACGGCATGGTGCAGCGCCTGAGCCAACCCGCAGTGAATCGTTATCACACGGTGAATCCGCCAGCCCATCGAAAGTCCGTCGAATCGCAACGCGCTACCCAAAACCAAGGCATAGGCAAGCCCTGAAAAGAACTTTGGCAGCTCAAAAATGGGAGGGTGAGGCTCCGCCGAACCCTGAAATCTCCATGAACACGAAGGTAGGGCGATCCGATTCTTGGAGGCGGACGCTACCCAAGAATGGGTTCGACAGGAGTCTCACCCTCCCGGCTAACGAAGATCGTGCTTGAATCGGCATGTTCACACGAATCGATGTTCCAAATGGGATGCGGAGTTCACGGCCCAATCGCGTCAGCAAATTGATTCGGTTAGAGCGCCCTCATCCGAAACGCAAGCTGGCGGCGGTGCTTTTCGCGATTCCCGGAGTCGTAGTATTCGACCGGGTTGTAATCATCCGTCAGCACAATTCCCGCCTTCGGGTCGATCGTTTGGAGACCGGCGTAGGCTCCTTCGGCCCCTCGGCGAACAGACCAATGCACATGGTCAAAACTCGGCTCAGTGTGGATTCGCAATTCCGGCTGGTCCGAGGCGACGAAAAAGACGTTTCCGTTTCCGCTCGCATGGATCAGCACGCTCTTAAAGACCGTTCGGAGTGTCTTGTCGATCGACGCGCAGAAGAAGTTCATTCCCTCCGAGAATTCGCCAAAGCTGTTAATGACCAGAGTGCCATGGGGTTTCAGAATGCGTCTCGTAGCTTCAAACGACTGTTTGCTCATGAGATGAGACGGCGATGAGTCTCCCAGGAAAGCGTCCAGGATGACCGTATCGTATTGATGATCCGCAGCGCGGTTAACAACGTATCGTCCATCCCCGATAGTGATGTTTAGCTTCTCTGTGGCGCAGTCGAAGTATTCGGTCGCAACGCGAACAACGGCGGGGTTGATTTCCACGACATCCACCTCGACTCCTTTACGGGCGAACTCCGACGGGACAATCCCCACGCCAAGTCCAATGCACAACGCGCGCTCGATCGTCGGTGTATAGGATCGGGCTAAGTCGTGCAGCATGTAGGTAAAGAGCGCCATGCTTTTCTTTTCGGCGGGGTCGTAGATATTCTGAATCAAGTAATCGTTCACGAAGTAACGCGCGGCTCTGTCATTGTCCTGCAACACCTGCACCAATCCAAAATTGGAATTGCTGCGATACAGTTCCTCCGTATGGGATGTGTGAACGAGCGCCTCTTTCGTGATCCCGCCGTAACCGAGCAGAAGTCCGAGTCCGATTCCGGATCCCACGGCAGTCACGGTGGGCCCGCTCCGTTCCCAAACCATGAAATAGACGGCGGCGATCGCCATCAAGAGACCGGAAGTCAAATACATGATGATCGAATTCGGGAAAAACGGGATCAGGACATACCCAATCAAGATCGTCCCCGCGAAACTGCCCAGGGTACTGATGGAGGTGAGGCGTCCGACGTTGCCTCCCAAGTTCTGCACGGACGACGTAATGACTCGAATCAGGAAAGGGCCCACCATCGCGAGCAATGCCAGTGGAACAAAAAAGAGAAACGCGGATGCCAGAAGGGAACCGGTTGCCAGCTTAAACTTGAGACACCAGTAAGCAACGGGCTCAACAATCACAATCGAAAAGCCAAGATAGATGGCCGCGCCGAGAATACTCCCGTAAAGCAGACCCAGCCGCGGTCTGGAATCGGCAAGCCGCCCGCCCACATAATAACCCGTTGCGAGGGCCACCAGGGTGATCGCAATCTGAGCGGTCCAAACGAAGTGCGATGTTCCAAGGAAAGGAGCGAGCATCTTCGCCCCCAAGATCTCAATGATCATGATGGCGCCGCCGGTGATGGAAGCAGAAAAATAAACATAACGGCGAAGCGCTGAGGACATTTGGTTCTCGCCGGGACGGGCGTTCTTTTTGTTCACACGAGACTTCTACTTGAAGCGGTCTGAATTGGGAATTTGAAAATCGTTGCATGGGCCGCGCATCTCGGTCGCGATTGCATAAGATGTCGATTGCCGTTTCAGCAGGCGAGAACGATCCCGAACCTCCCTTCGGCCGCAAGATTTCAACGCCTTCATTTTGTGCGTTCGCCAGAAGTGATCGCTCGCCATCGCTGTCTGAGTACGCAAGAGTGTTTCCCATGAAAGCGCGTTAAGCTAGTTCTTTTCATACTGTCATACTGATTCATGAACAGAGGACTTGAACCTCTTCAGTTAATGCCCATGCTGGGCGTGCACCAAATCATTCCAGCCAACGCCGGGATTGCGCTCTCGTTTCAAATCGGACATCGAGGGCCCGGCGTCGCTGAGTTCTGACGTTCGGCGGCACAGCCCACCCTGAGCCGGGACGATTTTGAAATATGAAAACGGCAACACCCGAGAATATCGACGGATACATTGCAGACTTCCCTCGAGACGTTCAGGAAACCCTCGAGAAGATCCGGGGCATAATCAGAGTCGCTGCACCTGACGCGGCGGAAACGATCAAGTATCGGATGCCAACGTTTGTGCTGCACGGAAACCTTGTGCATTTTGCAGGGTTCGAGAAGCACATAGGGTTTTATCCGACCCCGTCGGCGATCAAAGCATTCAGCGGCGAATTGGCGGATTACGAAAGCGCAAAAGGTTCGGTCCAATTCCCGCTCAATAGGTCGGTCCCATTCACTTTGATTAGGAGAATGGTCGAGTTCCGGGTAAAGAAAACCCGCGAGAAGACGGCGTCCAAGAAGAGAAAGGCATAGTCGTTTGAGGAACGGATCGCATCAAGAACTGCCGCCGAACCAACCGGTTCCAGATATCGCCGGGATCGAGTCTCGGTTGGCAGTCGGACAGCATAGACCCGGCGCGCCTAAGCCGGAACGTAAAGCAAATATCGAAGTACCTGACTTATGTCTGAAATTCTGACATCCACTTTTGTGCTGGCCGTTAATGATCTGGCAGCCTCGAAGAAGTTTTACCTGGAGAAGCTCGGCTTCGCGGAAGACTTCAGCGTCGATGGGTGGGCATTCTTGAGTCGTGGCGCTTGTAAGCTGCGACTCGGCCATTGTCCCGATGCGTTACCGATGTCGAAAGCTCAGGATCACTCGTGGTTCGCGTATCTTCACGTCCTAGACGCATCTGGTCTTTATGAAGAGACAGTCAAGAAAGGTGTGGAGATTTGGCACAAGCTCGCCGACAAGCCATGGGGAATGCGCGAATTTGCCGTCGTCACTCCAGACGGTCACAGGATTGTGTTTGGGGAAAATCTGCCTGTTCAGCCGGATGCGAAACCTAAAAGCCCAAAGGCGTAACCAGCCAGTCGAGGAGTACGCCGGGGGGACTGTTCCGAAAACGGGTCCTTATTCTAACAACAAGACGGTTTCACTTGCCCTGTTTCCGATCTCTATTCCACATGGATCGGTCTCGTTTTTCACTGTTGACACCAAGGTTCGGAACCGACCTGTTCACGGTACGCTTGGCGTTAGGGATTCCTCACGTCGCCTCCTTCTTTTTGAATCCGATTCTTGAGGAACTCCGGATGCCGCAGCTCGTGAACCAGGCCAAGAAAGTAGATCGTGCCACCTTCGAAGGCGTAGTAGACGTAAAATGGAAAAGGTCGTGTGCGGCAACACGGAAACCCATGCGAGCCAATGTGGTCGCCACCGTTCCACTTGGTGATCTCGCGTGATTGTCCGGCCACACGTTCGCGAAAGCCGCTCGCCAAGCGTGCTGAAATCCGAGCATAGTTTGCTTCCCCGACCAGCAGGTCGGCTTTGAATCGACTGCTGAATACGGCCGTCACGCCGGAGTGCCGAGGATCTGTTCGCAGGCGTCCAGAAAACGGGTGTCGTCGTATTGCTCGGGGATTCCAAGGCTGGTGGAAAGATCGTGCGGGCCGATCAGCACGGCGTCGAGTCCGGCTATTGGAAGGATCTCATCCAGCGCCTGCATGGCGGGAACACTCTCGATGTTGACAATGAGCAGATTGTTGCCGCTGTTTCGAGCCATGTAGTCGGACAAGGCCGGCTCTAGTGACTGTCCACCCAGGGCATGTTCGAGTCGCTGCCCTTTTAAGGGACGCAGCTTGGTCGCACCGCTCATTTTTCTGACGACTTCCGGGGTTTCCACGTAGGGTACAATCACTCCCGCCGCTCCGTCGTCCAGCACCACGGTCGCCGTGTTGGGATCATGGTTCGGAATCCGCACTAAGGGAGGCAGACCCATGGCAGCGTAGGCGCGGCACATCCACGAAACGGTCTGGCGATCCAGGCCAATATGTTCGGTGTCGATGAAAACGAAATCGAGTCCGCAGTCGCCAATGACCTTGGGCCAAAAGGGCGAGGGTGAAACGATGAGTGTTCCAAAAACGTTCCGGCCCGTGTGCAGGGCCTCCTTCAGTTCAGCGGGTGTCATCGTTCTACCTCCACGGGTATTCCAGATTTTGCGGATTCGAGAGCGGCTTGAACCACGGCGGCGATGTCGCGAGCCGCCCTGGCGTCTAGGATCGTATCTCCGTCCTCATCGATGGCGGCTGCGAAATTCTCCAGCAGGAGGAAATTGTTTTCATCCGCAACCCGCCGATGTTTGAACTGGGCTGGCGGCTGGCCACGATAGTAGATGGCCACTTCGGGCCGCGCCTCGGAAATCACCAGGGAACCTTCGCTGCCCAGCAAATGCAGCTTGATTTCGCCGATGTCCGGGTGGCTTGCGGCGCCGATTCGTCCGAGGCAGAGGGAACCCACGCAGCCATTTTCCATTTCAAGCGAGACGGTGGCCAAGTCTTCGACATTGTTGTCGAAGTTTGCTTGGTGAAAATGCGTCGCGGTCCTGGCGAACACACGGGTGACGGGCGAGCCCATGAGCATCTGAATGTAGGCCAACGGATAAATTCCCTCGATTTGCAGCTCACCCATCGGTTGGACCCCGAGGCCGCCGTCGGATCCGTCGGCGTGGGCTTCAATCTGCCTTTCGAGCCAGTTGATCGGAGGATCCTCTGGCCCCCGCGTGCCCTTGCGCGGCCCGGCGTCCTTTGAAAAATAGAAATCGCAATGGATTGCCCGAAGGTTTCCAATTGAGCCGGCCTCGAGAGAGCGCCTGCATTCAAGCAGCGCCGGTAGAAAATTTCGATTCCATACAAGGAATTTCACATGGTGCTCGGCCACCGCGGCCACAAGGGCGTCGATCTTCGTGATGTCCGATGCGAGCGGTTTGTCCACCACCATGTGTTTGCCCGCTTGGGCCGCCCGTATGGCCAGGTCGCAATGTCGTTCCGCCTCGGAACTAATTACGACGACCTCGCAATCGGTATCATTCAAAGCTCTCTGCACATTACGGATGTAGGGAATCCTTTTCGCATCTGCATAATGTTGGTTGCGCTGATGCGTCCATTCCGGGCGGGCGGGGTCATCCGCGACCGCCACCAGCTCGAACCTCGGGTGCGCCGCCAGGGCGTCCGGAAGGTAGGCGTGTTTGACCACGCTCAAAACCACGGTTCGGAAGATCCTTAATTGATCGGGATCAGGCACGCAGTTCCTTACACGCATTTTGCGTTATCCGACGACAATCCCAACGGGATTGCGCAACGAAGCCCAGGTTTGTGAGCTCGCCAACTACCCTGGGTGGAGCAAACCCGGCCGAGCCAACCCCAACGGGGTTGCGGTTGTCTGGGTGCAATCGAGGACGCAACCCCGTTGGGGTTGATGGCTATTCTCCGATACCTTCCCAGGGTAGCTCGTGCCTCGCAACCCTGGGCTTTGAGACGGAATCCCTTTGGGATTCGCTGTTCGCACTGCGATTCGCAAATGCGTGCAGGGTGAAGGTCATGCTTGGGCGCACTCCTCGATGGTTTTGCATGCGTTCACCGAATCCGGAACACCCACACTCCACGCGCGTTTCTCGACGATGCCGTTGACGAATTCCTCGAGCAAATTTCGAATTCCCAGAATTTCATTCCGCGCATGAAGCAGCGCGTGCGATCCTTTTTTATCAAAAAGCAGATGCGCATTGTGGTGATCGTCGGCGTAAGCCGCGCCAGCAGACCCAATCAGGTGCATCGAATAGTAGGGATGGGGACTGGGACGGCATGCCGCTACGTCGATGATCGCCATGCCGCCGTTCGGAAACCCAAGATGCCAGAGAAAAACCAGGCTCGTGACCCTCCCGATCCTGGCGTAATCCCCGTCGAAGATCCCGATGACCAAGGAGGCAAGCGAGCCGACGAAATAGCAGATGCGGCGGCCCAAATACATGGCGATCGCCCAACCGGCCGAAAAAGTAGCCTCCGGCGGCGGCTCCGAACAGAAAAGCGCACTGGAAATATGCGTACCAAGCGCCCGATATTGTATTGCGAGCCGCTGAAAGTCAGAATTGTTGTGGCGGATCTTATGGGGTTCCTTTTGGAATGGGCCGTTTCCCAAAAACCCTCTCGCAGGAGCCGGCGTCTGGCTCACTTTTCTGCCTGCCAGAGATCTGATTCTCCTCGCGTTGGCTTCTACGGGTAAGTGCCTTCTTTGGCGGATACCGTGGTATTCTCGCTCATCCACAGAGCGTCCCGGAGGAAGTCACCCGCCGCGCCTAAAGGCAGCGGCAATACAGGATTGCCGTTCCTCACCGGCACCTTGATTCGGAAACCAAACTACTTGTGGATTTCGGAGTGGCCGTCCGAAAAGGAGAAACCACAGGCCCCATTGCAGAGTGTTTAGCGCTGTTACGCTGCCGGGTCAAAAGGTTATTTTGAAGGTTAGAGGTTCTTTCGAGGTGTTTCTGGACGCATCATGACTTGGGCCGGGTTGATCGCCTTGTGCTTGCCTTTATTTGCGGTGATCTCGAAGGCTTGAGGGACGGATTCGATTCCGGAAAGGACGTGCGTAATGGTGGATTTCACGCGGATACGACCGGTGGCAACCAGCCGCACGGTGTGCTCGAGGTGCGCCTGCGTGCTGATGTCCGGGAACAGATAACGGAGACTGCGCTCGCGCAGGAGATCGACGTTTAATTCCAGGGGGCCGCCGAACCAGGATACCCCTACGAGCTTCCCGCCGGAGCGCACCGAATCAATGGCTTGGAGCAGCGTCTGGTGTCCGGCCAGCCCCTGTTTTGGGCTGCCGCCCGCGCACTCGAAGATCACATCCGCGCCGTTTCCTCCGGTCAGATCGCGGATCGCCGGGATGACGTCACAAGTTCGGGCGTTTAGGGCGTGGTCCGCGCCGAGTTCGCGGGAGATCTGGCACGCTTCGTCGCGCACATCCACGGTGATGAGCAAGCCCGCGCCGCTGTTGCGAGCGACCTGCAAGCACTCCAGACCCATGCTTCCTTGGCCAAAGATCACCACGGAGTCGCCGATTTGCAGTTGCGCCGTCTCCACCGCTGCCACACTGTCGCTCAGGGACTGCAAACACGCCGCTTCGCTGTCGGAAATCAAGTCGTCCACCTTCACCAGGGAGATCTCCGGCAGAGATGCAATCTCGGCAAAACAGCCGGGAAGGTCGAACCCAATGATCGGTCCTTTGCGGCAGAGCTCGCTTCGCTCGGAGCGGCAGAGTGGGCACACCCCGCAGGGCAGCTTGGCCCGCGCCGCCACTCGGTCGCCGGGACGAAACCGGCTGGCGCCGTTGACTTCGAGAACACGGGCGCAGAACTCATGTCCGAAGAGTTGGACGGGCGCCTCGGTTTCGAAGCGGCGCTTGATGCGGTCGAAGGCCAGGGTCGGGATTCCCAGCGCGAGTTGCGCCTCCGTGACGCTCGGCTGCACACAGAGCGGTTCAACCAAAACATGCCCCGGGGAACAGACCGGTTCGGGCACGTCGTCGAGCCGCATGTCATTGAATCCGTAAAAACGCCAGGCTTTCATGGTTCGATTCTCCGATGGACGAATTTCTGCAAGGTGTGGCACGTGCGCGGGACGAGGCCGCGGTTGCCACCGGCGGAAATAACGACTTCAGCAACATAAATGTCACCGCACGAATCGACACAGATTCCGTGCGGTGCAAAGAAGTCTCCCGGAGCGCAAGGAATTTGGCCGCCGCCCCAGCGCGCCTGGAGTTTGCCGCTACGATCGAAAATGCTCACTCGCCCGCCCGTTGCGTCGGCGGATGGAGCGACGGTGCCGGGCCACATGCCGGCGCGAAAGCCCAGTTCCGCCACGTACACATTTTCCACGCTGTCGATGAAGACCTGACACGGCCGCGCGACATCGGTCCATTCGGAATGGAACGCGCCATCGGGCCCGAAGAGCTGGATGCGGCTGTTCTCGCGGTCGGCCACGTACACTGTTCCGTGTCGATCCACAGCGATGCCATGAGGCACATGAAATTGGCCGGGGCCGTTCCCCGGCTCGCCCCAGGAAAAGAGGAGCCGGCCGGCCGGCGAAAACTTGTGGACCCTTGCGTTGCCGTAGCCATCGCTGACGTACAGTTCCGCGTCGGACGAGAGCGCCACGTTGGTCGGGTAATGGAACGGCGGCCCGGCCCGAAGGATGGTGCGGTAATCCACACTGGTGGCGCCGGTGTCCGAGGGTATGCCGCTCGTGCCCAACGTCAGCAAGAGCCTGCCTTCGGGATTAAACTTGCGGACGGTGTGGTCGAGATCGTCGGTGCAATAGACCGCGCCGTCCGGCCCAATGCAAATGCCGTGAGGACGCGCAAACAGGCCCTCGCCCCATGAACGGATGAACGCGCCGTCCCGGTCGAAAACGATGACCGGGTGTTCGCCTCGGTTGAAAACATAGACCCAATCCTGCGCGTCGGTGGCTACCGCGACAACCTCGGTCCAGCCGAAACCAGCAGGCAACTTCGCCCATTGGTCATTGGCTTCGTAATGGAAAGCAGGGCCGAATTTCATGGGTGTCGCAGAGTGGTTGGATTGTTTTTGCGCAGTCATGGTGGATACTTGATTTCGTTACGCGGACGGCGCCGGGAGTTCGTCCGCAGGCTCGGGTAGCATCATGGCAAGGCCCGCCGCGGGGATAAACAGGAACGCCGCGTAGAGGAGCGCGAGCCGGTAATCACCGACTTGGGAAAACAGACCGAAAAAAACCGTGCCGAATCCGGCGGCGACGCGACCGAAATTGTAACAAAAGCCCGCGCCGGTGGTCCGCAACAACGTTGGAAAAAGCGGAGGCAAATACATCGTGAACAGAGCGAACACACCCTGGCAAACGCCGATGGCGGCGAACCCGTATCGGAGGCCATTGGCGTCGAGAGGGGCCCAATAGGTCGCGAACATCGACGCGAAATAGGCCAGGCAAAGGAAAGCGATGGCCCGTCGATATTTCAGCCAGCGCGCCAGCAGCGCCGCCAGAAAGTTGCCGCCGACCGATGACAACACGACCAACCAAACCGCCTTGCTGATCAATTGACTTTTTTCCGCATCGGTCCACGCGCTCAAATCAGGCAGGTTGCGCAAATGCTGCAAATACCAAAACAGAAAAGCCCAGTGCGCCGTCAACGCCAGCGCACAAACCGAGAGCGTCAACAGCGTGGTCCGGCGGACGGAGCCGCGGAATAGTTCGAGGAAAGCGGGCGGGGCGTTGGCGGATTGTTCCTTGGCCCGCTGCCATTCCACCGGTTCGGGAACCGAGCGACGAATCCAAAGCACCAGGAACGCGGGAAGCACTCCGACCAGGAACACGCAACGGTAAGGGAAGGCAGCCAATAAAAAGTTCGCCAACGCGGCCAGCATGATCCCGATGTTCACGGCGGTCTGAAGCACGGCGGCCATCCAGGGCCGCCAGCGGCGCGGCCAGGTTTCCGACAGCAGCGAAGCGCCCACCGCCCATTCGCCGCCGATTCCCAACGCGGCGAGGAAGCGAAAAATCAACAACTGCCACCAAGTCTGCGCGAAAAACGAAAGCCCGGTGAACAATGCGTAAGTCAGGATCGTGAGCATCAGGACACGGCTGCGTCCCAGCCGGTCGGCGATGCGTCCGAAGACGCCGCCACCGAGCGCCCAACCGAAGAGAAACGACGCCTGAATCCATGAACTGTAATAGCCCACCTTCGGGTCTTTGACGCTGGCGACGTCGAGCAATTGCGCGACAAACGGAGCGGCGACCAGCACATAAAGGTGCATGTCCAGGCCGTCAAACATCCAACCCAGCCATGCCGCCGCGCCAGACTTCCACTGCCGCGGTGAAAGATCCCGCAAGCGCTTTACCTCGCGGCCAGCATCGAGCGGCTGAGCCGGATCAGGAACCGGTGCGCCAGTGGCGATTCGGATAGGCGGCATTTGCAACTCACTTGCCGGCCAAGTGCGAATGAAATCCGCGGGTCTTGACGCGGATTCGATAGAGGCTTTTGTCAATCGTGACGTAGAGCCGGTCGCTTTCATCACCGATGCCAAACTCCACGTTGCTGGGAATGCCTTTCCAGTCCTCGAAAAGTCCGCTCTGGTTGGTTGGGCCGGTGGGGAGGAAGGCCAGCTCTATGCCGTTCGGATCGATCACCAGAATGCCAGGCCGGGCCAGACTGCGGATGGCCATGTAAAGATTCCCTTTCGAATCAACGCGCATGCCGTCACAACCATTTTCCTTTCCGAAATCCACCAGAGTTTTTCGCGGGCCATTCACAAGTCCCTGTGGGTCGAGTGGGAAAGCATAAATCTTCATCGCGCCGCGCTTCGGTTCAGGATCGGTTGGGGAAAGCCGGTTGCCGCCATTGTTGTGATCGGCCAGGTACAGCGTCTTCTGGTCCGGGCTGAGGGCGAGGCCGTTGGGTTTCTCCACCTCACGCGTGATCTCGATGACGGTTTCATCCTTGTCGATGCGATACACGGCTTCGACGGGCAATTCGCGCGGCTCGGCGCCACCGTAGCGCGGGTCGCTGAAGTAGATTCTCCCCTTGAGATCAACGCAAAGGTCGTTTGGCGAATTAAATTGCTTGCCTTGGTAACGATCCGCGACCACTTCGCTCCGACCGGTCTTGAGATTCCAGCGTCTGACCGAACGACTGGCGCCGTCGGCGCCGTCGCAGGAGAGAAGATTTCCATTCCCGTCAAAAGCCAGCCCGTTCGACTTGCCCGAGTTGTCGGTGAAGACGGAGGTCTTCCCGGTTCGCGGATCGAAACGGAGGATCATGCCGTTGTCGTTGCCGAAGGGCATGTCCGTAAAATAAATGCTACCGTCCGAGGCCACCGCTGGGCCTTCAGCCAGGCCGCTGTTGAGCTTGACCTGGCGAGTGTGAAGCAATTCCAGTTCGGCGCCCTTTGGGAAGATTGGATTTTCGGCGGATTCGGCGGCTGTTGCCACAAGGCTGGCCACCACCGTCAGACAGCAGGTGAGAAGTACGGGTGTATTCTGAGTTGATTTCTTCATGCAAGTATCCTGTTACGTTCCTCGATTCGGATGAAGTGAGTTTCTTGAGAGTGCTCGAACAGCTTCTTTTCTTAAATCCGGCTGCAGATTAACTTCACGCCGGTTTTGGTTTTGCCGACTGTGACTTGCTTTTCCCGTCAGCGCTGGCGGGAGAGTAACGGAGCGAACGGCGGTTGCAAAGGCGGAAACGGAAGCCGTTTTTTTGCGCCGACGGCAATTGTTAAATACTTTCTGCTTGAGGATTCAATTAACGCTGCCAACACTCGCCGCGTGCCAATCATTCAGTTCAAGGGAAAGACCGCGGTGGAAAGTTACCATCGCGTTGTGCCACATCACACGCTGGAGATTGACCCAAAACTTTCGCTCGCCAAAAAACCTTCGATGGACGGGAATTTGATCATTGAAGGCGACAACCTAATTGCGCTGAAAAGTCTTCTGCCGACGCACGCTGGCCGGATCAAGTGCATCTACATTGACCCGCCGTACAACACGGGTAACGAGGGCTGGGTTTACAACGACAACCTCACGCAGCCGCAGTTCAAGGAATGGATTGGCAACGCCGTGGGCAAGGAGGGCGAGGACGCCTGCCGCCATGACAAATGGTGCTGCATGATGTATCCCCGGCTGCAACTGCTGAAGGAACTGCTCCGCGATGACGGCGCGATTTTCGTCTCGATTGACGACAACGAAGTCCATCATTTGCGGATGCTGATGGATGAGGTGTTTGGGGAGGAGAATTTTGTGGCAACGGTGGTCTGGCAGAAAAACTTCTCGCCGAAGAACTCTGCGAAGTGGTTTTCGGAGGACCATGATTTCGTTGTTGTCTATGGGAAGACAAAGGAGCAATGGCGGCCAATACTTCTCGACCGTTCTGAAGAACAAGTCGCGATGTATTCCAATCCCGACGACGATCCGCGCGGTCCTTGGGCATCGGGTGATATGTCAGCCCGCAATCCATACAGCAAAGGCAAATACAGCATTAAGTGTCCGGGCGGGCGCGTGATTCCCGGACCGCCACCGGGAACGTATTGGCGGGTTGAAGAATCAAAGCTCTGGGAACTTCACAAAGACAGGCGCATCTGGTGGGGCGACGACAAGAACGGCGTGCCGCGTTTGAAACGCTTTCTGTCTGAGGTAAAAGAAGGTGTCACCCCAAGAACGATTTGGCTGCACACAGACGCGGGCAATACTCAGGAAGCCAAGAAGACGGTGAATGAAATCCTGGCGCTCGACGAAAATGTTTTTCAAACCCCGAAGCCTGTCCGGCTTCTTCAGAAGATTTTGACCGTCGCCAGTTCCGCTGATGACTTGATTCTCGATTCTTTTGCCGGCAGCGGCACGACGGCGCACGCGGTTCTGGAGTTGAACAAGGAAGACGGCGGCAATCGCAAGTTCATCCTCGTCCAGCAGGCGTTCGACACGAAAGAGAACGAGAAAGAGAAGTTCAACATCTGCGAGAAGATCACGCGCGAGCGGGTGTTGCGCGTGAGCAAAGGTTACAGCTACAAAACGCAGTCCGGCAAAACGGAGAAGGTGGAAGGGTTGGGCGGCGAGTTCGCCTACGTGCGCGTGGGCGAGAAGCTCATGGGCGAGTATCGGCAGTTCGGCGACAAGCTGCCGGGCTTTGAGGAAGTGGCACGCTACGTTTATTTCACGGAGACGAGCCAGAATTTTGACGCGGCCAAAGTGGACAAGGCCACCGGCAAGATCGGCGAGTGGAAGGGCACGAGCTATTATCTGCTCTATACGCCGAACCGGAAGGAAGACCGCGCGCTGGACGTGGAGTTTCTGGAAAAGCTGAAGGACAAGAATCCGCGCAAGGTGATTTACTGTGAGAAGGTCTGGGTGCATCGGGAAGATTTGGGCAAGTTCGGCGACATCCGCCCGATGCTCGTGCCGTTTAATTTGAAGTGAACATGGCCGCGAATGAACACAGAGAGCGCAGAGGCGGGGCGCGGGCTTCAGCCCGCTTCAACGTCTGTCGTCGTGCGGCACTGGAAATCCCGGGCGCGTCGCTCGTTCGTGAGTTAAAGCGGCGTGAAC
>JAQBVM010000460.1 GCA_027623095.1 Verrucomicrobiota bacterium
GAACCACGCGCACAGCGTCGTCAATTCGACTCCGGCGGGATCAGCCGGCCACAAACCCGGCAACGCTTCCGGCAGCACCGCCCGTGCGCTTAGGCTGTTCAAAACGGCCTTGCTCGGCAGCCACGCCTCGCCATTCTTCGCCCATTCCGTCACGTCAATTTTCGACCGCCAGAACCATTGTTCTGAACCGTCCGGGCGCACATGGCGCATCGCCAGCACGCCGCGTTGCACCGCGTCGGCGATCGTGTTTGTCACCGTCTGCGGATTCAGTAGTTTTGGCAGGCTAGGTTGCCGCGCAAATTGCTGGTAAAGCGCGCTCACCGGCACGCTGCTGTCCGACGCCGGCCAGACCGCATACGGTCCGCCCGGCATGATGGTTTCGGCGTCAATCTTCTCCTTGAACAGCCGCAGTTCCTTTTCTTGCAGCAGCGTGGGGAACAGCGCTTGCGCGCCCATCGTGAATTTCTTCACCTGCAACGCGCCCGCCTTGTCCACATGCAGCACCAGCTCGAAGGCGTTCTTCACGGCCGTCTCCGCCGCCTGCTTGGACTCGCGCTCGCGCTTGTTTGCCAGCTCCTTCTGATTCGAATCGTAATTTTTGAAATCCTTCGAGCCTTTGATTTCCTGCCACGCCAGCCAGTCGGCAATCTGCTGCTCCGCCTGTGTCAACCCGCCGATGCTCGGCGTCACCACCAGCACCACGTTCTGGCAGATGCGATTATCTGTGGACGATGAATGCGTCCGCAAAAAAGCTTCCGCGCCCGCGTGCGGTTTCGTGCTCGGTTGGGCCGCGTAATCCGCGCCCAGCACGATCAGCCGGAACACGCCGTCGTCATCCACATCCGCCGCCGTGTTCGGCAGGTTGTGAAACTTGATGCCCTCTTGGTCGCAGCCTTCCTTTAACGGCCCGCACTTCTTCGCCAGCTCGTCGAACTTCACCTTGGCGAAACTCAGCGCCTTGATCTTGTAGCTGTGATGCACCTGGTTCAGGTTCGGCTTCGGTCCGAGCCTCCAGAACTTTGGCACGTTCGTTGTCGGCTCGGTCGCGTCGGTTTCTTCCAGATACCAGGACGACTTCGCCCATCCGATGAGTCCGTTGTTTAACACTGCCGGCAAATCGCACGTCGGCCCGACCAGCCAGCGCAAGTCCGCCACTTCCGCCTGCTCGCCGATGGGCTGTGAGTAGATGAAAGTCGCCACGCACGCGGCTTCCAGTTCGCGGCCCATCAACGTTCCGGCGTGTGCCTTCTGTGCATCCACCACGCGGGGCAGTTCCGTTTTCAGGTTCGTCGGCCATTGCGGATTCTTGTCGGCTTGCGAGTCCTTGGCGATCTCCGCCAGCTTCTGCAATGCCGGGCTCAGATCGTCATTCCCCGGTGCATTGAGAAACACTTGCGGCCCGATGATGGGCGACGTGTCCCATTTCTCCGCTTCGCGCAATGCGGCCGCAAAGGTTTGCAGCACGCCGCGTGTCCGCTGAAACTGGTTCAATTCCGTCCACTTCCCGAAGAACCGCGCCAGCAGGTCGGGATGAAACGGATACGCATCGCGCAGTTTCTCTTCCGCGTTCGGCAGCTTCGCTTGCACCGGGTCAATCGCCTTCATCCGATCCCAGAACGCCGTCACATGCGGATGGCGGTCCGCCGGATTCTCCGGAAACTGCTCAAACATCCGGCGGCGCAGCAGTTCCGCGAGGTCGCCTTTTTCGACGGGCGATTGCACCGACGCCTGCCGGTTCAATCCCTGGTTGCACGCATCCAGCACGGCTTTGCCGATGCCGTCATTCATCTTCTCGGGGTCGGTGGCCAGCAGGGAGACGACAATGCAGGAACGCTCGGAACTTTCCACCGCCTGGGCCAGCCGTTGGAAGAAATTCTTCAGCCGGTCAATCCACTGCGGCCCGCGCCACTTGTTCGTCCCGTCCGTGTCGGGCGAGGCCGCGTCGTGCGCCCACATCAAAAATTCGTCCAGAAGGATCAACGCGCCTTTGCCGCTCTTCTCGACTTTCTCGAGCACCTTGAGCCACAAAGTGTCCGCCGGTGGGGTGTCGTAGTCGGGCTTCGTTTCGTCCCGGTCAATCATCTCCAGCCCTTCCTCCCCGAGCAGTTGCCAGGCGATCATGTTCCACGGCATCCGGAAGGCCCGCACCTTGCCGTCCGGCGCTTTGGCCTCGATGCCTTTTTTCCAGTCCACCTTGTCGAACGACACTGCCGCCACGATGGCTTCCGGTGGATTTTCCAGCTTCGCTTCCGCGAGGATGTGCTTCACCGCCGTCGCCGTCAGCGGCAGTTTTTTGCCGAGCGTGGTCAGGTAATACAGCGCGGTCAGTGTGTGCGACTTTCCGCCGCCGAACGTCTGCGCCACATTGATGATCGGCTCGCCGCCATCTTCCTTGGCCAGCCGCCGCAGCACGTCGCGACAAAACCGCCGCAGATTCGGCGTGGCGTAGGTCGTGGCGAAAAAGGCTTCCGGGTCGGTGTAATGTTTGCCGCTGCCGGGCTTGAAGATCACGCGGTGCAAATCCACGGCAAAATCCGCCGTTGTCAGCGTCTTGGTTTTTATCTCCTCCCGCAGCGTGCAGGCATCCTTCCACGGTTTTAGTACTTGTTTAGCCATAAATCAGTTGGTTGCCCACGAATCGCACGAATAAAGACGAATCTCTTTTTGGTCGCTTGCCATTCGTGGGATTCGTGAAATTCGTGGGCTGCTATTCATTTTACAATCCGCTCCCATTCCAGTTTGCCGTGGTGGCCGAAGTTCACCAGCAGACCCAGCTTGTAGCCGGTCGCGTTCAGGTAATTCAGAACTTGGGAGCGGTGCTCGTCCGTCAGCGCCGAAACCGCCTTGACCTCCAGGCATTCCTGATATTCTCGAAACAGATGAAATCCGCCTGAAACCGCTGGCGCAGCGGGCGCCCCTTGTAGCTCAGCGGCAGATGCGCCTGCGCCGTGAACGTGATGCTCTGCAACCCCAGTTCGATCGCCAGGCATTCCTGATACACCGGTTCCGTGAACCCGCACCCCTTCTCGTTGTAAACCTCGAAGCACGCCCCGATGACCCGGTAGCTCTCGTCCTTGTAAATGACCTCTGGCATCGCTTAGCCTTTCCTCTGATTCGTGTGAATTCGTGAAATTCGTGGGCTAACTCTTCGTTTTCCGGTAGCTCACCTTTGTCCGTGTCGCATCATCAATCGCCGGGAAAAACGGCGCATCTTTCAACACGCCGTCTTCCACCACCTGCCGCCGCGCCAGTTTCAACTGTGTCGCCAGCGCTTCCACCAGCCGCCGTTCCGTGTCGTTGCCGTCCTGCAACGCCAGTTCGCGGATGGCTTGCAGCAACGGCGGGAACGCCCGCTCGCTCGCCAGCCCCCAGCTCTCGTAAAGCGATTGCACTTCGCCCGCCTGGTTGCGATGAAACAACGCCATCAGCCGGTGCAGCTTGTCCACCAATGGCGACGGCAATCCGCCCCGGCTCTCGCCGAGGTCATCACGCTCGACGCGCTCCGACCAGTCCAGCAGCCGATACTCGCTGCCCTTGCTCTCTTCCGCCTCCCCATTCGTGTCATTCGTGTTATTCGTGGGCTCTTCTTCCTCGTCTTTGCGCGGACGGCCTTTCTTGCCGGCGCCGGACTTGCCGCCTTGTTCCAGAATGTTCCAGACGACTTTCAATTCGGTTTCGTTCTTCCCACACGCATTTGCGTAGAGGATGCACGCCCCGGCCGGCGCGGGCACAAGTCCGAAATACGCCCGGTGAAGCAGATAGTATTGCGTCACCGGGTCGAGCGCTACGGTCTCACCGCGTCCCTGCGTCTCGCGTTGCAGTTCGCGGAAACCCGGCAACTCACCGAGCGAGAATTGCAGCACCAGCTTGCGGACCTCATCCAAGAACTCCCGCACGGTCATCATGCCGCCGCCGGTTTTCTTCACAAACGGATGCTCGCTGTAGGCTTGCAGCGCCGGCCCGAGCGCCGCCCAGATGAAGTCCGGCCCGCGAATGCCCAGGTCGAAGTAGTATTGCAGGATGTTGATGC
>JAQBVM010000461.1 GCA_027623095.1 Verrucomicrobiota bacterium
TGCGAATGCAATGAGTCGGAATTCGTATCTCCTTTTCCTGTTCCGCGTATTCCGTGTTCTCTCAACGCCTCATTCGGTCGCGGCTCCGCCGCGCTGGGATCTCCGTGCCCAAGACCGGGCGAAGTGGCGACCCTCGCATTACCGAAAAAAAGAGGCCGGATTTTCATCCGGCCTCTTCGTGATTTTGTAAGTTAGGCGATCCTAGCGAACACGATAGAACTTCTTATCGCCCACCACTGGGATGCTCGCAGGGCTCGCCGCATTCGGCACGGCAGTCCACGGACCTATGACGCTATCAGCGGATTCCAAAGTTCCCGTAAACGTGAACTTGATGCTGCCGCCACTGAGCGACACACCCGATATCGTACTTCCACCGCCACCACCGCCAGATCCCATAACGGCAGGAATAAACATCATATAATCGATGTCCTGATTCGCCCCTGGCAGCGTGCTCCATCGGACCGTCTGTTTGCCACTTAAGTTAACGGTGGACAACGCACCAGTCTCATCAATGAGCGGAAACAGTTCCATGTTATCCCAGCCCGCTGTCGCGCGGCCCGGATTGAATTCCCCGACCTTCTTCAGTGTTTGATCCTTGGTACCGACACCGGCCGTCACGACGGAAACCTGTGAATGAATTGCAAGACCACCGGAAGCCAACCGGCCAATGATATTGTAGTCGTTTGCAGGAAACACGCGGGTGTAGTTCTGCCAATCACCGTCATCGTTCCAACCAACGACATTGTTGACCGTCACATCGAACCCTGCGCGCGGAATTCCGTCCGCGTGAGCGTTCTGTTTGCCCGCAGCCACGCCAGTGTCCGGACGGAACGGCTGACCGGCATTGCCACCCGCATTGCTCCAGTCGATATCCGCGTCATCCATGGTTCCCAATCCCGCGTAGTCACCCCCGGGATATGCTCCGTCCAAGCCAATCGGCTTGCCAGTTACAGATTTACCGCCTCCGAAGTCGAAGTCTTCCGCTTCGATATAGAGCGTTCCCTTAATGAACAGGTTTGCGCTTGTGCTCGTGATGGTACCTGAGGAATTGCTCACCACAACGGAGTACCCGCCCACCTTGGCCGCGCTTGCGCCGCTAACGGCCAGCGTCTTTTGAGTGCCACCGGCGATGTCGCCTCCATTGAAGCGCCATTGGTACGAGAACGGTGTTCCCCCAAGCGATTCAACTGTGAAAGAAGCGGATCCACCGGCATCCGCCAACTGGGTTGACGGACTCGTCGTAATGACAGGAGGTCCTTGATTCGGATCTGCGAATATGCCGACGTTAGCGCCGCCAATCGGAGCGCTACCATTCGCCGGGGGCGCTTGGCCTTCCTTGACCCAAGCAACACCGGCATTGTCACCGCCGCCGCCTTCCTTGAAGAGCAATTCGATGAAATAACGCTTGCCCGATTCCAATCGTATCGGTGCTGATACATTTTCGCACGCGTCCGGGCATCCCGGCCGCCGGTCACTTGAGGACCAAGCGCGGGCAGGATTCCATGTCGGTTCGGTTGCAATTAAGGACTTGTTGGCCGGACTATCGTTCGTGCTCAGAAACAATTCCGCACCGTCATCCGCAGCCATGTAAAACACATAACTGGCCGTTTCTGTAGGTGTTATAAAGCCCGTCAACCTGCCACCGAAGTTGTCCCGAACATCTGTCGGAGCCTCGAATCCAGACAACGTCTGGACTAAATCCGGAGAAGCTGGAAACCTCGCGTCGCCGGTAAGATCCGTGACAGCGACACCTCCGATTCCAGTCCAAACCTCCAACTTAGAAATTCCACTTGTGAACGAAAAGGACTTCAGAGTCGCAGTGTTTCCCGGCGCCGCAATCGCATTGCCGCCGTTGTCCCTAAGATTGCTCACCGTAAGTGTATAATCAGTTGACTCCGCCTGCTTGCTTGTGGTCAGGCGAGCGGTTGTCACATTCACCAGTGTGGCAGCAGAAACGGTCAAACCACCCGAGAATGAATAGTTCCCCGCAACCGTCGCCGTCGCTGAAGTAACCGGCTCAGAGAACAGAATCGTCACTTGGTCAAATGTGTCACTTCCGGAGACGCTTGCGATCGTCGGCGGCTTCGTATCCGCCTGAACCGTCAACGTGGCTTCAGCGCTTGTAACGGCTTTTCCAAGTGTGCCAACCATGACTTTGAACTTGGCGCCATTATCCGCTGCCGAAGCGAACGGAATTAAATAAGAAGCACCGGATGCACCCGCGATAACCGTTCCGTTCCGGTACCATTGATAGAAGCGGCCAGCACCGTAAGGGGACGCATGGGTCGCCTCGACGGTGAACGTGACTTTCTCATTTGCAGGTGTTGTCACGTCCGCAGGCGCCTTGGTAATCGAAACCTCAGCACCCACCGGGTCGCCTTTTCCGGTCAAGATTGCCCCAGAAATCGGCTGCAACTGAGCCGCAGGTGTCGGGTCGCCGACTTCGCGCATGGCAACCTGTCCCCAGTCACCGCCGCCGCCTTCTTTCACGGCGAAGGCGAATCCATATTGTTTGCCGGCAGTGAGAGAAACAGGCGCGGCCGTCGTCTGAAGCGCACCCGGCTCTTGAAACGCATTGCAGCATCCGGTTTCTTCCGCGATGTAAAGGTCATTGATAATATTCGGAATCGCCGCTCCCGCCTGGTTCAGGAAGAATTGGGAAGCGTCATCGCTTCGGAGGAAGAAGTTGAACATACCCGTTTTCGGCGCCGTCAGAACACCGGTGATTACGATTCCGAAGTTATCGCCGAATGTGCCGCCGAATGTCGGTTCACCGAATGTTAATCCGTTCAGATAAACACCTCGGCTCGGCTTCTTGTCGAAAAAAGCATCCGCGAATACTAGCGACGCCACATCTACGTTGGGAATTCCGTCGTAGATTTCTCCGAGAAGGAATCCAGGTCCGTCCACTTCAGCAACAGTCGTTGCGGAAACAGGCTGCCAAGCAGAACCATTTCCGGATACGTCCACAGCGCGGACACGAAAGGAATAAGCGGTGTTTGGGTTCAGGCCGGTAGCGGCGAACCTCGCGTCGGTCACGATCGAGATGGCGCCATCGAAATCAACCTCATAACCGACTCGCCCCGAATTGTCCGTCGATGCGTCCCAATCGAGACTGACTCGGCGCGCGCCAGGCGTCGCTTTCACATTGCCCGGAGCCGTGGGCGGCTGCGTATCGGCCGAGGAAGCAACAGTTGTTAGCCGAATATTATCGATGTGGGTGTTTTCATTCGCGCCGCCCGTTCGGCCCGCCAGAACAATGCGTCCGGCAGACGGGAAGTAGGAGGTCTGGAATTTGTCGAGGATTGCGTTGCCTTTCCAAATGACGGTTACTTTCCCGGTGTCATCCACTTCCACGACGACCGGTTTCCAACAAAGGCCGGCCCAAGAACCTGCTTCATAGGGATCGCCGCCATCTGTAAAATACTGGGCATTTCGAGGGCCAGTCTGCAAACTGGTGATATCATCGCAAGCTCCATGCCGAGTCGGAAGCGGCTGGCGGAGAATGGTTTTGTTGTCCACGCGCACGATGATTCCTTCGATATCAGGTCCATCGGGGAATGTATTCCCAGCCCAAGTATCAAAGGAAATCGCGATGCCAGTCGTTGATCCGCCTTCGGGGATGCCACCCGCGAAGTTACCGGTGCTACCAATGTCAGTCAGCAAGGGATCATTGCCGCGAGCAAAACTGATACTGAACCCATCCGCAGGCCTAGCTCCGGTGCTATTACCCACACGAAGGTCGGCTTCGAACTTAAACGCTGTCACGATTTTTCCGTCGTCGATATCGGGAAACACGAATCCGGTGTATTGACTGCCCACAGGGTAGGTAATCGCCAAAAATCCACCGGGATTACCTCCTGCTGCCATCCATGGCTGGGGGTTATTCCCGGCGATTTCGAGTGTTGTTGCCGGGTCGGCGGTAAAATCAAAGGTCGCCTCACCCGCTTGCGCTGATACACCCAAAAGTGCAAGAAACGCAGCAATTATAGTTTTACGCATAGTAATTATAGTTTTACGCA
>JAQBVM010000462.1 GCA_027623095.1 Verrucomicrobiota bacterium
CCATCGCTCCCACCTCCTTGCGGGTGGGAGTGTAAGTTTCACCGTCCGCTGGTGGCAAGCTAACTCGGCGCACTCCCGTGCGCGTGTCCGCCGCGGATGGTGGGGCGGGGTAAGGGGTCGGCGGAAGATGAGACAACGTTTGACGGATGCTGCGAGCTCTGAGGAACGAGTATGAAGGAGCGATCTATCATCCGCCGTCGCTCTAAAGCCACAAGCGGTTCGGTCACCTGTTCAGCGGTCGCTACAAGTCGTTCACGACCCCTAAAGATCCGATCAACAATTGGACCAGCTCGCGCAGAAGTATTGCCGGCCTGGAACGTACGGAAACGGTCCGGCGTTCCGGTGTTTAATGGTTAATTATTACCGGATGCCGGAACGTCGTAACCGGAACGACTGACTGTCCTAATTCGTAATTCGTAATTACTTATGTCATCTCCATGAAATAAAATCAAAAAGCGACCCTGGTCAGAAAGGACAGTCCCACAGGGCTAATTGCCAAACTCCGATGACCCGGCAATGGATCGCGGCGCGATTGCAGATCGGGAACGTTACGAGAGTTTTAATTTTGCGCGGCCAACTTGAAGTAAGCCTGTTGTAAATCCGTGCGCTTCCGAATCATCGAACCACTGTGAATAAACGTGAATCGATGGGCCAGCGCGGTATGCACTAGCATCCGGTCAGCCGGATCCTGATGGCCCCGTTTGTCCGCTCCCGCCGCAGCCGCGATTTCCGGCGTCACCGGCGCAATCAAATAGCCATCCACCGCCGCCGCCAACCATTGCTCAATCGGGGGAATGCCGGGAAAATGACCTTTGCGAATCTTTGTGGCGATTTCCAGCGCGCTGACCGGACTGAACGCAAGTTCTTCGGTCTCCATTCGACGCTGCATTTGCTCCGGCATAGGCAACCGCCAGTAGTGCTTAAACCAGATATTCGAATCCAACAGCAGCATCAGCGGTTCATCTCCCATTCCTCAGGCGCGATGGCCGGGCTGTCCGCATCCCATTTGTCCGTGATCTCACGCGGCAAGGGCGTTTCGACCTGGCGCGGACGCGGCGCGGCGCCGATCCGGTGAAAAACGAACTTCACCCCTTCGCGCGACTCGATCACCACCGTGTCGCCTTTCTCGGCCTGCTCTCGGAACAGAGGAAAATCCCGGATAAATTTGCGTGTGCTCACACTCATGTCATTCAATATGTCGGCCACTTCTTGCGTTTTCAAGCCTCACGTTTTATCCGGCGTCATTGGTAATCCCGCTGTAATCTGCCGAAGCTCTTCGAATGCTTCGGCCACATCAGAATTCGCGAGCAGAGCGCGGCAGCAAACTCGATGACCCGGCAATGGATCGCGGCGCGATTGCAGATCGGGAGCGCAAGTTATGGTTCCCATTTGACAGCCCAGCGGGCGGATTGCCGATTGTGAGAACTGACCCGTTGACGATCTATTATTTTCACGATCAGCCCTCAAGCGACCGGTATATTGAGGCAACCATTTGGGGATCCGGGACAGGGAACGGAATAGGAATCGTTGATTCCCATCCGATCACTACTTCGCGACGGTAACCGTTACTTTTGGCTCACGGAGGGTCAACGGGCTTTTGGAGGATTTGTCCGGGCGCGGAGCAATCTGAACGAGCATGACCGGCGACTTTTGAGTCCGAGCCAAATCATTCCAAGACCAGCAAGCAGCAATTCCGAATATCCCGGTTCGGGCACAACGGTCCAACCCACGTCCTCCAGACCGGCAATGTCCAAAGCGGTGAGAAACTTCCGAGTGCCCGACGCTAGCTCCGGAGCCATCAACGGCTCCTGAACTATGCCGCTTCCGAATATGCGGCTTACCGTTCCGTCCGCCCAATGTTTCCCGCTTGAGTCCACCGGTACCGCTTCTCCAAAAGCAATGCTCGCATTCGATCCAGTGAAGAGACCGCCGTCGATTTGCACTCCCCACGATGCCGAAGAACCAAAGCCCAAAAGGTGTCCCAGTTCATGCTGGGCAACGGTAAAAAAATCATCCGCATCCGGTGGCAGATCGTCCAAACTGAGAGGATCCAAATCAAAGTGCCACGTTGTCGTCGAACTGCTGTCGAATCCGATGCTTCCACCCCAAGGTCCAAAGTCGCTCAAGGGCGCTCCGGATTGACCGCGAATTCGGACCCGCTCGCGCCACTCAGCGTCCCCCATCAAGGAAAGGCCCCCAACTTCGCCGAGCCCCAATGTGTCGGCACTGAGAATTCGGGCGCCGGCAAAAACTGTGATTGTATTGGCGGGTATCGTTAGATCCGAAAGCAACTCCATCGTGCCCGTGTCCGGACGAATCACAAGCGCGTTCCATGTATTGCTTCCACTCGGACTGATCGGCGACAACGAGTCCGCAATCAGCGACGTAAACTCATTTGCGGCAGCGTTCAAAACCGAGCGTCGATCCGGATCATCGAAAAACCCGCTCGTGTCAAAACGGTAATCAAACTGAATCTGAAGCTGGCTCTGGGCGGACCTAACGGTGAGAGCGACGGCAAACAGGCAGACAACACTCATCGAAACATCGCGGAAAAGATGTCCGGTACGCCACCGCGTCAGGGAAACCGTTGATATTCCATTCATTGCAAAACAAGGTAGTTTTACTTCGCGCACGAATATTTCACATTTCTTCGGAGCCAGGAACGCCGCGCCACGATGTCCCCGCGACTTGCGGGAGCGATTGTCAATTCCCAAGCCCGCGACACACTGTTTCGCCGCTGAACCCAGCAAGGACGGTCCGGTGGTCTGTCGCTACCGATTCAAGTGCCGTACGGTCACGGTTGGCTGTCGGATTTTCGGGCAAGCCGTCCGCTCAAGGCTCCGGAATCACGGCCCAACAATCCTCCATCCTGGGGAGGCCTTGTTCGGATCCAAAGACGTGCCCGCGCGAACGGTTGTTCCATCCAGAAACCAAACGTACAGCGATTCGTCCGCACCCTGTAGAAGAATATCGATTGTTCCATCCAAGTCCAAATCCGTGAGACCTCGCACTTTAATATCCCGCAATCCGGATCCCTCATTCGCCTGAACGATCCAGCTTGGTTCTTTCAGCCCAGTCCCGTTCATTAACCAAGTTGCCACACTTCCATCGCGATGTTGAAATACCAGGTCCGCTTCGCCGTCCTGATTTAGATCTCCGACGCCCATCAGTCTCCAGCCGTCTCCAGGATTGGAGGGGCTCAAAAGCGAGGATGAAGTCAAAGCAACGCCATCCAAGAACCACACCGCCAGCGTACCTTCATCGTGCTGGAAAATGACATCGTTCTTTCCGTCATGGTCCAGGTCTCCGGCGCCCGCAACCTTCCATGCCAAATCCCCGGTATGGCTCGGACTCAGCGACTGGGCACCCAGAACGGCTGTGCCCGAAAGAAAGTTTACGGTTATCTCCCCGCCACCGTCTTGTGTCAGCAAGTCGCGCTGGCCATCCCCATCAAAATCCGCGACCGCAACCACACGCGCATTGGCGGACGCTGGCTGTCCGGGTTCGAATGCCGCTGCGCCGCGATACTGTTCGGCCCGCATCTTCCACATGCCCCAACCGCCGCTCTTGTGCTGAAAATAGATGGAGGCAAGCGCTTCGGATTTCACCGTGACCACAAACTGGACCGCCGCCCTATCCATCCCTCCATCCAACGTGCCGCCGTCGTCCAATACCGTGACCGTCACGACGGCTTGGCCCGCCGTGCCCTCGATCGCTTTCAGCGCCAGTTCCCCCTGCGCTGACGGACTCAAATAGCTCACAACCGGATCAGGAAGCAGGCTGGGATTGTCCGAAACCGCGGTAACCGTGAGCCGCTGCTTTTCGCTCGCCGCTCCCGTTGTCAGTCCAGCGAACGATACCTTCGTCTCGCCACCATCGCTCACAAGAGTGATCGGTGGAATCACGGCGATTGTCGGCGCCGCATTGGGGACTCCCTCCACCTGATCGGTGTTACCGCCGCCACCAACGAAACCATGATCGAGCAGGGTTCTGGCTGTCGCATTGGCAAGTA
>JAQBVM010000075.1 GCA_027623095.1 Verrucomicrobiota bacterium
AGGATGCTTAAGCATCCCATCTAATTATACATAACTATCTAATGTACAAGTACAAATATAACTTTTTATTGGATCAAAAAGATGTGGGTAATGCACAGCTCCTAGAGTCAGGTCTGAAACCGGAGTTTCAAAGTCGCCAACCGTGAACGCAACTGAGTCACTTGATTTGCCTTCAATGATGAACTGGTCTCCAACCTTCGAAATCGTCGGAGACATGTTTGCTGGCGGCGGCGATTCATCATCAACGATAATACCGATCCCGGGACCTGCGGGCGCGGTTGCATTCTGAGCGTTTGTTAGGTTTACAAAGAATAGCTCGTTGCCATTTTCAGTCTTCATATCGCCGATCACGGGCACAGAAATGTTCTTGCTCGTCTCACCAGGTTCGAAGATGAGGGACCCCGATGTCGCGATGTAATCTTCGCCAGCGGTCGCGGTTGCGTCCGAGGTTGAATAGTTGACAGTGACAGTCCGTCCGCTAGCCGACGACAGGCTTATCGTAAAGATTGCGTTCGTTGTACCGCTGTTGCCTTCCAGAACCGCCGTCGAGTTGATCATCAACCTCGGAGGCGGATCATCATCTAGAATCGTCGCAATCGCCTGACCCGGGGGAAGGAGGCTGGCATTGGCTGGATTGCTGAGTTTAAGAATAACGGTCTCAGATCGTTCGTTCAAGGCATCGTCAAGAATCGTTACGACAACCACCTGGTTCGTTACTCCGGGAGGGAACACGAGTGTGCCGGAGACGGGCAAATAATCAACCTCTTGAGTCGCTGTTCCACTTATCGCCTCATAATTCACACTTGCCGGAGAACCCGATCGCCGAATGATGTCTGCCCCCAAGGAAACAGGAACCGCAATGACTAACGCGATTGCCCAGAATAAGAGCGTTAATTTCTTGAACGCTGAGAATGGAGAAAAACTCCTGGAAAAAACCGACTCTCGATGAGGGATAGAACTAAAATGCCTCCACATAAGCGCTTCTTTTAAACCGGCCCCCCTTGGCACATTCGGAAGAAGGCAGTTTTGGTTCCCGCATACTCATCGTGCCTCTCAGAAAAACTCTCAATTCTCGGTCAGTTCCATTGCCCTTTTTGCCGAGACGGAAAGCATTTGGGCTTCATGCCTATCAGGATACCTCCGAAGTCCCACCAATCCGCCCCTTCGAACGTGAAGAGAGCGTTCAAGCGAGCTATCGCTGCTCACTTTTCCAAGAATCCGGGAACACAAGAGCCCACTGACAAAGATTTGTGCGTCCATGTCACATTCGTTATGTCAAAGGAAAATCGATCCGATAATAACTCCATCCAATTACGAGACACTACACTAGCACGCGGGCGAACTAACCAACTTCTTCGCCCGTTGGAACTTGCCCGGCAACGAGAAATGTACGGATGAACTCACCCTCGCCGCATACCACCATTCCGGGAAAACGTTTGAACCACTTGCCCTCCGGGACTGCCGGATGTGTATCCATCCATCGGAGCATTGATCGGAGTTGTTCACCGGATATTTGCCGTTGCTGAATTCGCTCCAGCAAATGCGCGTACAGAGGAGGCGGGAGATTGTGGCGCCGAATCTTTGGCATGAGTCACTCGCCATAAAAGCCGCGCGTCATGGCAGACTTGAGACGAATGACTTCGGCCGGATCCTCGGCTTTGGCCAGGCGATCGGCCAATTCGCCCAGCTCATCCGCGCTAAGCTGACGGCTCCGAGCCAGCTTCAGCGCGTGTTGAATCACTTTGGCCTGCTCGTCCGGCGGCAGCTCGTCGATTTCTTCAATTACTTTCGCCGCAGTCACAGGCGCAAATTACTAGGATCATGACGCACCGACAAGCCGCAAGAAGTTAAATGGATTGAACGTTGCGTCGTTTCACTACTTTTGGCATTGCGCAACCCGATGACATACCATTCGCTTGGATTGGTTCATTGGTTGGTTGGCGAGATTGCTTTTCGCAAAACGAGGATAATCTATCACGTGTCCGCTCGGGTCGCCGACAATTTCTTTGTTTCAAGCTGAATGACGATCTGGGCAAGGAGAAGCTGCGCCATTTGCTCTGGAAACAGTCCGCTTTCTCGGGCGTGAAGATTTCCACCTATTGTCTGACCAACCCAGCATTCAAGAAATCAACCTCAAGCCGAGAGTCGGAAAGCCGAAAAAATCGAAAGGACGCGAAAAGAGAGAAACTTGGGCTTCGGGTGCCATTCGCCCTCTGGGTGAACTCCGAGGTGTTTGCAAAGCCTTGGCGTTTTTCGTTTCTTTCGTTTCTTTCGGCTTTACCGCAGTTTTTCAGGTTCAGCGATCCGGAGGACCGCGGCACCGACCAGAACGGATTGAACCCCATCGTGACAAACTGAGACGGTAAGACAGCGAGCAGTGAATTCATCAAACGTTCATCTGAAAAGTCTTCGGATTGTCATTCCGAAATATTGAACTCGTCACTATACCGGGAGCGTGACTTGGGAATAAAGCGAACGTCACAGCATTCCTACTCAACGAATGAATGAACGAAAAGGAATTGAGCAAGTATTTTCATTTTTGCCTGTCATTGGCACTTGCAGCAATGGCGGTGCTCTATTTATCAATAAGACCTGTCCGGAGAGCACGCACGCAGCTCCCTTTGGTCAAATGTGGCTAAAACGATTCGTGATCTTATGAGATTGAACAACTTGGGACGTTCCGCAAAAGCCTCCATTGTCACTGCGTCCATCTGCGCCATACTGATTTCCGCGGCGAGCGCCTTCCGGCATTTTCAATTAATTGCCGAAAACAGGTCCGAGGCGGGGATTGCGCGACACGGCCCCTCCGCGCCCGGATTCGCTCCCATGCAGGTGGTGCCGCCCTTTCCGGCAATCACAAATGCTCCCGTTGTCAAGGTCTCGGACGTCGGCGACGGTATTCGCGGCGACGAACTGGTGCTCGGAGTGGAAATCGAAGGCGAACAGCGCGCGTATCCGATCAACATGCTCACCGGCCCGTCACGCGAAATCATCAATGACCGGATCGGCAGCACGGACTTCGCGGCCACTTGGTGACACCTCTGCTTTAATGGCATCGTGTATGCCAGAAAAATCAAGGAGCAAGTTCTCACATTGCAAGTATCCGGGATGCTTTGGAACCGGAGTTTGGTGATACGCGATTTGGAAACCGGATCGCTTTGGAGTCACATTCTCGGAGAGTGCAAAGAAGGAGCCCTTCTCGGGGCGAGGCTGCCAACCATTCCTTCGACCATTATGTCGTGGAAAGAGTGGAGCACGAAATTCCCAAATACTAGCGCGCTTCTGCTGTCGCGAACCTCTCGCAGTTACTTGCGGGAGATTCTCGATCACAGCGATGAATTTGTTTTCGGTGTCGAGATCGGCGGATTCTTTAAGGCATATCCTCTGGAGGTTCTGCTCCAAAAACCAGTGATTCAGGATGAATTAGACAACGTCCCGATTGTTGTCGCTTTCGACCAAGAGAGCGGGTCGGTCAATGTCTTGGACCGCCGCATTAACGGGGAGACGCTTTCATTCCTTCCGGCACTCGAAGAGCATCTCCTGAAAGATACGGCCTGGGGCGGGAGATGGGAACCCTTGTCGGGCCGAAACACGGACAATCAAAGTGCCAACGCTCGGTTGCGATGGCTGCCAGGCATGCTTTCGTTTAAGAGCGCTTGGTTCACATTTCATCCGAAATCCCTGACCGCAGAATGAGGGGTCAAGGCTTTCGCTCCAACGCCCGCTTGAGCCTCTCGCTGGCTGCCGCGGAAAGGGACGCTTCGACAGGGTTTTCATCCGGCTCCGCGTAGTGTTTTGTGCCAATGCGCAACAAAAGCAGTTGCTTTTCGTAGCGCCGGCAGAAAGAGCACATCAGGATGTGGAACCGGATCGAAAGTCGCCGGCGCATAGGGAGGTTTCCGTCCATAGAGGCGGAGACCAGTTCAGAGATTTCCTTGCATGATGGCATCACCCGCCCCATGAGGCGCATCATTCCCCGGCGTAATCGCGTTTTCAGATTCGAGCCCATCGCGTATTTGTCCGCGAGTCAGACGTTGATCCAATTCTTTTCCAGGCACAACCGTAGTTGCATCCGAGCCCGGTGCAGAAGGACCCAGAGATTAGCCGCTGTGACATCCAAGAATTCCTGGATTTCTTTGGAATCCACAGCCTCCATTTCGCGCAGGACAAACGCGTCGGCACACCGTTGCGGCAATTTGGCAAGGCATTGCTTCAGGGCAGCCATGAACTCCTTGCTTTGCATCTGTGAAGCCGCATCCGGTCCCCAAACTTTCGGTGAGAGTGGCGGTTCCGTTTTCCATTGTCCCAAATCGTCGAATCTCTCATCCAATTCCGGCGGCAGAGATTGTTCATGAAAAATCGCGCGGTCGCGGCCGACTTGCCGGAAGTGATCGAGAATTTTGTGCCGCAAAATGCCCGTCAGCCAACCGCGTTCAGAGGCCCCTTCCGTGTAATGATCCCTTGCCTTGAACGCGGCCAACAGAGCTTCTTGCACCATATCCTCGGCAACGCCCTCATCGCGGACCCTAATGAGGGCGTAGCGAAACAAATAATTGCTGTGCGCATCGACCCATTCACTGGGATTTAACCCATCAGTGGACGAATGTGCCGGATTTCGGGTCACCATCGTTTCAGGCGGAGCAGGATTTGCATCGTCAGACATACGAGCAAAGGATACTGCCAGCTCCATGAATCGAGAAGGTATTTTTTTAGACGCCGCTCGCCAATACACATCCGGTTTCTGCCACCCGGTACTAAGATCCATCATTCCAATGAATATTCCGAACCGGAGGCGCGCCCGCTCGCTCCAGTCTTTGACGGAGCAGGAGTTTTCCCCGGGATAAGCGTGACATGACGGTTCCAATGGGGACACCAAGCGCTTCGGCGATCTCCTGGTAGGATTTGTCCTCTTTATAGAACAGCACCAAAGGCAGCCGATATCGCTCGCTCAATTCCTGCAGGCATGCCATCGCCGAGCGGGCGTCAATGCGATCGATGTGGGAGACGGCGATGTCATTCGCCTCCTCTTCGACTGACTCGATTCCACAATTCGGGAATCTCACGGCGCGTCGGCGGATCTGGAGGAAGTTTCGGTACAGCGTTGTGAAAAGCCAGCTCTTGAGCTTTCCGACGTCTCGAATTTGCGCGGCCTTTTGGATTAAGGTGTGGAACGCGTTTTGAACCAAATCAGATGCATCGACCGAGTTGTGCGTCAAGCTAAGGGCGAATCTCTGAAGCGGCTCATAATACTGCTCTGCCACCGCCTCGTAGTTCAGGGTTCCAGGACCGTGTGTGTTTTTTGAAAAAGATGTCATGCAAAAATGCGTTTGTTTCATTTTGTTGTCGTGCCACCGAGTTGCTTTCTTGTACATGCACTTCGCGCGGCGCGGAGATTCCTTACAGCAAAAGAAAAGAAAACTCCGAATCGTGTTGATTGGGCGCTCCAGGTGGCAGACGCCTTGAACAAGAGCGACAACCGGCTCGTCGCACAGTTGCGTTAATCCTTCTGTTCTTCGCGGTGATTTAGTTTATCCTAAAAACGGCGGTTTAGCCGAAAGTAACGAAAGAAGTCAAAAAGAGAGAAGACTTTGCGAAAACCCCCGATCTCACCCAGCGGGTGAATGGCACTGAACTCCGAAGTTCCTCTTTTTTCGAGTCTTTTCGATTTTTTCGGCCATCCAACTGCCGGATTAAGGTTTATCGGTATGCGCTTCAGATCAGCCGCTGCCGGACGATAACGACAAGGCTCGGTGCCAGGCGGAATACGAACGCTCGATTGGACATCATACCTGTATTTGAATAACCCATATTCCAAATGAAAAACCGACCGAAGATTATTATCGCCGCCGGCATCATCATCGCCGTGGGTGCATTATGTTTTGGCTCTACAATCCAACATAGGTTGCTGGTCACTCTCGTAATGCGACAATCAGCGCCCAATCAGGAGGTCGCAGAGGCAATGCTCGATTCCTCCAGCGAGCCGGACCGAGTTCTTCACAGGATGTGGAATTCGGGGAAGATCCCGTTTCGCACATTTGCTCTCGAATATCTCAAATCTCGCGCAAACCGGAACCCGAATCTGATCGCCAATTTGGAATCCACGGTGATCGACGCGGCGCTGGACCCGGACATGAGCGCCCGGGAGCTTGCTTTGGGGATTCTTGCGGAACAAAAGCATCCGCGACTCGCCGAGCTCGCGATCGCCCAATTTGATGACCCCGACCCTCTGATTCGCCTCATGGGCATCCAGAATCTCAAACGCAACGGAATTCCATTTGTCCCGGATGTCGCTCGATTGCTGAACGATTCCGAGCTTCAAGTGGCGTCTTCGGCAGCCTCGACACTTCGGGCCTGGACGGGCCACGATTTCGGAGCCCGAATGCGAATGACGGTTCGCGACAGCAACACCGACGAGATTCAACCGGAAAACAAGGCCGCGCTCATCGCATCATTGGAGAGTTGGAAACAATGGTGGCAAACGAATTCGGACGCCTTCACGGAGCCTGTTGCGACGAAGACACGCAAGGAAGTTTCCGACAAATGGTTGAGGGTGCGCGATTTTTCACTCGAAGATCTCTCGGGAGAACGAGTGAGTCTTGGCGATTTTCGCGGGAAAGTCGTGCTGATCAACTTCTGGGCGACATGGTGCACAGCCTGTCTGGCGGAGATCCCGAGCCTCATCGCACTCCAGGACGAGTGTCCCGATCAACTTGTGGTGCTCGGCGTGAGTCTCGATGGCCGTCCAGATGAACACGGGCACGCACACGGTGAAAGCGATGGTCATGCATCCGAGAGTGACGGCGATCACCTCGAGGATGAAGAAAACCACGAACACATGACTGCCGGTGAGGAAGCTAAACACAGAGAGATTCGGAAGAAAGTCGCGCGATTTGTGAAATCCAAAGGCATCACGTACCGGGTCGTTTTGAATCCGTCCGGGACTATCGGCGCACGATTCAACGGGCACGAGCTGCCAACGAATGTGATTATCGATTCAAATGGCTACTTTCGCCGCCGTTTTATCGGCAACCATTCGAAGAAATCCTTAAGAGCGATGATTCGAGAGGCCGCTGGGGACAAGATTTAGCAGACGGTCAAAAATGCGGTATGAAGTCCCCGTCTTGCCGCTCTTGGGATTGCAGGAGGTCGATGTTGGAATAAACTGCGTTTTGAAGAATCCTAACCGTGTGGATCAATTCGAATCGATTGTCTCGCTTTATTATGAGTCGCTTTTTCGCTTCGCGTTGAGCTTAACCAAGCGAGAGGCGGACGCTTGCGATATCACCCAGCAGACATTCTATTTGTGGGCCACAAAAGGCCAGCAACTGCGAGATGCTTCGAAGGTCAAGTCATGGTTGTTCACAACGCTTTATCGCGAATTCCTGGGATCGCGCCGGCGGGACATTCGATTCCCCCACTTCGACATCGAATCCGTTGACAGTGAATTGCCCGCAACTTTTCCGAAAACCGTGGCAGACATCGACTCCTCCACCGTGTTGCGATCGCTTTTCCAGATTGACGAGCTCTACCGGGCACCTCTGATTCTA
Source organism: Verrucomicrobiota bacterium (assembly GCA_027623095.1). Lineage (GTDB taxonomy): Bacteria > Verrucomicrobiota > Verrucomicrobiia > Limisphaerales > SIBE01 > JAIPJX01. Next base: position 7,548 of record JAQBVM010000075.1, read on the forward strand.
TTCTATCTGGAAGAGCATTCGTATCGGGAGATTGCTTCGATTCTGAACGTTCCAATCGGCACGGTCATGTCAAGGCTTTCAAGGGCCAAAGGCCAACTGCGCATTTTGCTAGCCGACAAAGCAATGGGCACCAAAGAAACAATTTTGCCGATGAATCCCGCTACCGGTCATTCCACCGCTCAAAATGAATAACGAAGAAGCCAAATTTATTCTCCAAGCCTATCGCCCAAGCGGACAGGACGCACAGGACCCACAATTCGCGGAAGCGCTGGCGCAAGTACAGAAAGATCCCGAACTCGCAGTCTGGTTTGCTCAGGAACTCGCGCTCGACAAAGCGATTGGCGCCAAAATCAAACAGATTCCGATCCCTTCTGACCTGCGCGCTTCCATCGTCGCCGGAAAGAAAGTTGTCCAACTTCAATCCCGTTGGAATCGGCGGCGGTTCCTCGCTCTCGCCGCGGCCGTCACTCTGATACTGTCCCTTTCGGCATGGTGGTTCGATTCGAATCGATCAAACACCTTCGCGGGATACCGCCGAAGCATGACTCGAATGCTAACTTCCGACGCAATCAACCTTCAATTAACTTCCGAAAACATGGCTAATATTAAGCTGTGGCTGGCGGCCAACGAGGGGCACCCCGATTTTATCCTTCCCGACGGAATGAAGGGATTGCCCACGTTTGGATGCCGCATCCTTGATTGGCATGGCAAGAAGGTCACTTTCATTTGCCTTCAATCCGACGGACTGGGAATGGCGCATCTCTTTGTGATCAATCAGTCCGACATAAAGGATTCTCCGAAAACTCGTTCTCCGGAATTTATGACGACCGGCAAGTGGTGCACAGCAAGTTGGAGCCAGGGAGGAAAGTCCTATTTGCTGGCTGGCGCGGGAGACCATCTGGCCCTTGAAAGATTGCTCTAGATTCCTTTCCGGTTGGGGAATCGTGTTCGAAATCGCTTATACTCAGTTCGTGACGGACCGGCTGTTGAGCGTCCAGTCATAGTCGGTATATCGGATGGAAAACTCACCCCCATTAAGCGCTAGCTGTTCCGCTTTGGAAAAATAGGGTTTAACGAAGTTCAGCACGCTGCCCGACTTCGCCTCGAAATCCCCGCTAAACCATTTGAAGATGGGTGAAAGGTAGAGCGTACGCGAGCCGGCATCCACCCGGTTCTTGTCGCGCTGTCTCATGAATATCCGCCCTTGGTCGTCGAGCTGCTCGTCCAGCCGCTTAGCCACATAGGCCTCCGACCTCAGCGGCGGGCAGCCTTTGGCGGCGCAAACGAGCGAGAAGTGCGCGCGGGGTTCGTTGAGCTCCTTGCGGATAATCTCGTGCTCCAAATGTTCGAGTGTGAAGACCCGCCCAAAGGCTCGCACCACCTTCTGCTTCCAGGGCCCGCTGAAAAAGCCGCCAATGTCCTTGATGCTCTTCACCGGATAATGATCCAGAATGAGCTGCAGGGTTGCCGCGTTGTAAAGATTGAACAGGAATGCCAGACGTTCCTTCTCGTTCCAGGCGCGGAATTCGGCTTCTGATACGCTAGCGAGCTGGTTCAGGTAATTCCTCAATGGCCGCGAATCGGCTTTCAACGCCGCGTAATCCACCCAGCCGTCGGAAACCCGTTGCTTGAGGAGTTGATCGTAGGATGCGTGTCCATGGTCGAAGGCGGTTGCGGCCGGCGCGATCGCGCCGAGCGTCAGGAGCGCGAGGACAGGGAAGAGTTTGATTCTGTGTGTGAGTGCCATAGTCGTATTCGGTTTTCGTGTTTATCGGATTTTTTTAGTCAACCGGTTCATTCCGGTTTCACATACACATCGTTTGAAACCAGAATTCCTTACAACGAAGTCAGAAGAGAATTGCGAACGAAACGAACACCCCTCAGCGCGCTTGCTCGAGGAGGAAGAAAAGGATCTTGTCCGTAAAGATGGGGTCCCGAGTCATGCCAAGATGATCGGTGAAAAGAAAATCGACGTGAGACCATTTGATCGGCGTCTTCAATTCCGCGGTCCACAGACCGCCGATCCGCTCATCCATGAGAGCGCTGGAGCGCGGCACCTCGCCATCTCCCGGTTCCTATTGGAGAACCTCCAGAGAAGCTCCATCCCCGATAGCAACGACGGTGGGTGTGCGGACGGCGTCGCCCGCGATGAGCCGAAGCTCGAATCCGTCGGGTGGCTTCGCAAGTACATCCAGAGCGGCCTGAAACTGCCGGGCGCGTGCCAGACATTTTCGGAGATGATCCACAGCGATTGCGCGCCGCTCTATTAAGTCCCGAACATCCGGCAGGAGACTTTTGAGGACCTCGTCCTGTTGCGATGAGGCCAAGCCCCATCCCATTTTTTCCAGAGCATAGTTTTATCCCTTCGCGTGCAACCACTTTTCGCAGACGCTCGCGCTCCGACGGCACGAGCATATCCCTCAAATGCGTTGCTCTTCGAGGTCGTAAACGTCGAACCATACACGCACCGGACGGTTTTTGGGAATGAATTTTGGGATATAATCTTCGAGAAACTCTTGCAACTCGATCGACATGTCGCAAGGGCGCGTATAACGCAGCTTGTTGTTCCAAACCACAACCTGGGTGCGATCCTTGATTTTGGAGTGCTCGTCTATCCACGAGGCCACTTCCAAATCCGTCGCACCGGTGGCGACAAACGATTTGAACTGCTCGGCATCAATGCCTGCAAAGCCAAGGAACTGATTATCGAGTGGACAATTAAAGTGATATTCGCCTGCTGTTCCGGCCAGCACGGCACGGCACTTGTCGAGCGTTCGGGCGGCGATGACGTAGCCCGCCAGCGTTTCACGCGGGCTGCGTGGATAATCTTTGGTGAGGTCTTTGGCGAGAAGTTTTAGGTTCATATTCATGTGGGGTTGTTCTGACTGGGTTGGGAGCTTTCGGGCGGCTAGATTATTCCCAGCTGGAATCCGACAAACAATACCGCAGATGGATTCTTGTGTTGTGGCGGACGGCCCAAAAGCGGTAACGCAGTTTTCATTTCGATTTGGCCTCAACCCGGTGGCAAAACCAGCCAAGTGCCGACCAGTCTTGAAACCATTTCGTAATTTGCTTCGGTTGGAATCTTGCGGCGCTGCCGGATTCGACCGCTTTGGCAAACGCCTTTTCGAGCGGAGATCCTTCTCGTAAAGCCGTCAGCAGGGCGAATTGATCTGCCCGTAACCGTTTGTAAAATACTGAATTCCGATGCCGATGGACGGCGAGGTAAATGGTTTTGGACCGTTGGAAATTCTTGAACTTGTTCGGCAAACGCTTGCGCTGGTTTTCCATAGCGTTGCTGGCTTCATGGCGCAGCCCTTGATCGCGCCGCACGGCGATTAAGAAATCATCCAGTGGATAGTTGAGCCGGAGCAGCGTGAGATAGGGCTGCAATCCCAAACGCAACGACTGCGGATCGGCATCGAGCATATCGTCCGGGGTTATGGGAGTCTCGGCGGCGTTATCAAACGCTTCGATGTGCGCCCACTCCAGCCGAGCCATGTCGAGCGCCAGTTGGTTTTCAGGCGCAACCAGTTTCGGATGTGATTCGATGAAGTGAACTAAAAATTGCCCAAGATTGCGCATGGTGAACGAAGCCGACGGACAAGCGGAAAAATACTCTCGTGCGAGGCGCGTGAACTTGCGTTCACCCAGCACGGCGCGCAAACCCGGATAATCCTCGTAAAAACAATCGAGGAGGCGAAACCAGTATTGCCGATTGTAAAGTTGCAGGCGTTCAAACGCGGTCAGCCGGTCATTTGGCTTGATGAAACCGGCGACGACGTTCCTGGTCGGAGTGCCATCCGTCCAGCATGGGTTCATCTTGGCGGCAGGCGTCAACGGACGCATCACGGTTTTTGCCATGAGCCGTTGCAAGTCTTGCAGTTCGCCGAGCGTCTGGCGTTTAGGCGATGGCGGTTTCGGTTTGCTGGATGAATCGGTTGGCTTTGAGCGCTTCATGGTGAACCTCGTCGAATGACGGGATATGATCGTCCCATTCCAGGAGTGTCGCTGTTTTGCCCGCGAGTTGAAGGGCGCGGGCGTAAAGTTTCCAAACCGGGTCAATTACCGGGTGATCGTGGGTGTCGAGAATGTATTTGCGATACTTGGAATGTCCGGCGATATGAATCTGGGCGACCCGTTCCGCCGGGATGTTGTTCAGATAATGGAACGGATCAAAACCGTGATTGAAGGACGAAACGTAAATGTTGTTCACGTCCAGGAGAATGCCGCAGTCCGCGCGCTCGACCACCTCGGTGAGAAACTCCCACTCTGTCATTTCCGAAACATGAAACTCGGCGTAGCTGCTGACATTTTCCACCGCGATCGGAACTTCCAAAAAGTCGCGGGTCTCGCGAATTTTCTGCGCGGTGACTTTGGCGGCGGCAAACGTGTAAGGCATCGGCAGGAGATCGTGGGTGTAACGTCCATCCACGCTGCCCCAGCAAAGATGATCCGAAACCCACGGTGTCTGCGTGCGTTTGACGAGCTGCTTCAATTTTTTGAGGTGCTCGCGATTGAGCTTTTCCGCCGAGCCGAAATACATCGAAACGCCGTGCTGCACGACGCGGTATTGCTCCAGAATCTTATCCAGCATTTCCAAAGGTCGTCCGCCATCGCACATGAAATTTTCCGAAATGATTTCAAACCAGTCCACCACCGGCTTTTTCTCGAAAATATGTTTGTAGTGCGGGATGCGGAGACCGATGCCGACTCCGTAATCGGTAAATGCGTTAAAGCGATTTGCGGGCATAATCCAAAACTGTGCCGGAGCGAAGATGATTGCGTCTCCGCTCCAGCCACAGCATCGAGACTTCGCGCTAGGCTTTACAGCCGCCCTGGCCTTTACATTCGTTCTGTCCCTTGCACGCGTGGGTCGCGGTCTTGCAACCACCCTTGCCTTTGCAGGCATTTTTTCCGGCACAATCGTGCTTGTGCATCGAACTGCTGGATTCCATGCCAGCCTTGCCGGTTGAGCATCCGGTGACGCCGAATATCGCCCCGGTGACGAGTCCCGCCAACGCTGCGGCGGCTACTAACGATCCTGTTTTGTTTTTCATAGTTGTTCTCCCGTTTGTTTTGTTTGTTGTTTGAACGTGGCCCGCTTTCGTAAACCGTTACGCAGGTCAGATCGTTTTTCCCGAGGCGGTTGGCGATTCAATCACCACCGGCTTCGAAAATTGAGTTTGGCGTCGGTTACTTCTTTTGTGCTTGCGATCATTTCGCGTCGGCATGGGGCGGGCGGCGCTCAACGCGAGCGACATCACAAACAAAGATGTCACTCCGAGGTAAATGACTGTGACGACCAGAATCATAGTGTTTCATGCGTAACCCGCCCGGACTCAAACGGACAATGACCAGGATGGCTGCGCCCATTCCTGTCCGAGCTTAACGACAGTAAGCCGCGCCGCGCCCATAGCTGGCATACCCATAGCCCCGGCCATAACCATACGAACGAATCCCCCCGCCATAACCGCGCAACCCCCCGCCGTAGGACGGGGCGTAACCGTATCCGTATGCCGGGGTGACGTAGCCGCTGTGGTAAGGCCCACCGTAGTAGCCGCCTGCCGGAGACGGCTCGGAGCGCGTGGCGGGAATGGTGATGATGTTCACTGTCGCTACCGGGGGCGCATACGTTGCGGCTGGAGTGGGCGCGACCTCCGCGCTCCGCACCGCACGAGTCAAGAGGTGCTCCGTGGTGGTGATCTGCGCGGATTGTAACGACTCCAACTGGCTTTGCAGTCGGTTCGCCCGCTCGTTGGCGGAGCGGGTTTCCGCGCTCACGGCGGCCAAAATCGGGAGCAATCCTTGAATCGAAGACTCCTCCTGTCGCCGCGTCTGCGCCGCTTCCCGTTCCTGTCGTGCCAACCATTGTTGCCGGTCTGCAGCCGCAGCGGCGGCGAACTCCGCAAATTCAAACCGGTCTCGCAACTCAATCAACTCGGCCTGCCAGCCTGACTGCGCTGCCATCACGGGGGCAAACTCGGACGCCGCCGCTCCAGCGGACGCCTCCTCCTCCAGGCGAGTGGCCAGTTCCCCCTGCAATCGCCCCACCAACCGTTCCGCCTCGCGCAGCGTGCGTTCCGCCGCCGCCTTGCGCGCGGCGAGATACCGTCCGCCGATTGCCTCGGATTGTTCATCATGAATCGCTTCGCGCGCCGCGTCGTTCCAGCGGGCAATGCGTTGCGCGGCGCGTTCCATCGCCGTGCCCATCGCCGGCGTCTCACGTTCCAGCAGCTTTTCCGTTCCCGCGCGAGCGGCCGCGAGCCGCTGCGCGGCTTCGCGCCGATGCTGGAGCTGGACCACCACCAAGACCGCTGTGAGAGCCAATACGAGGCCCGCCAAAAGCAAGATTCCCGGTCGAGTCGGCGTCTCCCGCCCTGCCATAGAAGTTGAGTTCATAAGATAACTGGTTTGGTTGACTGCATCGTCGCCCGACCCACATCACGCGCCTATACATCATGAGAAAGCCAGGGCGGATGGTTTATTCCAAACTAATGCGCCAAGTGGCGGCGAGGGGGTTCACACGCTGGGTCGGGAACTTTTGCGCGCCCTGCAGTATTTCCATACGTCCACGACATCGAAAGCCAGTGACACCGCCGTGGTCACGCACCATGCGACGAGGTAATTCTTGAAAGCTCCGCCCGCGTGCGGAAGCCGCGTCAGGACGTGGAGGAGCAACGGAATCCACAAAACGTGGCCGAGTCCAAGAACCTTGGCGAAGCCGAACCTCGAATACAGCCCCATCATCAGCATCGAGGAAATCATGAACGTGATGAGAATGAGTTTGGCCGTCGCTTCGCTCCAAAACACTGCACTGGCGAAATTGGCGAGCATGAGCAGCGACACCCAAAGTGGTATCCACAGAGGTTGCCGCGCCAGTTCCACAAAGAATTTGAAAGGATTTCTCATGGCTACGAATGGAGTTCTCCCTTCTGCGGCCAGGAGAGAAACTTACTTTACCGCCCCCGTGCAACTGCTGCCGCAACCGGCGGTGCAAGCCAGACAGTGAACGCCGGTTTGAATGTCCCAGCCTTCGAGCCGCGCGGGCGTGACATCCCACAGATAAAGCGGTTTGCCGTTGCGCATCTGCATCTTCAACATCTGGTTGAAGTCGCAATCGAACACTTCGCCCATCCAGCCAATGCTGATCGTGCTGCGGCACATCAAACCCTCGACCGTCGCCGGGTTGAAATGGTTGGCGAGCAATTCGAGATACGCATCCCATTGGCCGTGCGAGCGCAAGTCTTCGGCGAACCGTGCGATGGGCTGGTTGGTGATGGCGAACAACTGGTTGAACACGATCCCGAAATCGCGGGACAATGCCTCCTTGAAGTCCGCCTCCAGTTCCGCCTGCGGGCCGGGCAGCTTTGCGCCGAGCGGATTGAAAACAAGGTTGAGCGGCAGTTTCGTCCCGTAGCCGACGGCGTTCAACTTCTTCAACGCCGAAATGCTCTTTGCAAACACGCCGTCGCCGCGCTGCGCATCCACGTTGCCCGCCGAATAACACGGCAGCGACGCCACGACCTCAACTTCGTGTTTCGCCAGATACTCCGGCAGCCAGGCGAAGGCTGCCGTTTCGATGATGGTGAGGTTGTTTCGGTCAATGACCTGACAGCCAGCTTCGCGCGCGGTCTCGACGAAGTAACGGAAATGCTCGCTCAACTCCGGCGCACCGCCCGTGATGTCCACGACTGGCGGGCGATGTTCGCGAATCCACTCGCCAACGCGCAGCGCGATTGACTCCGGCATCATTTCCGTGCGCCACGGGGCGGCGTCCACATGGCAATGCGTGCAGGTCTGGTTGCACTTGCGACCCACATTGATTTGCAGTGTCTGGAGCTGCCCCCGCCGCAAAGTCAGGCGGTGTTCGGCCAGTTTGGATTCAAAACGATTCATGTTTCCGGAGATGAGAACGCTGGCATTGCCCGGATATTCCAAAATTCTGAATGGCAACTCCAGTCGAATGCCGCGGAGCGCGACGGACAACATTTCCACGCGGCCAAAGAATGCCGGGGAGTTCGGAAACGCACCATTCGGCTCGCGCGCGCATCAGCAATACTTTACGATTCACGGGCATGAACTCGGCATTGACGCGACGTTTGCCGCCAACAATCCCAAAGGGATTGCGTCCTCCAGCCCAAGGTTGCGAGGAGCGAGCTACCTTGGGCCACGGTTCGCAAAAGGAATTCAACCGCAACGCGGTTGTGACCAAAACGAAATCAGAGTAAACCAAAGCAAACGGCAATGGCTTCCTGCTACCACTGCGGCGAAGAAATCGAATTCATCAACAATGGATTCGGCGCAATCCCAATTCACCCGTCGGGTTCGTGCAGTGGTCGTGGTGGTGGTTACGGTGGCGGACGTAGTTATTCCTCGTTTCGTTCAACGAGCGATGGCGAAGTTTTCGAGTTCCCATTCATCACGTATCCAAGCTACGTCAACCCGAACGCACGTTGTCCTGTCTGTGGCGCGAGCGTCTATTTTTACCAGTCGCCTTATGGTGGGAGAGTGTTCTTTGATGAGCTTGGTCCGCCGTGGCCGAAACATCCTTGCACTGACAATCCGGTCGTGCGGCATCACTTCTCATCTGCTGAGGGTCGAGCACGCTTCCTTGTTGGTGCGACAACCCAACCGCGCGAATCAGATTCAGACGGAAGCGAACGCAAAGAGCCAGCGGCGGTCGAGACACCCGCACCAGTCACCACACTACCACGCCTCGCGGCGTGGGCTGAAGCTGGCTGGATGCCGTTCGTCGTCACGCGGATTGTTTCGCGACCGATAGGCATTGAAGCGGAGGGCAAGTTGTTCGTGTCAGCCGGAAACGAGTCGGTCGGCTTCCGAATCGTTCAGGCATCAGCCGACGCACGATTCTCCCGAACACAAGGCCAGCTTCGGATTGGCTTCTCGCTGGTTCAGAACACGAGTCCGATTCTTTCTGCTCTGAACGAGTGTCCCATCCTGCTCAAGAAAGACCCCGACTTGGAGCATCTCACCTTGAGCTCGTTCATTCTGACTCGCGACGGAGAGGTTGAGGAGATTACGCTCTCAGTGGTCGGATCTGAAATCGGTCAGCCGTGAGGGGATGGGACTTCACCGGCACAGCCCGCCCAAGTTCTCAAAACAATTGAGTGCAGGAAATGATTCACGTCTTTGAACTCAATGTTCTCTGGCACTTGAGAGTCGGCTTCTGGAAACAGTCGGAAAGGATTCAGACCGCCGTGAGCGACGTAGCCAACTTCTGCCCCCGGTGACATGCCGACCCGAAGCAGCAGTTGATTGATTTGGATGCAGAACTGGAAACACTCGCCAGTTTGATGAGTTTGCACGCCAACATATCTGTTCCCGTTTATCGTCGGGAACATCTTCGTCAAAGCCGCTGCGATTCCTGAATTCTTAGCTTTCGCAACGTCCATCCAAACGCCGTGCGGTGGTCTCCCTTGCCCAATTTTTTCCGCGAGTCGTCCCGCAAGCCGAAGTTTTCCGGGCAGAGCGTATGAAGTGGTGAGAGCGGTTTTGGACATCCATTGTGCGAGGCTTTGGGCATGTTCTCGAAGTTGTTCGAGATGGGTGTGAGCAAGAACAGGAAACTGCTTTCCGGTCAGAGCCTTCAGGATTTGTTCAACCTCCGACTCCATCTTGGACATCCATCCGTTATTGCAGCCGACGCACACGATTCTCGCCTTGAAGTTCAGCGAGACGAACTTTCTCTCGTCGAGATACCCTTGACCGTCCACGTAGCGCCCAACCTGGACGGGAAATTTTCCGTCGGTCTCTGACGAAATGCACCGATGCAACCATTGAGGCAAAACATGCTCATGGCTGTCTGCGGTGTTCGGACAGAACAGGCACTTTCTCACACGCCGATGATAACTCGCTTCCAACCATTTGTCGCCCGTCTTCCGATTGCGGCCATTCTTGCCCGTCCAACGCGTGCGACATCCGCTACAACCGCGTTGCGGTTGGTGATTTATTGAACGATGACCCAAGGTAGGCGCTGCGCGCCAACCTTGGGCTGATGGACACAATCCCGTTGGGATTGGGCGATGGCGGTCGCGACGCGTTACGGCTTGGACTCTGCCTTCAGCCGCTTGGGCGCATCGAAAGAATAATCGCTGCTGCGGACCATCTCCAACAATTGATGAATGGAAGGGCGGTCGCCCCAAAATGTGCCGTAGTAGGCGAAGCGCGCGACGCCCTCCTTATCCACGATTACCACGGACGGGCGATTGATCCATTCGGCGTGGACGGTGAAACTCATCGGCTGCACGCCGTATTCCGCGCCAACCGCTCCAGCGCGGTCCACGAGATGAGGCCACCAGATGTTTTTCGTGTAGGAGTCCTTGAACGACGTTTTGCTGAACCAGTATTTCGGTTCAAGCTCCTTGCCGACCATGACGCGGCAGGGGAACAGGTCGTGACATTCAAGCGTGAACACCTGCGCGTTGGCGGCCTCGAATTGCTGGCGCAGTTCAATCAACTCGCGAAATTCGCCGTGGCAGACCGGACACCAATCAGCGAAAACCCAAATCAACACGACGGGTTTCTTCCCGCGAAAATCCGAGAGCCGCCACGCTTTGCCATCCGTGTCGGTGAGTTGAAAATCACTCGCGGTCTTGCCCAACTGCACGCGCCCAAAGCTTGATTCGTCGAGGGTCGCGTAGCTTTTGGCAAGTTCCGGCGTCGCGGTCATTCCGTGCTCGATGGCGTAGGCGGCAAGTTCGGCCTGATGCTGCACGTCCTTGGACTTGTCGTCCTTCTGCGCGGCTCGAACGGCGGCGAGCGAACTGCGCTGGCCAATTTGCCCCAACGCGATGGCGGCTTGGGAACGCACCACTGAATCGCTGTCTTTGCTGAGTGTCGCTTCCAGCGCGGCAACGGCATTGGTTGCTCGGATAATTCCCAACACCATCGCCGCGACGTGGCGGACGTGCGCGTTCTTGTCCTCCAACGCCGTGACGAGCGCGGGTGTGCCCGGCGCACCCAACCGCACCAGATCGCGCACGGCGAGCGTCCGCACCCGCCAATCCTGGTCGTCCAGGCTGGCCACGCCATGCTTGTCGAATTGGCGGTCGAATGTGAAACCGTCGCGAATTGGATGGAAGTCGTGCGTGCTCACTCGCGCGAGAATTTGCTTGGTTATCATGTCTGTCTGTTCCTCCGCGAAAGCGCCGCCAACCGCGACCAACAAGACGAGCGCGAACAAAGCTGTTCCGCTGAAGTTGCGTCCGGCGGTGGCGACACCCGTTCCTTTGAAAGAGTTCGATGATTTCATAGCGTTGCTTCCATCATAATCAGGCGGCGGAAGCGAACCGGACAAGTTTGGTTTTCCAGCCGCCAGCCGCTGCTACTCGTAACTGCTGCCGGCGACGTGCCGGAAATACACGGTGACAATGGCGGTCAGAATCAGCGTGATGGCCACGACCGTGAGCAGCGGAATTCGCTGCGGCTTCCGGTAAGCCATGCCACTGATCGAAGCCAGGCCGAGCCAGCAAACCAGCTTCACGATGACCCACCACGGAAAACCCACCTTCATGGTGGCCACCAACCCGAATCCGCCGATCAACATCAGGACGGCGAAGATGCCGGTGACGCACAGGGTCTTCATCTTGTTCTTCGGGTCTGGATTCGCGAAAGCCTGAAACAGGAAGGCGGTCAGCAGAACCATCGAAGCCACATGCAAGACCTGGTATATTTGTAATTTCATTGCTGCAAATCAGACGCACTCTGTCTCCTTGGGTTATTCAGACCAATCGAACCAACCAGTAAGCCGCGCCCGAAAGGAGCGCCGCGCAGGGCAACGTCACTACCCACGAGGCGAGCACGCCAAACACCGGTTTCCATTTGGTCTGGCCCGTCACGATGCCCATGCCGAGCAGCGAGCCGACGCTCACATGCGTTGTGCTCACGGGCAAACCGTGAACACTGGCCGTCGTGACGAGCAATGCCGTCGAGAGATTGGCAGCGAATCCTTGGCCCGCGTTCATGCTGGTGATTTTGTGACTCATGGTTTCGGCCACGCGTCGCGCGTTCAGCAAACCACCGACGCCAATGGCTATCGCTACGGCCACGAGTCCCCAGCGAATATCGAGCGCGGAAGCAACGATCAGCAGCGCGGCAATTTACGGCGTGTCGTTTAATCCGCGCGCGAAGCTTACCGCGCCGGCGCTCACAAAATGCAGTGAGTCAAGCAAGCGCCCGGCGTTCATTCCCAGCACCGACCCGGAGTAGCGTTGGGCGCACGCCGATGGGTTGTCCACGGCGACGGAGATTGTCGGCAAAGTCTGCGCCGCGAAAACGCCATTGGGCTGCGGGAGCGGCAATACGAGTTGCTCGACCCCGGCACACACACACATCTCTTTCGTCACGCCGAGTCGAAGCCGGGCGAAACGGAAAGCGACATAGATCGCTCCACCGGTGGCGACGGCCAGCAACGGGCTAAGGATCAGTGGCATTACAAAAGCCTTCCCGAGCATGGCGAAATTCACCGCGCCAGCCGATGACGCCAGTCCCGCCCCGACCAATGCTCCGGTCAATCCGTGCGTGGTTGAAATCGGGAAGCCGAGCAAGGTGGCGAGAATCACCGTCGCACCCGCACCGAAAGCGACTGCCAGCACGAATTGCGGAGATGCGATGAGCGCGTCCGGCACGAGGCCCTTGCCAGAAAACTTCTTGAGCAAGGTCTGCGCGAGAAAAAGCGCCGCGACACTACCCGCGAACGTGGCCACGGTCGCCCACGAGATTGCCGTGCGGTAGCCACAGGTGCGACTTCCAAACAAACTTGCTACGCCTTTGAAGTTGTCGTTCGCGCCGTTGGAGTAAGCGAGAAAGCAAACGGCCAGGAAAATCAGGGCCGGCAACATCAGCGGAGTCCTCTCCCGTTGCCGGGCCGGGCCGATGTGGTCAACATGCAGCGAGTCATATCTGGAAGGTGAGAGCGACGGACGGGCGGGGATATTCCAAGGAACATTTCCAACCACGGATGGAAGTGGATAGACACGGATTCAATCCGACGAGGTAGGGCGAGGCACTCCGTGCACGCCGAGTTTTGAACCACGAAAAACGCGAACCATGCGAAATGGCGAAAGCCAATTCACAACTAGGCAACCGTCGTTCGTTTCGATATTCTCGCGTCTATGCCGCACCGGGTTGAAATCTGAATCGTATGTCCTCCGACCTGACATTCATCACCAACGAGCAGGGCCAGCATCTTGGCGACCGCTTCGGCGTCTTGCTTGGCGACGACACGCGCTTCTTCGATTGTCTCGTCGGCTACTTTTTCATCAGCGGCTTTCACCGGCTTCACCCCGCGCTTACGAAGACCGAGAAGGTTCGCATTCTCATTGGCATCAAGACGGACGGAGCGACTTACGAACTGATTCAGACCGCGAAAAAACAGCAGGAGTTTGTTTTGGAATCTCACGCCCAAGTCCGGGAGCGCGTGCCCGGCGAAATCCTGGCTGAGTTCCAGAAGTCCGGTGACAGCGTTCAGATCGAAGACGGTGTCCGCAAATTCGTGGAATGGATCAGGTCCGGGAAACTGGAAGTCCGCGCCTACCCGTCCGAGCGCGTTCACGCCAAGCTCTACATCATGACGTTCCACGAGGGCGACCGTGACAAGGGCCGCGTCATCACCGGGTCGAGCAACTTCACCGAGGCGGGGTTGCAGGACAATCTGGAGTTCAACGTCGAGTTGAAGAACCGCTCCGACTACGACTTCGCCATCCAGAAGTTCAACGAGCTTTGGGCTAAGTCCGTGGACGTGACCAAGGACTACATCACGACCATCGAAGTCAAATCGCCCTACGCGCAATTCACGCCCTACGAACTCTACCTCAAATTCCTCTACGAATATTTCCGGGGCGAACTCAACTTGCCCGACCAGATCGAGGACATGTATCTGCCGGCGGGCTTCATGAAACTGAAATACCAGGAAGAGGCCGTGCTGAACGCGCGCAAGGTGCTCGACGAATACGGCGGCGCGTTCCTGTCCGACGTGGTCGGCTTGGGCAAAACCTACATGTCCGCACTGCTCGCCAAACACCTCGACGAACCTTGCCTCGTCATCGCCCCGCCGCACCTGCTCGACGAACACAATCCCGGCTCGTGGCCGAACGTCTTCCGCGAGTTCGGCGTCCGTGGTTTCCTATGCGAGTCGCTCGGCAAACTGGAATCCTTGTTGGAACGCGACCTGCAAAGATTCACGACCGTTTTTATTGACGAATCCCACCGCTTCCGCACCGAGGACACGCAGAGCTACGAAATGCTCGCGCAGATTTGCCGGGGCAAGCGTGTTGTTTTGGTTTCCGCCACACCCTTGAACAATTCTCCATTCGACATCTTGAGCCAGATCAAATTGTTCCAGCCCGGCAAGAACAGCACCATACCCAACATCCGCAACCTTGAGGCGTTCTTCGGGAAAATGCAGCAGCAATTGAAAGGCTTGGATCGCCAGCAAGACCGCGACCAGTATTTCAAGATTGTGCGGGAGAACGCCAAGCAGACCCGCGAGAAAATCCTCAAGTTCCTGATGATCCGCCGCACCCGCACCGAGATTGAAAAATACTATGGCGAAGACTTGAAGCAGCAGGGCTTGAAGTTTCCCGACGTTGCCAACCCTGAACCGCTCTTCTACAAGTTCAACAAGACCGAGGGCGAAGTCTTCGAGGAAACCATCCGTTCGCTCACGCACGACTTCAAATACGCCCGCTACACGCCGCTGGTCTACTACACCGGCGAACGCGACGAGCAGGGAATCCAGAGCCAGCGTAACCTCGCCAAGTTCATGAAAATCCTCACGGTAAAACGCCTTGAGAGCAGTTTCACCGCGTTTCTCTTGACGCTCGGACGCTTCATACACACTTACGAGCGCGTCATTGCGGAGTTTCAGAAGGGCCACGTTTTCATCAGCAAGAAGCACATCGGGAAGGTTTTTGAGTTGCTCGAATCCGACGATCAGGAGGGGATTGACCGGCTGTTGGAGGAAGACAAGGCCGAGAAACTGGCTGCCAAAGACTTTCTGCCGACGTTCATCACCGATCTCGAAAACGATTTGAAGGCGCTGAAAGCCATCCGCAACCAGTGGAAGAAAGTCACCCGCGATCCCAAGTGGGAATCGTTCCGGGACATCCTCAAGAAAACTCCGCTGCTCAAAACTGGCAAGCTCATCATCTTCACCGAGTCCAAGGAAACCGCTGATTATCTCGCTGCGAAAATCCGCGAAGAAGTTGAACCGAAAACCCTGCTCTTTACCGGCGGGTCGCTTCACAGTGTCCGCGAAGATGTCACTTCCAACTTTGACGCGAAAGCGTATAAGCCGAAAGACGACTACCGCATTTTGATTGCGACTGAAGTTCTCGCTGAAGGCGTGAACCTGCATCGCTCCAACGTCGTCATCAATTACGACATCCCGTGGAATCCTACGCGGCTCATTCAGCGCGTTGGCCGCGTCAACCGTGTGGACACCAAGTTCGACAAGATTTTCACCTACAACTTTTTCCCGACCCACGAAGGCAACGACCTCATCAAGCTCAAGGAAGCTGCCGAGGCGAAAATCCAAGCCTTCATTCAGATGCTTGGCGCGGATGCCCGCCTGCTGACCGAGGGCGAGGAAATCGTCTCACACGACCTGTTCGCCCGGTGGAATTCCAAGAAGACCATCACCGGCGAAGATGAGGACGAGGAAACCGAACTCAAGTTCCTCACCGAAATCCGCACGCTCCGCGACAAACAGCCGGATTTGTTCGAGCGCATCAAGCGCCTGCCCAAGAAAGCGCGGTCCACCCGCACCTTGTCGGCTGAACCTGCTGTCCAGAGTTTCCCCGCGCTGCTCACCTATTTCCGCCAGGGCAAGCTCGACAAATTTTTCCTCGGCGCATCCGGCAGCCAGCCGACCGCCGAACTGGACTTCATGACCGCGGCGAAAATCTTGAAGCCCGCCGACCCGAAAGAAACCCGCCAATCCATCCCGCGCGAGTTCTACGACTTGCTCGACAAGAACAAAGGCGCGTTCGTCACCGCCACCACCGCCGACGCCGAGCAAGCCGCCTCTACGCATCGCGGCAGCCCAAACGACGCCTACATTTTGAAACGGCTCAAGGACAAGGCCGTCCGCCGCTGCCAGCAGTTCACCGAGGACGACGAGGAATTCGTCGGTAAGGTCCTCCGCCTGATTGAAGATGGCTCGCTGCCGAAAGCCACGGCCAAGAAAGTTGCCGCCGCCTTGAAGAAGCCCGAGAACCTGCCACCGCTCAAGGTTCTGGCCGTCCTGCGCCGCGACATCAAACACGAGTATTTCCAGGCCAGCCCCGCCGCGCACGCCAGCCAGGCGCTCGCCCCGCGTGAAGTCATCTTGTCATCATTCCTCGTCCAAAACCCATGAACACCCAACAAGCTCGCGCCCGCGTCGCCGAAACTTTTCCCCAGCCGTTCAACCGGACAAAGTTCCTCGAATTCAGCCGCAACCTGCTGAACAAGTTTGACGAATCCAAGGCTGTGGCGTGGAACTCCACCTACATCAAGAACGCCTTCAAAGACTACGTCAAAGGCTACGAACGCCTCGGCACTTACACCTCGCCGGACAAGGAAAAGCTCGATGTCCTCATCGTCCATCTGACCACTGAATCCAAACTGGAACGCGCCCGCACCGCCATCCGCAACTTCGTCGCCGACCATCTCAAAACCCGCGACGGCAAGGACGCCGCGCTCGTCGCCTTCATTT
The DNA here is from genome assembly GCA_027623095.1 of Verrucomicrobiota bacterium. Lineage (GTDB taxonomy): Bacteria > Verrucomicrobiota > Verrucomicrobiia > Limisphaerales > SIBE01 > JAIPJX01. The sequence continues at coordinate 24,268 of JAQBVM010000075.1, forward strand.
CGCCCACGGAAAAGCACTGGCGCTTTTCCTACGTCAAAATGGAATACGCCGCCGTCGAGAAGGCGGACGGCAAGGTTGGCGTGCAGACCAAGCTCACGCCCGCCCGCCGCAGTTCCTACATCGTCGGCGAGGGTGAAAGTTGCCACACCGCGCAGAGCCGGTTTCTCGACCTGCTCCAGGACACGGTGAACCATCCCACGCTGGCGCAGATCGAAGACGCCTTCAGCGTGGAGGCTGTCACCAAGGAATTCTTCGAGCAATACAAGGCGCTGTTCCTCGACCTCAAAGATGAACTCGACAAGATCGAGAAGAAGGACAAAACCATCGGCGCGGAATTCGCCGACAAGAAGATCAGCACCGCAGACTTTGCCAAGAAGCTCATGGGGCAAATCGTCTTCCTCTACTTCCTGCAAAAGAAAGGCTGGCTCGGGGTGCCCAAAGACGGCGATTGGGGCGACGGCCCGCACAACTTTCTCCGCCAACTTTTCGACGGCAAGTTCCGTAGCTACAAAAACTTCTTCAACGACATCCTTGAACCACTTTTTTACGGCACGCTCGCCGATGACCGAACAAAAGAAAAAGACTGGTCTGAAAAATTCAAGGGCCGAATCCCGTTCCTCAACGGCGGCCTCTTCGAGCCGCT
>JAQBVM010000463.1 GCA_027623095.1 Verrucomicrobiota bacterium
CGATTGTTCGCGGCAAAGACTAGCCGACCGCCTCCCCGAGCGTCACACACAGTTACCGAAGCAACACACCCTCGGTAGATGAGTCGTTGCTGTGAATCGAAAACTGAGGTTCGACGTGTATTGCGCCTTGATGGGAACCGGTAAGCTGTTTGAGACCGCGCTAACGCAGCGAGAATTGCTTCGGGGTCTGCAATCACGGCCAGACGCATATGGGCGGGTGGGGCGGCATCAATGGCTGTTTGGCCGCTTGACGTCTCAAATTCAGGCAAATTGAATCATGAAGATGGAGCTTAAAATTCTTCGGACCGCTTTTCTAAGGGTTGCGGCGATTTTGTTGTTTCTGACGGCTGCCTTGAAGGCGGTCAGCCTGTCGAGTGAAGCGCGCATTCTGACGCAAGCGGATCCGTTGTTCTCGTTCCTAACAAACCGGCAGCTTATGGCTGTTGCCGTCGGAGTTGAGCTTAGCGTTGCGTTTGCGGTCTTTTCGCGACGCCTTGATCACCTGACGAAAATGGCCGCTGTGGCGTGGCTGGCGACAACGTTCTTTGCGTATCGCGCGGGGCTTTGGATGATTGGCTATCATGGATCGTGCAGTTGTTTGGGGAATGCCGCCGCTTGGCTGCATGTTTCACCGGGAATCGTTGATTGGGCGATGCGCATATTGCTTGGATTTCTTTTGGTTGGGAGTTACGGACTGCTCGCTATGGAATTCAAGTGGCCGCGACGTTCGGCAGGCGCGCGGATGCAAGGATAGCACCGCGTTAGAGCCTGTCGGCTAAGTACAGCCAACGCTATTTGTTGGCGAATACCATGGAGCCGGTTCCGGGTTTCTTATTACTGCGGGCAGCACGGACGAGCGCGACAGTGCTCAAGCCTTGTTGAGATAACTGTCAGATTGCGGGGCATTGATGCGAATCAAACGGCACGAAATGCGAACGAGAATTACCGCTTTCACGCTTATTGAACTGCTGACCGTCGTGGCCATCATCTCACTTTTGGCGAGCTTGCTCATTCCGGCGATCTTGCATGGGCGCGGAAAGGCGCGGAGCAGCCGGTGCATCGGCAATCATCGGCAACTGAATCTTGCCTGGACTCTTTACGCGGGAGATTATGACGAGAGATTGGTCCCCAATCCGGACAGCACTTTGGAGAGAGGACAAGGATACGGATGGGTGGTCGGAAACGCGCGAGTGCCGACCGTTGGCACGAACGAGCAGGTTCTTTTGGATTCGCGGGTGTCGGCGCTGGCCGCCTACGTTAAGGAGGCTCGAATTTACAAGTGTCCAAGCGATGAGTCGGAGTTTGTTCGGAGCGTCGCGATGAATTGCCGGATGAACCCCACTCGATACGACGGAAATCCCGCATGGGTGGGCGGCTTGGGAACAAACTTCGTCAATTTCAGGAGGCTCACGGATATCGGCAGTCCGAGCGAAATGCTGGTGATACTCGACGAGCGGTCGGATTCGATCAATGATTCGTATTTCGGGATCGACATGAGCAATACGGGAAATGCGAATGGTCTTGGCACGGTTCGAAAATACACCATCATCGATTTTCCAGGAGACTACCATAACGATTCGCTTTCCGCGTCGTTCGCGGACGGGCATGTGGAGCTGCACCAATGGAACGACTTCGTCAAGCGCAGACCGCTTGGGAATCCGACCCCGCGCGGCGTGAGCGAACCCGGGGAACTCGATGTGAAATGGCTCCAGGACCACAGCACGTATGCGAAATGAAATGAAGAAGGGAGAATGGAAAATGGAAAGGGGGTTTACGCTGATCGAGCTTCTCGCGGTGATTGGCGTTATCGGCATTCTCGCGGGGCTGCTTTTTCCGGTGATCTCGCGGGCCAAGGACCGAGCGGCGAGCACTCACTGCAAAAGCAATCTTCGGCAGCTTGGAATTGCGGCCCGGCTCTACGCCGATGAGAATGAAGGCCGCTTTCCGTCGATTCAGAGCACCGAGACACCCGTCCAGGGAATCGTCGTGACGAATAACCTCATCCGGCACACGCTGAAGCCTTCGGCCGGAGGGATCGAGGTTTTTCTCTGCAAAAAAGACCGTAGTGAAAACTTTCGGCATGGAGGTTCAAGCTATGAATGGAATTCGCGATGGAACGGCAAGTTGATAGACAAAGCGCGAAAAGGGGAATCCCTGGCGAATGAGCCATTACTCCTGGATTCCGAGCCGCGACACCCGCGATCCGGAAAGGATGCTTCCGGGCGGAATGCTGTATTTATGGATGGTCATGTCGAAGCGCAATAACCGGAGTGCAAGGTCGCATCTTCAAATTGTGAATTTGACTTGTGTTTTTTGGGACAACGAAGGTCAACGGTTATGAGGGATTCGAATCTTCGATTTCTTCGCGAGGCATCGAGGCTGATGTGAAGGCATTTCCATTCTATGCGGGATTGTTCCTTGTCACAAACGCCACGATGATGCTGGAGCTTATCCAGACGCGGATCTTGTCTGTGACCGCGTGGTATTATCTCGCGTTCTTCGTCATTGGCCTAGGCATGTTTGGTCTGACGGCGGGCGCTGTTTGGGTCTATCTCAAACGCGAGCATTACTCGTGTGAATCCCTGCCATTTCATCTTGCTCGCCACAGCATGCTTTTTTCCCTCTCGACGGCGGTATCGCTGCTTGTAGAATTGACGCTGCCGCTGACGGATAAGTTCGGGCTTGGCGGAATCCTTGCCTGGGCTCTGCTTTCCATCATGCTGGCATTGCCCTTCTTTTTTTCGGGAATCGTCGTTAGCCTTGCATTGACAAGAAGCCCCTTTCCAATCGGCAGGGTCCCTGGCGTTGACCTCGCCGGCGCGGCATTCGGGTGCTTGAGTGTTATCTTCGTTCTAAACCATACGGATGGTCCGGCGGCCGTCTTGTGGACCGGCGCTTCCGCTTCATTGGCAGGCTTGCTATTTTCGAACGTAGGGATAAATGCCGAGAACTCCCGAGGTTCACCACCGGCTCTCGTTCGGTGGCGAACAGCGGTACTTGTACTCATGGCCGGCGGCGCCGCACTGAACGAATGGAGCCAGAACGGTCTCCGGCCGCTTTTCGTCAAAGGAAAAACTGAAATTGGTCCGTCTCGTCCCATGTTCGAAGAATGGAACAGTTTTTCCCGAGTTGCGGTCTTTTCCGAGCCGAATACAAAGCCGCATCTCTGGGGGCCATCGCCCAAATTCTCTCCAGCGATTTGGAAAATCGAGCAGCGAATCGTAAACATTGACGGTTCAGCCGAAACAAGGACTTACCGAATCAGCGAGGGCATTCATCAGGCCGGCTTTCTTAAATCCGACGTGACGAATCTCGCTTATTATCTGCCAAACCAAGAGCGCGCCGCGGTGATTGGGATGGGGGGCGGCCGGGACGTGCTGAGCGCGCGGGTATTTGGCGTCCCCGAAATCACAGGAGTCGAGATCAATCCCATCCTGGTTCGATTGTTAACCGTCGAGCCGGAGCATGCCCAATATGCCAACCTTCAAAAGCTCCAAGGCGTCCGATTTGTGATTGACGAGGCGAGGAGCTGGCTGGCTCGAACGGACGAAACATTCGACGTGATTCAGATGAGCCTCGTTGACACATGGGCATCGACAGGGGCCGGAGCGTTCACACTGTCGGAAAACGGACTTTATACCGTTGAAGCGTGGCGGATCATTATTCGCCGCCTAACACCGCGCGGAGTCTTTACGGTTAGCCGATGGTATGCGCCCGGGAACGTTAATGAGACGGGCCGGTTGGTCAGCCTGGGAATGGCGACCGCTTTGGACACCGGTGCAGCCAATCCTCGAGATCATCTTTTCTTGGCCGCCGCGGGAGAAATAGCAACCTTGATTTATTCTCGGTCACCGTTTTCTCAAGCGCAGCTCGCTCACCTTGAGGCTGCGGTGAGCGAACAAGGTTTCTCCATTTTAATCCATCCGTCGAAACAACCTGAATCAAGCGTCCTCAAAGGAATTTTAGCGAGTTCCAATCGCC
>JAQBVM010000076.1 GCA_027623095.1 Verrucomicrobiota bacterium
GAAAGTCAGGAAAAAGGCAGAATCTATTGTCTAGTTATTTAAGAGACACTACACTAGAGCATCAGTGTTTAAATCAAGTCCTTGCTGTTTCAGATTGCTCCCGATATTGAGCCCGATGCTGTAGCTGGCTTTGTCTTTCTGGTCTTTGAGGGAAACAGAATCTGCGGCGGCGATGGATGGAGTTTGGGAAAACACGGCAAACGCCGCGAGCCCCGAGATCAATGTTGAATTCATTTTCGTATCTTGTGTTGATTAACGAGCGACAAGAACGTCGCGGGGTACGCGAAGTCTGTGCCTATTTCGGAGGGAGGCTAGTTAGCGCAAAGCGCACGTCAAGACTTCAAAAAGTTCAATCATGAGCACAGAACGGAGGCTGAATGCGGCTTGCCAACATGACCGAGTGCGATAGGCTCGCTCGACTATGGAAAATCAGAATCCCCCTCCGTACGACAGGCCTCCTCCGCTGATGCCGTTGCGTCCGCTGTCAACGCCTCAGCGCTCAGGGCGAGGGTGGATGTTTACGTCACTGATTCTTGGAGTGATTCTTGTGATCTTGTTGATCGGCGATTTCGCCGGGGATTTACTCAAACTAGGTGGGCCGATGGGGCGTGGAGCGGACGATCTGGAGGAGGTGATCGTCAAAAGCAGCCATTCCAAGAACAAGATCGCGATCATTGAGGTGAACGGGATTATTACAAGCCAAGCTTGGGACGGCTCGGATCGGAATATGGTTGATCTGATTTCGGCTCAGCTTGACGCAGCTATGATTGATCCGAACGTCCGCGCGGTTCTTCTGAAGGTGGATTCGCCCGGTGGAGAAGTAATGGCGTCTGATGATATCGCGCGCGCAGTGAAAAAGTTTCAAGATCCCGCTGAAGGCGGAAAACCCGTTGTGGCTGTGATGGGAGGGGTTGCCGCGTCTGGGGGTTATTATGTATCGGCTCCCGCCCAGTGGATTGTCGCCAATGAAATGACGATTACCGGGAGTATCGGAGTAATTATGCACAGCTTCAATTACCGAAGGCTGATGGACAAGGTTGGACTCTATCCTCAAGTCTTTAAGAGCGGGAAACTTAAGGACATGCTGAGCGGTTCGAAGGATCCAAGCGACGTGGAACCGGAGGAAAAACGGATCATTCAGGATATGATCAATTCCACCTACGAGCGGTTTAAAAATGTGGTCAGAACGGGGCGCGAGAGAGCATGGAAAATGAATCAGGGAGAAGGCAGAGAGCTCTCGGATACTTGGGTCCAGTATGCGGATGGTCGTGTGATCACTGGGGAGCAAGCATTTGAATACGGTTTCGTGGATGAAACGGGAACATTCGATGCGGCCGTGGACAGAGCTTTGAAATTAGCCGGAATTTCCGACGCTACCCTCGTTGAATATCGGGAAACCGCGCGTCTGTTCAGCTTTCTCAATCTCCTCGGCGAAACCCGCTCTGGGAACCTGAAGCTCGATCTGGGGTTGGACTTTCCCCGATTGCAGACAGGCCGGCTTTATTTTCTTTCATCGACGATACTGCAGTAGCATGCTCGGGGCTTTCCTAGCCGTTGATTAAAAAAGGTGTGACACTGGTTCAAAGTGTCCCAGTTTGCGGACGATTAGGAGTGTCTGCGTGGCGCTAATAAATTATTTCAATGTTAATAATCAACGATTTGCAGCGTAATTGGAATTGGCATCAATCTGGCTGGGAAAAGGGAACTGCCGGAGCATGGGTTTGAGACAAACGTACAGTTCTGTGGAGTTGCTTCGGCTTGACTTCGTTGCGCAAGTTAGAAACGCGAAATTGTTGAACGGGAATCTGTCAGATAAATAATCACGTTAAGGAATTGGGAATCGAATGGCCAAAAAAGCGCTGAGTCTGAAGAAATCCCTGGACAGGAGTAAAGGAGGGAATCCTTCCACTAGGAGGCAAACGGAGGAAGGGGCATCAATTCGCGTGAATTCTGTTCTATTGGCGGGGAATCAAAGTGTCAATTTGAAGCATTCATCTGACTCGGCTCCAACCGTTCCGGACGGGACGAAATCCCCTAGGATTCCTCCGGATAAGAGCGACCCTCCGCCGGAACCGAGAGAGCGAACCAGTTACGACGGCGATTCCGCCATCAAGTTGTACCTCCGTGAGATTGGTCAAGTTAAGTTGCTCACTCCTCAGGACGAAATCGACTTAGCCGCTAAGATCAAGAAAGGGGACAAGAAGGCGCGGGAACAGATGATCAAAGCGAATTTGCGGTTGGTTGTGAAGATAGCGCACGACTACGAAGGGCTTGGATTGCCGCTGCTGGATTTGATTAACGAGGGCAATATTGGCCTTATGAAGGCTGTTGAGCGTTTTGATCCCGCGAAGGGCGGGAAGCTTTCAACCTACGGTTCTTGGTGGATCAAGCAGTCGATCAAACGGGCGTTGGCGAACCAGTCAAAGACGATTCGTCTTCCAGTGCATCTTGTGGACAAAATTTCGAAGATGCGCCGGACGTCGTTAAAGCTTCATGAGGTCTTGGGCAGGGAACCGACGGACGAGGAATTGGGCGAAGAGCTCGGAATGACGGGATCGCGGGTTGCGCAATTGCGAACCGCAGCGATTCGACCCGCCTCTCTGGATGCCCCGATTGGCGACGACGATTCCAATAATTTCTCGGAAGTCGTGCAGGACGAGAACGCGGATACGCCGTATGAGCAGCTTGAGGAGAAGACGGTGACGCTGATGTTGAATGAAATGGTGGCTACTCTAGACCCCCGGGAAGCTACTATTTTGCGCTTCCGATTTGGTTTGGACGGGGATTCGGAGAGAACGCTCGAAGAAGTTGGCGTGAAATTTGGCGTGACTCGGGAAAGAGTTCGGCAAATTCAAAACATTGCCCTCAACAAACTCCGGAAAATGATTGAAAAGTTGGAGGCTGGCAGGAAATAATCCGTCGCTCTCGAGATAGTGCGCGTGATGAATGCAACTCCAACTTCTTCGGATTTGGCGAAAGCCATTCGGAACATTCCTGACTTTCCGCAGCCGGGAATCCAGTTCAAAGACATTACTCCCGTGCTTGCGGATGCGAGGCTTTTTGCAGGTTGTATTGACCTTCTGACGACCGGGTTTGCGCCAGGTTCCATAGGCGCTGTCGTTGGAATCGATGCGCGGGGATTTATTCTGGCCGCAGCTGCCGCACTGAAGCTTCAGACAGGATTTGTTCCAATTCGAAAAAAGGGGAAACTCCCGTTCAAGACATTTGAGGAGAGCTACGAACTTGAATACGGTTCAAACACGGTGGCGATTCATGTGGATGCGGTTAAGCCTGGAGCGAGGGTTTTGTTGGTTGATGATTTGCTTGCAACGGGAGGCACGGCACAGGCCGCCGCTGCGTTGCTTAAAAGGGTCGGGGCCGAAATTGTCGAGATCACGTTCTTTGTCGAATTGGGATTCTTGAACGGGCGTGAGAAACTTCGGGAGTATCCTGTCCGGTCGTTGGTTCTCTATTAGGGCGGTTCACTCTCTATGAACGCCAGCCTGATGGAGTGGCTCGGCTCGATCGATGCCGCGCTCTTCAATTTCCTAAATCAAACCATTGGCAACCGTTTTCTAGATGCCGTGTTGCCGATGTTCAGTTGGAATGTGTTCTTTATTCCCTGTCTCGCAATTGCTTCCCTCGCTTTGATTTGGAAAGGCGGTGTCCGCGGGCGCATTTTTGTGGTTCTCAGTTTCTTGGTTCTCGTCATTGGGGACAGCGTGATTTGCAATTCCTTAAAAGAGTGGATTCATCGCGCGAGGCCCTTTGAATCGATTCCATCGGTGAATGTTTTGGTTGGGCGAGGTGAAAGCGGAAGCATGCCGTCGTCGCACGCCGCGAACTGGGTTGCCTTAACGGTGGTTGCCGCCGTTTATTATCGAAAGAGCATTTGCTTCTTGCTTCCGCTGGCGGTGATCATCGGTTTCTCTCGCGTTTACCTTGGCGCGCATTATCCAAGCGATGTGCTGGCCGGAGCTGTTCTGGGAGCGAGTTACGCAGGCGTGATTATATGGGGTTTGAACCGGGCTTGGATTGAATTGGGGCGCCGTTGGTTTCCTTTTTTGAGGAGTGCGTTGCCAGCCCTCGTTCCTTCGCAAGAGACTGATGGCCGCTTCAGCAACTTGCGTTCGCGAGCCCAGGGTGCGTGGAAACTTGAGGAATCTGATCCACAATGGATTCGACTCGGATATCTGTTAATCTCTGTCCTGCTAGCGACTCGGTTGGCATACGTTCTGGGAGGCACGATCGAACTGAGCGAGGATGAGGCGTATCAATGGCTCTGGTCCAAACACCTTGCATTGTCTTATTTTAGCAAGCCTCCCCTGATAGCCTACACCCAGTTTCTCGGCACGAGTATTTGGGGGGATTCCAGCTTCGGAATCCGCTTCTTTTCTCCGGTGATTGCCGCCGCTCTTAGCGTGATGATACTCCGATTTGCCGCCCGTGAAGCAAGTCCGCGAGCGGCTTTCTGGCTGATTGCAGTCATTACAACAATACCACTGATGGCGGTTGGCGCTGTTCTAATGACAATCGACTCTTTATCGGTTTTGTTCTGGACTGCCGCGATGCTCTCAGGCTGGCGAGCGGTTCAGGGGGATTTGATCCAATTATGGCTTCTCACCGGACTTTGGATCGGAATGGCGTTTTTGAGCAAATACATGGCTCCGTTCCAACTGCTGTGCTGGACCGTCTTTTTCGTTCTTTGGAAACCGGCGAGGGTTCATCTTCGGCGTCCGGGACCGTATCTCGCTTTGTTGATCGCGGCTCTTTGCACGATTCCGGTTGTTCTATGGAATTCCCAGCATGACTGGATCACAGTGACCCATTTGAAAGATCGCGGTGGCTTGGACCAGACATGGAGATTCACAACTCGGTTTCTCTTCGATTTCACGCTGGCTGAGTTCGGGCTGATGAATCCCGTCTATTTTGTCGGAATGTTTGCTGCAAGCATTGCCATTTGGCGCCAGCGGACGAAGAACGCTTTTCTCGTGTATTGCTTCAGCATGAGCGTGCCTCTCTTTTTGGCCTATTGGGCTTATAGCTTCCGGGCTCGGGTGCAGCCGAACTGGATCGCTCCCGCAATTCTGCCGCTGGCTTGTTTGATGGTGGTCTATTGGAACGACCGTTGGCGCGAGGGTGCAAGAGGTCTGAAGAAATGGCTCACGTTTGGTCTGGTTTTTGGAGGTGTGGTTATCGTTCCCCTGCATAATACGGATCTGATTCGAAAGGTGACCGGTTACGCGCTGCCACCGGCAAAAGATCCGAAACGAAGGGTTAAGGGATGGATCGAAACGGCGAATGTTGTCGAGGCCGAGTATCGCAAACTCATCGGCAAAGGGACGCCTGTCTTTGTCATCGGAGGCCACTATGGAATTACATCACTTCTTTCTTTTTACTGGCCCGAAGCAAAGAAAAGAATCCTCGAACAACCGCTGGTTTTCTATCGGTCCTCCGATGTGCCTATAAACCAGTTCTATTTTTGGCCTGGATATTCGGACAGAAAAGGTTCATCCGCGCTCTATGTGGCTGTAAGCCAAGTGCCCTTGAGGCCACCCGAGGGGTTGGCGAGGGAATTTGCCTCAGTCATCGATTTGGGGATGCGGGATGTTGTCTATCGGGGGCGGATTCTGCACCGGCTCCAACTTTTCAAGTGCGTTGATCTTCTTTAAGATGAGGAAATCCGACCGGACGGCCAGGTTTCAGGTGGAGTCTTATGACTTGGAAGCGACGTTGAATTCTGGGCAGGCGTTTCGGTGGGAAAAATTCGAGACCAATTGGGAAGGAATCGTGAAGCGAAGATGGGTGAAACTTTCGCGAGACCCCGGCGCGATTGTTGCGGAAACTGCCGACAGCGTTCCGGACTGGGATTGGCTAAAGGATTATCTGCAGGTAGAATTGCCCATCGAGAACGTCATCGGCTCTTTTCCGGATGATGAGGCTCTCCGCACTGCTGTGTCAGCGTTCCCAGGGCTAAGGCTTTTGCGCCAAGATCCGTGGGAATGTCTCGCTTCATTCATTTTATCTTCCAACAAGCGAATCGTTCAGATACGGCAGATAATTCGCGCGCTTTGCAGAAGATTCGGTGAGGGAATCCCAAGTGGGGCGGGTTCCCCAGGCGCCTACACATTTCCGTCCGCCGCTCGATTGGCTGAAACGAGCGAGGGCGAACTGCGAGAATGCAAAATGGGCTTTCGCGCGCGCTACCTTCGTGAGGCCGCATGTCTTGTCGCCACATCGAAGATCGATCTCGATAGCCTGCGTCGATTGACTTGTGAAGAGGCGAGGTGCCAACTCATGACGATTCCCGGAATCGGATGTAAAATCGCCGACTGCGTATTGCTTTTCGGTTTGGGATTCAATGAAGCGTTTCCGATCGACGTATGGATCATGAAGGGGTTGCGGGAACTTTATTTCAAGAACCGCCCCGTCCCGATGAAGGAACTTCGTGAGTTCGCCACCGGCCATTTTGGAGAGTTTGCTGGATACGCGCAGCAATACTTGTTTCACTATCTTCGAACACGAACGGCGGATACCGCGTCGTCAACTAACTCAGCCCGTTGAAGAGCTTTGTCGGAATAGTCAGTTTTATACCGCTGCCAAATTAGGGGAAAGGCTCCTGCGAAATCTTTCGGACGTTCATCGATCCACTGCGCTATCTGATCTGATGTAAACCAGTCTCCGTGTTCAATTTCATCGGGAGCAAGTGTGAACGGTCCTTCTGACTCACATCGGTAAATCCAGACGAACTCTTGTCCTGTTTCTGGACAAGCATCGATCTTAAAAAGCTTTTCCAAAGGAAGAGCTGACTGAAATCCCAATTCTTCGTTAAGTTCGCGAATGGCGCAAAGATCGTAGCTTTCTCCTGGTGCCAAATGGCCGGACGCGGATGAATCCCAAGTTCCAGGGAAACAATCCTTTTTCTGCGAGCGCTTCTGAAGGAAGAGTTGCCCGATCCGGTTAAACACGAGGACATGAACTGCCCGATGCCGGAGACCCAAAGAATGCACTTCGCTTCGGCGTCTAACGTCCACGACTTCATCGTGTTCATCAACTACTTCGAACATTTCCTCGGTCATAGAGTTTTCCTGCTATAGAAGTTCAATTCTTGGGTGATCCGCGCGAATTGGTCGAGAGAAACCGCTTCGGCACGGATACGGGGATCGAGTTTGAGATTTCGGTAGATCTGGTCGATCCACTCAGGATTCCAATCCGCTTTGAGAAGTTTGAGCATCATTTTGCGCCGTTGTGAGAAGCATTGTTTCACGACCCTTCCAAACGTTTCAATGTCCCCGGGAGGAATCATGGCGGGAGTTCTGCGATCCAGGACAATGCAGGTCGAATCGACTTTGGGAGGTGGAAAAAAGCAAGAGGGCGGAATGCGGAAGAACTTGTTAGGCTGGAAATTGGCTTGCACCAACAATGTCAGAATCCCGAAATCACGTCCACCATGATCAGCCTTAATTCGTTGAGCTACTTCCGCTTGAAGCGTTGCGACTATACGCCGGGGACACTGAGCGTTTTGGGAGAGTTCCACCAAAATCGGAGACGCAGCCGAGTAGGGGAGGTTCGATGCACACTTCCATCCGGACCAATCTTTTGCACGATTGCGCAAGTAATCAACGGCATCGGCGTGAACTAGGTCTAGTCTTGGATGTCCCGCATACTTGCGTTGAAGGAACTCGAACAAACGTTCGTCTTTTTCCACGGCAAGCACTCTGGAGCCCTTTTCAAGGAGGAATTCTGTCAGAGAGCCGAGGCCCGGGCCGATCTCCAGAACCGAGTCGGATTCAGACAGCTCGGCGGCATCAGCGATTCGTTGAAGCTGGTTCTTGTCATGCAAGAAGTTCTGACCGAGCGATTTAGTTAACCGGATCTGCTCGGTCTCGAGGACTCGTTTTATCTCCACCAGTTTCATCGGTTCAATTCTAAATGCAGCTTCCATTCGTGGATTAACCGTGCCTCGATTTCAAGCGGGGATTTCCGCTGTCCAATTCCAATTTCGAGACTTCACTTCGAGTCGGCGCGGAGTCCTTGTCGAGAAGCCTCAATATCGAGATTGGCATAGCTCCTGCTAGGTTGATAGGTTGGTTATGCAAATCGGAAACGAGAATCCACTAAGTTGCTCGGTCGCCGTCAAGAATCCGCGCAGGTCACTGATGTTTGTCCCTGAAATTCCGGACAACGACAGTCGATTGGATTTTAGACGTGCGTCAGGTCACTTGAGCCAAAAGGAATCAGGCTACTATCTCGTTCTGTTGCGGACCGAAATTCGCCGGCGCAATCTGCGCGGAAAGTCGAGTTTTTTGGAATAGCATGTTTCGTCAAACGGATTGACGCTTCGCCGGGCTTTTGTCGAAGAGCTTTTGCAGCAAGTCGAGGGCTTTGCCGAGTTCCTTCTCTGGAATTGTCAAAGACGGGGTGAAACTCAATGTGGCGGCATGCTCGCCTTCTGGAAGAATGATTACTCCCTGGTGAAGGATTTTGGACATGTATTGCAGTGCCGCAGAGGTTGCGGGTTCTCCGTTTGGATAACGAATTTCAAGGCCCGCCATGAGCCCGAGACCCTTTGCTCTCAGAACAAGGTCGGCTGGAGGTTTCATATCCCGAAGCCTTCTTAGTAGAATTCGACCCAGTCTAGCGCTGCGAGCCACAAGTTTTTCTTCCCGGAGGACTTTCATCTGTTCAAGAGCCATCGCGCAGCCAACTGGATGGCCCAGAAATGTGCTGGTGTGGATCGCTTCTCCTTTGGAGGCCGGCCAAGCGCGATCCATCCAGTCGATCCGTCCGACGCAGGCGGATAACGGAAAACCTCCAGTGAGTGCTTTGCCGAGGCAAATTAAGTCCGGGAGCGTCTCGCTGTGTTCGCAGGCAAACCACTTGCCGGTGCGCCCGAAGCCGGTGAGGATTTCGTCGATGATGAGCAGCGCGCCAATCTCGTCGCTTAGGCGGCGGAGCATGGGAAGAAACTCATGTGGAGGAACGTTAATTCCGCCTCGCCCTTGAACCGGCTCAACCAGGATTGCGCCAATCGGATTGCGACGTGCCAGACTTAGAATCGCACGCTCGATCGCGCCCAAGACTTCCGCGTTTGCGGGGTAGGGGACAAAGCTGCCGAAGTCTTTGATCTGGCTCTGGAACTGCCCACGGAAATGGTTTCGGTGTGTCGCGTTAAGCGCTCCGTATCCTAAGCCATGGTAACCTCCCTGGAATGCGATAATCCCGGGGCGGCCCGTTGCGAGCAAGGCGGTCTTGAGAGCGGCTTCCACCGCCTCGAATCCTGAGTTGCAGAAAATTGTTTTTCCTGTCTGCGGTGCCGAATGCCGCTTTCCGCTCCAACGTTCGAATGTGATTCGGCTCAGCTCTCGCGCCAGATTTGCTTTGAGCGGATGCGGATGCACATCCCCCATGGCGTGTTGCAGTTGTGCCATCTGTTTCTGTCCGGCCCGGACCACCCGTGGATGGCCATGCCCTGCGGCGCACACACCGAATGCCGCGGTCAAGTCGAGATACTTTCGTCCCTCAACATCCCATACGTGGCATCCGCGGCTCCTTTCCCAAACAATGGGCCAAGGAATAGTTTCATCCTGAAATGTGATGTTCCGGGATTCGTAACGCCTCAGCAGGTCGAGGGTTCTTTTCGTCCGGATCGGGTGCATAGCTGGATTGAATGCAGGTGTTTCGTTAGACGCCTCGAGCGCTCGGCGGCCAAATGATCTTGTGAGCCTGGATTTGAAACCGGACCGGAAGGGAGTCAGCGATAATGCACTCCGCAAGTTGCTGCTGAGATATCGGGGTTTGTTCTGCCGGCGGCTGTTTCAGCGATTTATCCCGCTGTGATGGTGTCAACGGCGAGACCCACGAAGCCAAAAGGGGACAGATGGAGGCAAGTGCTCTGGAGGTGATTGCATCTTTCGCCCAAGTATAGTCTTCTCGAGTGCCAATCACGAATTTGATTTCGTCGTTCGATTTTAAGTGCGCGATATTCTCCCAGCGGTTTCGTGACGTTTCGCCGCTGCTCGGGCATTTTAAATCCATGATCCGTCGAACTCTTGGATCAACGCCGGAAATATCGTGCGCGCCGCTAGTCTCGATCAGCACAAGAAACCCATCGTCAGCGAGATTCTTCATCAGGTTCAAGCAGTTCTTTTGAAGCATCGGTTCTCCGCCGGTCAGCTCAACGATCGGAACCGGAATGATGCCGCTCAATTGGCGGAATGGCGCCGCAATCTCGCGAATCCGTGACTGGATGTCCTCAAGTGCCATCCTTTTTCCCTCGGAGAACGCATATGCCGTATCGCAGTACGAGCAGCGGAGGTCGCATCCGGTCAATCGCACGAATATGCACGGGAGTCCCGCGCAAGTGCTCTCACCCTGAAGGCTCAGATAGATCTCGTTTATAACCAGTGTGTCCGGCATGGACCGAACCTTACGGAGTAACCGAGTCGCGGAAAAGCGCAGAATGGAATCAAGGGATAGTGCTGGAGTTTTTCACGTTCGCACGCTAGGGTCGCCCTCTTTCCGGAAGATTGAATCGGAGTTCAACTGTTGTCTCCGTTCGATAAAGAAAGTGACGATTTATGTGGATACCAAAATGGCAGCGCGACGAAAAGAAGGGTGTTGACTCTCCCATGCCGACACAGGTGGTCTCGAATGAGGAATTCATCCCAAGACCGCAGAGTCTGAAACAGAAAGAGTGGGAAGAACTAATCGGCCGGCTGGCGGCTGAAAAATCCAAGAAGCTTGGAATCACAAAACGCGAGTTCCTGCGCACGTCGATGGGAATGGCGACGGCGTTTGTGGCCAGCAACATGGTTTACGGTCCGCACTGGGATGTGGACGCAGCCGAGACGCTCGAATCCGCCGCGACCGAGGAGAAGTTTCCAAAGGGCCAATATTTTATTTTCGATGTGCAGACTCATTTCACAAACGGGTTTGCGATCGGATTTCGCACTTCCGAATTCGTCAAGAACATGGGCTTCAGTCTGAAGGAAGACCCGGATGCCTACGGATTTCAGAACTTCGTCAAGGAACTCTATTTCGACAGTGAGACGAGCGCGGTTGTGATCTCCGGGGTGCCCGGTCGGGAGACCGACAAAGACAAGGCGGGAAAGATTTTGGAAGGACGAGATCGGAACGGGGGAATTCTTCCGAGCTGGCTGATGTCACAACGGAAACGGGAACTGAATGAACTGGCAGGGAGCACTCGGGCTTTATGCCAGGGGAATTGCGCTCCCAACCACTACTGGGATCGCGCAAAAAATGCCCCGGATTTTCCGGCGCTGTACGAGCAGATGGAGCGTGAGGTCAAGACGTACGGAATCGATTCGTGGAAATGGTACTGCCACACCGATCCGGGCAGGTCGGGGAACGGTTTCCGAATGGACGACGAAAAGGTTGCCTATCCGTTTTATCAAAAATCTCGAGAGCTGGGACTGCGGGTGATCAGCGTGCATAAGGGATATGCGTCGCAGTCCCGGACACTGGGGAATTTTGCGCATCCGGGTGACATTGAAAAAGCCGCTTTGGACAATCCGGATTTGACATTCATCGTCTATCATTCCGCCATCAAACACGGTCCGTGGGAGCCGGAGTTTCAGGACGCAAGTTTCTTTGATCCGACGAGTGGTGATTTCGCGTGGCACGCCGAGCTGATGAAGATAAAGGAACGGAACCCCGCTATGAAAAACGTGAATTGCGAAATCGGTTCCGCATTTGGAACACTTGCGATTGCGCATCCTGTCATGTGCATGCACTTGATTGGAAAGAATATTAAGCATTACGGGGTGGACCATGTGATTTGGGGCACCGACTGCCTGTGGTGGGGATCACCGCAATGGGTGATCGACGCTTTCAAACGATTTCAGATCTCAGACGAAATCTGTGAGAAGTTCGGGTACACCAAGCTTACGAATGAGGACAAAGCGAAAGTATTTGGCCTCAACGCGGCTCGGATTTACGGACTCGATCCCGGAAAGACTCTAAAGGCGTTTCCAAAAGACACATTCAGCCGGCTGAAAACCGCCTACCTGGATGCGGGAGAACGTCCCGACAACGCGGTTTACGGATGGGTTCGCGCTGAAGCTTAGAGTGTGTTTGAAAAGTCATTCATCCGTGAAAGCCAAGGCCTGCCGAGCCGTAGCCATAGCGAAGGCTGGTGAGGAGACTCGGATTCGCGCGGCATCCGCATTTGGGCGGTGATAAGAAAGGTGAGCCTCCTGACGTCGTCTCCTACTCTCCAAACAGGCTCTTAGACGCCTTCACGGTCGTCCTGTGAATTTACAGTCTTTGTGAAATACTCCCTGGAACTTACTGTCGCGACTCGTCCCGAATGGACGGCGGCGGTCATGTCTAATCTTGCGGCGTTCTTACAGGACCACGCGGATTGCGAACGAAAGGCGTCCGCGATGGCGATGAGTTTCGTGGCGAAATACCCCGATCGTTTGGAGATCATTCCCGATCTGATCGAGACGGCGATTGAAGAACTGGAACATTTTCAGCAGGTCTATTCCCATATGGCAAAGCGCGGCATTTCGCTGGCCAAAGAGATGACCCAGGACCCCTACATTAAGGTACTCATGGAACTGTGCCGTACAGATCCGTTAAACCGGTTCCTCGACCGCCTCCTTCTGGCTTCTATCATCGAATGCCGGGGAGCGGAACGCTTTCGCCTGGTCTGCGAAGCGATTGAAGGCGATGCGGAGCTGAAGGAATTCTATCACCGTCTCTGGGTATCAGAGGCCAAGCATGGAAACATATTCGTAAAAATGGCGCTGGAGTATTTCGAAGAAACAGCGGTCTATTCCCGCTTGAACGAACTCAACATTGCTGAAGGAGAGGTGGTTGGGCGTTTGGAAACGCGCTCCGCGCTTCATTAGAGAAATTGCATCCCATTCGAACGGCGGCTGTCGCGGAGAACCAGCCCCGTTTCGGGTTGTCGAGAATGCCCTCAATCAGGAACCTAAAACCGCATGAATCAGAACTTGGTCTTTGACGATTTCATTGCGCGAGTGCGCGCCTTCATCGGTTCCTCGCTAAGCGAACCTGATTCCGCGTCTTTGTCTGCGGCACCCTCAGACTCGGAGGACTTTGAGGACCTGGCATTGCACCTGTTTCGGTTTCAGTTCGAAAATGTCCCAGTCTATCGGCGTTTCTGTGAAGGCAGAGGTGTCTCCGAAAAAAACGTTCATACCTGGCGCGAGATTCCGGCATTGCCAGTGCGCGCGTTCAAGGAGTTCGACGTTTCCAGTTTGCCGGTCGCGGATCGAACGTCGGTATTCTATTCAAGTGGAACCGCGGGACAGAAATCGAGCCGTCACTTACACAGTGCCGTCTCGCTGGGTCTCTATGAGTCGGCGCTTCTCAGATGGTTTTCCCATTGCTTCTTGAATTTCAAAGATACCGCCTTGCGAGTCAGTGATCTAGGATCGAACTGCGATCCCTTTGTGGGCGAGCTTGCGCCTTCTGAAAAGCGAAGATTCGTTATTCTCACTCCTGCTGCTGAGCAAGCACCGAATTCTTCGCTCGTTCACATGTTCGAAACCATCAAGCGTGTTTTCGGGGATTGCGACTCGGTTTTTGCGGGTGACGCTGATTCGCAATGTGGGTGGACTGTTAACTCTTCACGAGTCGTTGCAGCACTGGAAAATGCAATACTTCATTCCACACCCGTGATCGTTTTGGGAACCGCTTTTTCATATGTGCACTTGTTGGATTTCGTTGCGAGCCAGCATCGGCGGCTTGAGCTGCCCGTTGGGTCCAAGGTTTTGGAAACAGGCGGCTACAAAGGCCGATCTCGAACTCTGACAAAATGCGAATTGCATTCGCTGATCGAAACCTGCCTTGGAGTTTCCGAAGCGAAGATTATTTCTGAATACGGAATGAGCGAATTGAGTTCTCAGGCCTACCTCCGAGGCGGTTTCTTTAGGTTTCCCCCTTGGGCCGCGGCCTGCGTGGTTTCGCCGGAGACGGGGGACGAAGTTGGAGATGGGGAGCAGGGGCTCATTCGAGTGTTTGATTTGGCGAATGCGCGCTCCGTGATGGGGATTCAAACCGAGGATCTTGGAGTCCGGCGAGGTGACGCGTTCGAATTGATCGGACGCGCCGAATTGTCTGAACCGCGGGGATGTTCGCTGATGGCGGTTTGAGCGGTGATCAACGATTGTTCCATTCGGTGGTTGTCGCAGAGATCCGATATTCGCTAAACATGTGCGTGCAATTGGACCTGCCACATTATTTTCTCGCCGATTTGCCTTTTGGCGCCGAGATCACACACTCCATGCTTTCAGATGCATGTGACACGCTGATTCGGAATGGTGAGAACTATTTGCCGGAATGGACCACTGAGAAACTGATCTCGATGTTCGACCAATTGGGACACGACTGGCTGAACGCCAATTTTCCGCATCGGAAATATGCGCTCGATCAAGGACCCGAGGTGACCGGTTTTTCGCGGCAGACTCTTGCAAACGGACTCGACGCTCTATTTGAAACGTTAAACCGCGAATCGCTCGAGGAATTGATCATACAAGATCTGGGAGAATTGAACCGGCTCGATGGATTTGCCGATTCCAGATCGGGGAGCAGGACCCGGCACGCGGCATTAGCGCGCGGGCCCGAATTGATCGCGCAGATTGCCGCGGGTTCGATTCCGAATGCGACGATACTAATGATCGTGTTTGGAATGTTAGCGCGTTCCGCGCAGCTCGTGAAGTGCGCTTCGGGTTCGACATTTCTTCCGCGTCTCTTTGCGCACTCTTTATACGAAGTTGCGCCGAAACTCGGAGCCTGTCTCGAAATTGTGGAATGGCGCGGCGGAGACAAGCATTTAGAGTCTGTGCTGTTTGAGAAATCAGATTGTGTGATTGCCAGCGGCTCGGACGAAACGCTTACCGCAATCCGGCAGCGACTGCCAGGGCGGGGTCGATTTTTGGGTTATGGCCACCGCGTGAGTTTCGGCTATGTGACCGTCGAATCGCTTGCCTCTTCAAGACTGTCGGATCTTGCCGGGCGGGCGGCGGCCGACGTGGTCGCTTGGAATCAACTCGGATGTCTTTCGCCTCACGTTTTTTATGTGGAGCACGGTGGCCGAGTTTCTGCCGTGCAATTTGCCGAGGCGCTGGCGGGGGAATTGGAAAAGCTGGAGCAGAGTGAACCGCGAGGTCCGCTTCCGACAGATCAGGCCTCGACGATCGCGACCCGCCGGTCGTTCTATGAACTGCGGGCTTCGAACTCGCCGGAAACAGTGCTTTGGTCCAGTCCCGAATCGACATCCTGGACAGTCGTCTATGAGGCGGACCCGCTATTCCAGGTCTCGTGCTTAAACCGCTTTGTCTATGTGAAAGGCGTCACGGGTTTGAAACAGGCAATCGAAGGAGCGGATGCGGTTCGAAAGAATATCTCGACGGTGGGTTTGGCCTCAACAGGGCCGCGCGCCGAGTCGATCGCACTGGAATTCGCAAACTGGGGCGCCACAAGGATCTGCGCGATCGGTCAGATGCAAAAACCGCCGCTGACGTGGCGCCATGATGGCCGCCCGTCTCTCGGTGACCTTGTGACCTGGACGGATTGGGAACGATAGTCGGTGTCCCCCGTTCTGCTTTTCACCAGAAAGTTCCAACGCGCAGCCTGGGATCCGGGAAAACGTTTGAAACTACATTGCAATAAGTATGGCCTTGCATATGACCCCAACGATGAAGCGAATTTTGCAATGCGAGTCCGTGTACATGACAGGGTTCGGGAGGGTGAAATGCCCCCGAAACAGATGGCACGGCCAAAACCCTCTGAACTGGAAGCATTCATCCGGGGACTGGCGGCCACACTCGAGCATTCGGAACGGGCGATCATCGACCGGAACGGACGAGCAGTACGTCAATCCACTCGCGCAATCCGACGGGATTCCCGGGTACGCGGTGCAATGGATGGAAGTGGAGGGGCCGCTGGACGATAAAACCACCGGAGCGGGTTACCGACTGCTGTTTGACAACCATTCAATGCGGAGCGCGGAATCCTGCGAACCCGGCGTCATGCTCGAAATCGCGGCGCCGTCAGAGAATGTATCCGAGCGAAGAAATCGGTTTCGATTCGCGCCGCGTACCCGGGATTTCATTGTTGAGGTGGAGAGCACGCGACCGCAGGAGGACGCGCGGCGCTTATTGAAGCGATTCATGACACGTGCCTATCGCATTCCCGTAAAAACTGGACGCTCCGCTCAAACTGTCTGGGTTGAAGGACGGTGCTGCGGCTGGTGCGTTGCACACAGCCGGCTTTCATTAGTTCGGTGGATACGTCACGGCAAGGCGCCTGATCGGACACAGGCGGGTTGGCTCAAGGTTCGAAATTCATTATCAACCAGCGGAAGTTGTCGCCTTTGTCCTCGATTCCACCACCGCCAACCTGACCGTTCATCGTGCTGGTCCAAACCGTGGCTTGATCGAAAAGCGCCGGCTTGGTTTGGGTGCGTACGTGCATGTCGCCGAACAATGCGTTGAGGGCCAGGCCTTTCTTCACACCCGAGCGATGCGTGACCATGTCCAGGCGATAGAGCAAGTCGGACGCGACCGCGTATTGGGCGGTTAGTTCGAACGACTTGGTCGCGAAGGCGGGCGGGTTGAACGGTTCCTTCGAAGCTATGGTCCGGGTGCTCAGGGTCTTGGTTCCGGATTGTGGAAAATAAGAGTAACCCGCGCGCACACGACTGTTGCCGTTGAACGAGGGCCAACTGCCGTTGGGGGCCTCATAAGCTTCGTAGGTTCGTGCCAAAAGGAATGGATCGGTCCCGGCCTTCACGTTCACGCCGCTTAGACAGTAGAAGATCCTCGGATTGGAAATGGTGTTGCCTTCCAAAAGGTAGCCGAGATTCCTGGCTCCGGCGGCATTGATGGACCCCGTGTACAGATCATAAGCCCAGTCCACATTCGCATTGAGGTTGTCGGTCCATGACGGCGTCGGTAATCGATCATCGAAATCACCTGTGTACATGCTGATCGCCAGGCCAATCTGTTTCAGATGGTTGATACAGGTCGTTCGCTTGGCACGCTCCTTGGCGCTGGCCAGTGCGGGCAGGAGCATTGCCGCCAGGATCGCGATTATGGCAATCACCACCAGCAGCTCAATCAGCGTGAAACCCTTGCACAAGGAGCTTTCATCCCGAGCGGAACGGTGCAACGGTTCAAGGTCTCGTCTCGATCTTTGTCTCGTTAGGGAATTCATGGCAGCGATGATGCCACATTCCGCAGGTCAACGTCGATAGCGGAGTGTCCGCCATCCAGCAAATCGCATATTGCGAAATGCGGATGTGTGCAACGCACTGGCCGGAGAAAATCGTTTCAAACCAAATAGCAACCAACAAGTTGGCAGCGAAATAATGATCTTAAAAACACCGGGGCAATTCATGCACATAATAATTGTTCAAGCGGTGAGCAGCGGGTTCTTCCAATCCAGTCTCGGGTTGGTGGCCACGCGGATGAATCCGAACACCACTTCAATGGGCAGCCCAACCAGTTCGTCGCCGTTCATGCCGTAGAACCGGGCCATGTCCTGGATCCAGTGGGACTTGATGATCGATTTGCCTCGCGAGATTGGCAGCGCGTGGAACACGCCGGTCGGCTGCTCGGCGTAGGTGCGCAACGCTTTGAAGAAAGGGGTATTGAAACGGCTGCGAACGCCACGGAGCAGGCTCAAGTGCAGCTCGAGGTAATCCTCCTGCTGGTAAAAGACGCGGCGGAAAACCGAACTGCGCTCGCCAGCGGTGTCTTCCAGTGAAACGTCGGTGACCAGGTAAACGTCGAGTTCGGGGCGCTGCTCTTTGATCAACTGGCCGAGCCTCATGGCGCGTTCCGAGGGATCAAGCGCTTCAAGCCGCTCTTCGTCGAGCCCGTGAAGGCAATGCTTCAGCACTTCCAACTGGTGGCGCGACCGGAATGGCATGCCGTAGCGGACGACCACCGATTGAATGTTGCAGTTCATCAATACCGCGATCAGCGCGTCCTCGAAGCTGGGCACAACCACCGCTTCGTAAAGGAACGGGTCCTCCTGCCGGCGCGCTGCGCTCAATCCCTCGCGCAGGGCCTGTTCGCCCTCGTGTGTGGTGTCATCCACGACCAATACTTCGAAATAGGGGCGTTCGACGAGGCCTGTTCCGCGCGCGTTCCCGGAGGACTGGATATCGGGAATCTCCGCGTCCGTTTCGTCCAGATCTTCCATCGTCAGGGCGCGCTTGCGGTAGGACTGGTTAACAAGCGCGCGAACGACCCTTTGAATCACGTGCGCAAGCTTCCGGAATTCTTCCTGGTTGTAAACCCGAACGATCTGCCCGAACACCGTCCGACCCGGAAAAGCCCAATAACTTTCGATCGGCTCCAGCATCTTGAGTCCCTTTCGAACTTCCTGCCGCAACCGCAAAGGTGAATTCTGCCTGTCTTCGGCCAACGTTGCTCTCAACCGTTTGGAGAAGCTGGGAACGGTGCGCTTAACTCCGCCCTTGAGATGCGGTGCCCGCACCCTTCCCCGCAAGCTGCGTGACGATAAAGAAAACTTGCCTGCGCTTCCCCGGCTTTCGGCTTCCACCGAAATCAACCTGCAACTCATCCACGGCCAGGAAGATCCCGACCACTTGCTTTGGAATCGCCTGATCATTCGCGAGCATCCCTTGAAAGCGGCGCCGATATGCGGTGCTCAACTGCGTTATCTGATCCGCTGCCCGGAGGGAGTTATTGGCTCATTAGGCAAAGAACACCCTGATTTGCCTGCCTCAACCTTTTACTCTCAGGAGGAGCTGGCGGTATTGGAGGACTATAAAAAAAAGATCCCGCGGCACGCTCAATCTCAAGAAGCCGGCCCCGCTGCGAATGAACCGCCAGTAAAAGAGCAGGAGAAGCGGGCAGAGCACCCAGGCGAGGCGCCTTCCAAGCCGAACGCACTGACTCTTCTTCAGGCGAACCTGATCGTCGCAATGCTGGCCGGATTCTGGGCGCGCAAGAGGGATGGCCATCCCGGGGCCAAAGTGCTGGCGGAAGGATTGATGATTTTGGCCGCCCTCGTTGCAGATCGCAAGATCACCGGAAACTCGCCCGCCAGGCCTCCCCCTCCCCGAAAACGCTCACGCGCGCCTGGCTAGTCGCTTTGCGAATGGGTAAAGGCGCGTCTATCTCCCACACCTTTACCCACCAGCAAACCACCTTGAAACATTGAAGATGCGCATCAACGCGCAACCCCCAATCATTGCACCCGCTTCTCCAACCTCGACCGTAGGAGAGGACGTGAGGAGTCTCACTTTCTCCTTTGATTGCGGTTCAGTCGTCCGCCGGAGCGGACTCCAAGTCAGAGATTCGTGACCTCCGCCACGTGGGAAGCGAGTCAGGTCCTCGTCTCCTATCTAAGAATACGAATCAGTTGCTCGTTCCACTTATCTCTGGGACATGCTGAGGACAGACCGCCCTGCCGCCATGTGGAACGCGCCAACGGGGGCCTTTGTCTAGTGAGCATATTTGTGGGTAACGATGAGGCACACAGCCGCGCTCCGCAAAATGAGAACTGCTGGCTTTTGGTGCATCCTATTACATGTGCTTCCCAAGATCAGCCCTTTGGATGCGAAGCTGCGCATCACTGCCCGGAAGGCAATGAAGTTTACAAAGCCTTCGATTTCTTTGTTGCCTTCTTTTAAGAACGGTCTGATGTGATTACGAAAAGATGTCAGTTCCTAGTTTGTTCAATATTTCCGCCTTCCGCCCTCTTTGCGGCGCTTTCAGAGACGTTTGCGATCCACGGATCGACCCTGACGGCTGCTCAGCTCGCCATCAAGTGTTAGAAACTAGGAACTGACACCTTGTCGTCAACCGCCACATTTCGCGGCTAATGGCAAGGTGTGCTGAACCTCTGGCGCACGCAGTCTTGGGCGGAGATGCTGCGTCATGGAGTCCTCTTTTATCCTTTTCCCAATGAAGGCGTCCGCTATCATCCCGCGCACTGATGGACCTGAAAATCGCACTGGACCACCGCGCTCAAGTGGAGCAATTCCGGCACAAGTACCGGACGGGGCTGGTCACACTTCTGTTCACGGACATTGTTGGCTCCACCAAGCTGAAGCAGGCACTGGGTGATCGCGACGCGGTGGCGCTCATGCACCATCACCATTCGCTGGTGCGGGAGATTCTCAGCCAGTTCCCGGACGGCCAGGAGATCAGTACGGCGGGGGATTCTTTTTTCCTGGTCTTCGTCAAGCCGTCGGATGCGGTGCGATTTGCGTTGTTGCTACAAGCGCGGTTGCGCGTGTTGGCCGAGGCAAGCGGTCCGAACTCCGAAACACCCCTCACCCGTCCTTCGGACACCCTCTCCCCTCGCGGCGAGGGGAGAGGGCAGGGTGAGGGGAGTGTCTCCAACTCGTCGCAAGTGCGGGCGACTCCCGCCATGACATTCGCTCCCACGATCCAGGATCGGATCGGGATTCACATTGGAGAAGTGGTGATCGAGGAGCGGGAAGGGGCGGCAAAGCCGCGCGATTTGTATGGGATGCAGGTGGACAGTTGCGCGCGAGTGATGTCGCTGGGGGCGGGCAATCAAATCCTGTTGACGCGCTCGGCCTTTGACAATGCCCGGCAGGCCTTGAAAGGCGAGGAGATGGCCGGGCTGGGAGCGCTTTCGTGGTTGAACCACGGGACCTATCAGTTGGCGGGGGTGGAGGAGCCGGTGGAGATTTGCGAAGTGGGAGAAGCGAGTTTGGCGGCGCTCCAGCAACCGCCCGATTCGGAGAAAGCGCGCCGGGCAGTCGTTGGAGACCAAGAGACGGTGCTGGGGTGGCGGCCGGCTTTAGGCCAGTTGGTGCCGAACACGAAATGGGTGTTGGAACAAAAGCTGGGGGAAGGCGGTTTTGGCGAGGTGTGGCTGGGCCGGCATCAGACGATGAAAGAGCGGCGGGTGTTCAAGTTCTGTTTCCGGGCGGACCGGGTGCGGAGCTTGAAGCGGGAGATGACGCTCTTTCGGATTCTCAAGGAGCGGGTGGGCGATCATCCGAACATCGTGCGCCTGCTGGAGGTGTATTTCGACGAGCCGCCGTTCTATGTGGTGATGGACCACGTGGAAGGGCAGGACTTGAAGGTCTGGTGCGAGGAGCAAGGTGGAGTGGAAAAGGTTCCGCTGGCCGCGCGCCTGGAGATCGTGGCGCAGATCGCCGACGCGTTGCAGGCGGCTCATGACGCGGGCGTGATCCATCGCGATGTGAAGCCAGGGAATATTCTAGTTTCGTTTGGAGTCCCGCCTTCAGGCGGTCGGGCGGTCGAATCTTCCGAGCGCAAAGTACCGGCTCAACGGGAACCGGCTGAAGCCGGGACTACGAGCAATCAGACCGTGGCTTCACTGCCGCATCTGCCCGTTCAGGTAAAGCTGACTGATTTCGGGATCGGCCAGATCGTGTCGGCGGAAGCGCTGGCGGGCGTAACCAACGCCGGCTTCACCCACACTATCGTGGCGGAGTCTTCATCCTCGCAGACGGGTTCGCAGATGTACATGGCGCCGGAACTTCTTGCGGGCAAATCAGCCTCGACGCGCTCGGATATCTACTCGCTGGGCGTGGTGCTGTACCAACTGCTCGTCGGCGATATGAAGTATCCGCTCACGACGGACTGGCAGAACGAGATCGCCGATCCGCTGCTCCGTGACGACCTCAAGCACTGCGTTGCCGGTCATCCAGAGGATCGTTTTGCCATCGCTGGAGAACTGGCGAAGAACCTGCGTTCCCTCCCTGAACGCCGGGCCGTCTTGACGCAAGAGCAGGCCGTGATGCGCAAGCGAGAGCAGAGGGTTCAGCGCTGGCGGCTGATTCGTTCGGCGGCGCTGGGAGCGGCCATTGTCGCGCTCACGTTTACAGTGATGCGGTTTTACCTCCGCAGCGCCAAAATCCGCTGGGCCCGAGAACAGGCGCTTCCTCAGGCCGCACAGTTGGCCGACGCGGAGAAATATAGCGAGGCCCTTGAACTGGCAATTCAGGCCGGGCGATACCTCCCAAAGGAAGATCCAGCCCTGACAAATCTCCTGGGGCGAGTCTCAGTTCGAGTGTCCATCGAAACGGTTCCACCGGGGGCGGATGTCTATGCGAGGGAGTACCGTGTGGCGACGACGAACTGGCCCCATCTCGGCAAGACCCCCGTCACCGGGCTGCGAATGCCGCGCGGCCTTTATCGCTGGCAAATACGCAAACTCGGCTATGCCGTCGTCGAGCAAGCTTTCGAAGGCACCTCAGGAACTATGACCAACAGGTTCACGTTAGACGAAGAAAGCGGAATCCCGCCCGGCATGGTCCGGGTAACGGATGGCGAGACCTGGATGCAGTTGACCGGTCTTGACCATCTCGAATTGGTGAAGGTGGGGGACTACTTGATCGATCGATACGAGGTTTCCAACCGTCAGTTCCAGGATTTCGTCGATGCCGGTGGCTACCTAACAACCAACCATTGGAAACAGCCGTTCATCAAGGGCGGAAAGCCGCTCTCCTGGAAAGAGGCGATGACACTTTTCCGAGACCAAACCGGCCAGCCGAGTCCCTCCACTTGGGCGAGCGGGAAATATCCCGAAGCACAGGGGAATTATCCCGTGACTGGAGTGAGTTGGTACGAGGCCGCAGCGTATTGCGAATTCGCCGGGAAGAGTCTTCCCACGATTTTCCATTGGAACCGAGCCGCGAGCATTCGCTTCGCTTCCTCCATCATTCCCTTGAGCAATTTTGGGGAACAGGGGACGGCCCCGGTCGGCGCTTATCAAGGCATGAGCTCGGTTGGAATCTACGACATGGCCGGGAACGTGAAAGAGTGGTGTTGGAACGAGAGTGGCAATGGTAAACGTTATATCCTGGGCGGTTCGTGGCTGGAGCCGAATTACATGTTCAACGTCCCCGATGCCCAGTCGGCATTCGAGCGGATCGAGGCTTACGGATTCCGTTGCGTGAAATCGCCCGGCTCGACTCCGAGTTCGGCTGCGGCTGCAGATCCCATCCCGGTTGCTTTGCGAGACTACTCCATGGAAAAGCCGGTCACGGATGAGATTTTCCAAGTTTACCGAAGCGCGTTCTCTTACGACAAAACCGAGCTCAACGCCACGGTGGAGTCGGTTGACGAAACATCGGGAGACTGGAAAATGCAGAAAGTAAGATTCAACGCGGCTTACGGCAATGAGCAGGTTATCGCTTACCTGTTTCTCCCGAGGAAATCCGCTCCGCCGTATCAAACGATTCTCTATTTCCCAGGGTCAGGCGCCATGGTCCAACGTTCGAGTGAAGCCAAGTTTCTGCCACTGCACACACTGCACAGTATCAACTTCATCGTGCAAAGCGGACGGGCGGTGCTGTATCCCGTTTACAAAAGCACCTATGAACGAGGAGACGGTCTCAAATCGGATCGTCCCTCGCCCACCACCTTCTATCGGGACCACGTCATCGCATGGTCGAAGGACTTGGGCCGAGCGATTGATTATCTCCAAGCACGAAAGGACATTGACCCCGAGAAGTTCGGCTACTTCGGCTTTAGTTGGGGTGGGACTTTGGGCCCAGTTCTCCTCGCCGTGGAACCGCGGATCAAAGTCAGCGTTCTCGCGGTCGGTGGCTTCTGGATGCAAAGGACACTGCCGGAGGTGGATCAAATCAATTTTGCGCCCCACGTGACGATCCCGACCTTAATGCTCAATGGTCGATACGACTTCGCTTTCCCGGTCGAGTCCTCACAACTTCCCATGTTTCGGCTGCTTGGCACACCAGCCCAGGATAAACGCCACTTGATCTATGACACGGGCCATGCGATGCCCCGAAGTGATCTGCTTAAAGAGACTCTAGCATGGCTGGATCGGTACCTCGGGCCGGTAAAGTAAATCGGGCCGAGCATCGTACGGCGACTGTTTCGTCCGGTTTTTTCGGCTGCTGGTCGAAGTTGGCCATGCTAACCTCAATCAAACCATGAACCTCGAACTTGCACCTGAGCACCGCGAGCGCGTGGAGGCGTTTCAGCGCCGGCGCCGCACGGGCCTGGTGACGCTCGTGTTCACGGATCTCATGGACTCGGTTGCGGCGCGGCGGCAACTGGCGATCAAGCTGGCCCGAACTTGTTGCAAGTACGTCGGCAACTCGGCCGGCAAACCCTCACCCGCTTCGCCGACGCCGAGGAAATCGAGACGCCGGGCGATTCCCCCTGTTTCGCGGCCTTTGGACGCGGTGAAATTCGCCTTTTGGTCCAGATGCTGTCGCCGCATGGGGTTGCTGTCGGTGCTGTTCACCGCCGCTGTCCGCTGAGATTCTAAGAAGCGCTTCCTGAAGCCGACAGCTCGACTGGCTCAACTAATTTTATCTGTTGAGCATTGATGATCTTGAAGCGGTTGTGCTCGTCGTACAGCAGCACCGTTTGCCGATCCGGACTGACCATCAGGTAATCGGTGTGAGCCACCGTAAACGCCTGCCGATCAGTCAACACAATACGGATGGGTCTGAATGGTTCCGCATGTACCAGCTCTTTGATCTCATCGGTAATCATCGCGAAAGGAATGTAAGCTTTGAACCCGTAACAAACCAGCGTTTTGTTGCGGATCGGCGTTTTTCTGCTTCTCTCCACGAAGGCATTTGCTAACCTGTTGAAGACCCATGAATTTGCAGATCGCACTGGACCACCGCGCGCAAGTGGAGCAATTCCGGCACAAGTACCGGACGGGGCTGGTCACGCTTCTGTTCACGGACATTGTCGGGTCCACCAAGCTGAAGCAGGCGCTCGGTGACCGCGACGCGGTGGCGCTCATG
>JAQBVM010000077.1 GCA_027623095.1 Verrucomicrobiota bacterium
TTTCTTCAGAAAGGCTTTTCGAACAGGGTCTGGCTACCGAACTGATGGCGCTGGCGTTGCTGAGATTCCCACACGCGCCAAAATCCTTTCGCAGGGGTCTGTTGCAGACATTGCGCGACGAACAGGAACATACCCGGATTTATATCAACCGGATGAAACAGCTCGGAGTCGCTTTCGGGCAATACCCGGTCACCGGTTTTTTTTGGAGAACCATGTCACAGATGGATACCCCGCTCGATTATGTCAGCCATCTCTCCCTCACGTTTGAACAGGCCAACCTCGACTACTCGAAGGCGTATGCCGAACTGTTCCATACAATCGGGGACCGGGACTCCGAGGCTCTGATGTGGAGGATCCATCAGGATGAAATCGGCCAGCTTGGCAGTTGAAGAAGTGAGCCTTCTTCGGCCCCTACTTTTTAGACACGCTCTGGCTGGATTGGCCCTGTGCAGGGAACCGGTGACGTTCTTCTGGGATCACACTCGCAAATCGGTGTTCAATTCGCCATGCACCAGTCCGAGAGCGCCTTGGTGAGTCAACAGCTCGAGGCATTCATTTCAAATGCATCTGAGATTCTCGATCAAGCCAGGAAAAAGATCCCCTGATACGCAGCTCCAGTCGGACGCTACCGGACTTCCTTGGAGATCGGCACGAGACGGTAGATTTTTTTCGGGACGAACTCCACTTGCGAATCGAGAAATTCAAACATCGGAGAATCGACCGTCACTTCCTGTATTACCGTCCAGCGCTCAAAGTCTTCGGATACTTGAAGCTGCACTTTTTGTCCGATGGGCGCCGACAACCATATGCTAATGCCGTGTTTGGACGAAAACGTGGGATTGTAAAGGCGGAACGCCTGTTCGGGGGTGGTCGGAATGGCCGATGGAGCAACTTCCCTGACGGATGCAACAGAGACACTGTTCGCAGGATCAGGAACAAAACCTCCTCCTTCAACCGACGGAAGCTCCGGTTGTCGGAGCGTCAAGACGTAACACGCCCCGGAGTGGGTAGCTCCATCAATTTCGGCGAGAAACGCTCCGACGGCGGCATACGATCCCGACACCGCGACGGAAGTTCCAAAGCGATCATCGGTTGCCGCATCGTTCGCAACCCACTTGATCGGCCCCGCCCAAATCGCCCCCTCCCTTTCGTAAACGTACACCGCTCCCGTATTTCGCTCGCCCAACTGGTCCGCCTGAGACGCGCCGACAGCAACCGTATCGCCGGATAGAGACACGGACGATCCGAACCAATCCATCGAGGCGGAATCTGCCACGGTCAATTTGGCTTCTTCCCGCCAAATCCCACCCTGGCGCGAAAAAAGATACGTTGCGCCCGTGTCCAATCGATCGGATACATCAGCCAAGAATGCGCCGACCGCAACAGTATCTCCCGAAACGGCCACAGCCGATCCGAAGTGATCAGCCGAACCTCCATCGCTGGCGATCAACTTCACCTCCTGCGTCCAGTCACCGCCGTTTCGGTTAAAGATATAGGCCGCGCCCGCATCAAGACGATCGGCAACGTCTGCCGAAAATGCGCCAACAACAATGGTATTCCGCCAAATCGAAACAGCGCCGCCAAACCAGTCCTCAGCCTTTCCGTCCTCGGGCGCCAGTTTTGCCTGCTCGACCCAATTGGTTCCGTCTCGGTCAAACACATAGGCCGCACCCGCGAGCTCCTTTCCGGCAACCGTGGCCTGGCGTGCTCCCACGACAATCGTCCCCCCGTCCAGGGCAACAGCCGATCCAAATCGGCTCAGCGTTCCGCCGTCGCTTGCCGTGAGCCGAGCCTGTTGAAACCAGTTCGTTCCGATTCGTTCATACACAAATGCCGCTCCGGCCAGCTCCTCGCCGGACACCATTGCCTGCGACGCTCCTACCACGAGTGTATCTCCAGAAATCGCAACGGCGTATCCGAACCAATCACCCGGGCTCCCGTCCTGCCGCACCAGTTTAGCCTGTTCGACCCAATTCGTCCCCTCCTCCCCCAATTGATAGACATAGGCAGCCCCGCTCCCTTCGCGCCCCAGCCCATTGGCTCGATAAGCGCCAACCAAAACCGTTTCTCCCGAAATGGAAAGGGGAAACGCAAAAAAATCTCCGGACGCGCCATCGCTTGCCACTATCTTGAATTGCGATTGGCTCGCCACCTCAATCCTGACAAGCGCGTTCGTGGCTGACACGTCGCTTCCGTCAAAAGCTTTTACCGTGAAGGCATCGACAATCCCGTGCCGGTCCGGTGTCCACACCCAGGCTTCTTCCGGACGCAACAACGACTGATTCGGAACAAGCGCAGCACCTTCTTGGGTAAGCCTGCCACCTAATAACTCGTCGAGCTGGAAATAGATCGGATCTCCATCATCATCCGTGGCGCTAGATGCCGCCGCCAGCGTGAAGTAATCAATGATTAACGGAACTCCATTCGTGGCGCCTTTCAACGGAATGATGTCCGAAAGCGCGGGGGGATCGTTTACGGGTTCAATCCGTATCGTGAACGTTTCAGGAGTGCTCATGTCGCGCCCGCCATTTGCCATTCCTCCGTCGTCACGCAAACTCACCGTAACTGTGGCTTGGCCAAACGCATTCGTGAACGTCGTGTAACTCAGCGTGCCATTCGCGCTCAAGCCCGGCGGTTCGGAGAACAGCCACGGCTGATCCACCGAAACCACAAACTCCACTTTCTGATCGGCTTCATCGTCCGGTCCGGGCTCGATGTTCGTCGCCCAGCCCGCGGCCGTCCGCTGTCCAGCGTCCTCATGGATGACTTCGTCCGCACCCACCACAAACCGCGGCGCGTCATTCACAGGCTCAACCACAAGGACAAATGATTGGACAGATTCCAGGCCTCCCTCGTCCGTCACCGTCACCGTCACCGGTGCACTTCCGTTCTGATCCGATGCCGGCACCAGCACAACCATTGACCCGGAACCGCCGCTTTCTGAAAAAAACAAACCGGATTCCGGCAAGAGATCGCTGTTCGACGAACGAACGTCAAACCGCAGTCTCGAAGCCGGTGTTTCCAAGTCCGACGCCTTCAATTCCAGCACCAACGGCGAGTCTTCAAGAATTCCTTGATCGCCGATTGCCTCCAAAAGGGGCGGATCGTTCACCGGCGCCGTAACTATCCTCACAACGACGTCTCGATCCGAAGCCATGCCTCCATCAAACGCGCGAACGGAGAAAGCATCCAGCGTCCCGTGCGCATTGGGCGGTGGATTCCAGGCGACCGATTCACCGGAACTTATCAACGTTGATCCAGGCGCGATCGCTTCATTTCCCTTCCGCAGGCTTCCGCTGAGGACATTTTCGACCCTGAAGGAGATCGCGTCACCGTCAATATCCCTCGCATCGCTCGCGTTCGCGAGAACCTGATAAACAATCTCAAACGATGCGTCCTCCAACGCTCCGTCGATCGGGATTACCGAGGTCAGGGTCGGCGGGTCGCCGACCGGCGTGACCGTAATCTGAAAGCTCTCCGTTAAGCTGTCAACGCCTCCATTCTCCAGACCGCCGTCATCAAAAACCGCAACGAAGATAGTCACCGTTCCATTTGCATCCGCCGCCGGTCGAAATTTCAGAACGGCCGTGTCGCCGAATCCCGGATAGATCATGCTCGGTGGGGGCACGAGCGATGGGTTGCTCGAATCAACCCAAACACTCAATCGCTGGTTTTCGAACCTGCCGCCCGCTCCAATTCCAGTAATGGTCACGCTCTTCTCACTCGAATCTTCGGGCACCGTGAGATCGGAAATAGCATTCACAACCGGCGCGTCATTGACCGGAGTTACATTCAATGAAAACGTCTGAGCCGCGCTTAAATTGATTCCACCTTGAACTGTGCCGCCACTGTCTCTTAATCGCACCGTCACCGTTGCGCTCCCGTACCGATCCGACGAGGGAGTGTAGGTCAGCATTCCCGCGGAATCGATGGCCGGCTGCACGGAAAAGATTTCGTCGTTGTCGTTGGTCACCTGAAATGTGAGTGTCTGGCCCGATTCGTCGGCCGGTCCGGCAGACATGCCTGTCGCCCAATTTGCGACACTCTGCGCACCGGAATCTTCCAAGACAGTCTGGCTGGAGCCTTTGACAAAACCAGGCACGTCGTTCACCGCCGTCACGGTGATCGTGAAGGTCTCTGCCCCGCTGGTATCCACCCCTCCATTGGCCGTTCCGCCATCGTCGGTCAAGCTCACGGTCACCGTGGCGATGCCGTTCGCATTGGCTGCCGGCGTATAGGTCAAGGTTCCATTTGAAGTAATGGCGGGCTGGACGGAGAATAACGCGGTGCTGTCGTTGCTGACTTGGAAAGTTAAGGTCTGGCTCGACTCATTGCTTGGGCCGGTGCTTAGGCTCCTCGCCCAATTAGCTTCGGTTTGCGTTCCGGCGTCCTCCAAGACCGTTTGATCGGCGCCGGTGACGAAACTGGGCGCGTCATTGACAGGGTTCACCGTCACCTGGATCGCCCTGCTGCTGCTGTTTCCGGCGGGATCAGCAACCGTCAGTGTAATCGTGGCGGAGCCGTGCAGATCCGCCGATCGCGTGACGGTCATAGTTCGGGTCGCCCCTCCCCCGCCCAAAACAATGTTCACCAGAGGAACCAACGTGGTGTCACTGGAAGTCGAGGCAACGCTCAAAGTCACCGCCGCTGCCAAAGCGTCGCTCACCGTGAACGTCACCGCTCCCGTGCCGTTGTCCTCGTTAATGACTTGATCGGTGATACCGCTGATGCCCGGCGCGCCCGTGTCCACGATCAATGAGAGCGCATCGGATGCGGCGCTAGTGTTCCCGGCGGAATCCGCCGCCGTGGCCGTGACGCTGTAGGTCCCATCCGACAACGTCCCCACCGTCAATGTCCAGCTCCCGCTGATGTCCGCTGTCGCTGTCCCCAACGAATTGGTCCCGGAATAGAACAACTCCACCCTGCTATTCGCTTCGGCGATCCCATCAATTGTCGGCCTGTTGTCATTCGTTATGTTGTCCGTGCTCGAGATCCCGCTGTCGCTGGAAGCCGTCAGATCCAGGTTCGACGGCGCCGCGGGCGTGTGATTATCCAAAGTCGCGTTGCTCGTGTCCGCCGTTGTCGTCGCGTTCCCCGCGTTGTCCGTTGCGGTCACCGAGATATTCAAGTTGCTCGACTCAATCACACCTCCGCCATCCTCGGTGATGGCCAAAGTGGCCGTCCAGGTGCCGCTGCTGTTGCTCGCGGCAACCGCTGTTCCGCCTCCGAACACGCTGAAATTCACCGTCACCGTCGAGATCGTATCCGTATTGGCATCTCCGGTGCCGCTCGTGTTGTTCCAGGTGGCTGTGACCGTGTCCCCAATCTTATAGACTCCACCGGTTCCAGTCGCTCCGCTGATCGAGATCTTGGCGTCCGTCACCGTTGGCGCCACATTATCCACCGTCGCACCCGTCGAATCGGCAGTCGTCGTGGAATTCCCGGCGTTGTCTGTTGCCGTAACCGAAACGTTCAAACTCGTGCCATCCACAGATCCCGACACAATCACGTAAGTCGCCGTCCATGTGTCGCTGCTGTTGCTGGCGCTAACCCCTGTTCCGCCTCCGAACGCGCTGAAATTCACCGTCACCGCCGAGATCGTATCCGTATTGGCATCTCCGGTGGCGCTCGTGTTGTTCCAGGTGGCTGTGACTGTGTCCCCAATCTTATAGGCTCCACCGGTTCCTGTTGCTCCGCTGATCGAGATCTTGGCGTCCGTCACCGCCGGGCGATTGGCGTCAAGGGCGTCATTGCCCTGGCTGATGGCCGTCGTGAAGGCGGTGGCCGCGTTGCTGGCACTGTCATTCAAAACCACGCTCACGGGAACGTCAGAGCCCGCCGCCACGTCCGTGCCCCCGCTCGTCACCGTAAAGCTCGCGGTGTAACTCGTGTCGCTCGACTTGCTCAGTCCCGACAGACTGAATCCGCCCACCGTGCTCGTGCCCAGCGTGTAGGTATCCGCGTCACTGGTCACCGTGATTGTCACCGTCACGGTGTCCCCAATCTTCATCGTCGCATTGGGAATGCTCACGCTGCTGATCGCCGGGCGGTTGGCATCGATCCGGTCCGCGTTCTGGCTGATCGCTGTGGTGAACGCGCTGTTCGCATTGCTCGCGCTGTCGTTCAACACCACGCTCACGGAAATGTCCGATCCCGCCGCCACGTCCGTGCCCCCGCTGGCCACCGTAAAGCTTGCTGTGTAACTCGTGTCGCTCACTTTCGCCAACCCCGACAGGCTGAACCCGCCCAGCGTGCTTGTCGCCAGCGTGTAGGTATCCGCGTCACTGGTCACCGTGATTGTCACCGTCACGGTGTCCCCAATCTTCATCGTCGCATTGGGAATGCTGACGCTGCTGATGCTCGGCGCAGTAGTATCGATGACGATGGCTTTGTTATTTGCCAGCGAGTTGGCGGCTCCCAGGCCCGCGAGCGTCAGCGTCGCATCGTTCCCCGCCGCGTCCTTGATTGTTCCACTGTTCAGCGCCAGCGATGTCGTCGCCACATAATCCAAATCCGATGACGTGTCTCCGCTCTGAACCGTGTAAGTAAACGTCAAACTCGCGCTTCCACTCCCGCTCGCATAATTCACAATCCGATCCGTGCTTCCTGTCTCCAATGTCAATTGCGGCGTTCCGGTTACCGTCACGCTCTCACTAAAGGTTACCTGGATGCTGATCGGTTCGCCCGCCTTGTAGCTCCCATCCGAAGTCGAAGAACTCACCGAACCGACCGTCGGCGCCGTCGTATCGATCACGATCGCCTTGTTCGCTCCCAACGAGTTCGCCGCTCCGGGACTGGCCAGTGTCAGGGTCGCGTCATTCCCCGCCGCGTCCTTGATTGTTCCACTGTTCAGCGCCAGCGAAGTCGTCGCCACGTAATCCAAATCCGATGCCGTATCTCCGCTCTGAACCGTGTAAGTAAACGTCAGACTCGTGCTTCCACTCCCGCTCGCGAAATCCACCGTCCGATCCGTTGTTCCCGTCTCCAAAGTCAATCGCGGTGTCCCGGTTACCGTCACGCTCTCGCTAAAGGTCACCTGGATGCTGATCGGATCGCCCGCCTTGTAACTCCCATCCGAAGTCGAAGAACTTACTGAGCTCACGGTCGGCACCGTTGTATCGATCACGATCGCCTTGTTCGCTCCCAACGAGTTCGCGGCTCCGGGACTGGCCAGTGTCACGGTCGCGTCATTCCCCGCCGCGTCCTTGATTGTTCCACCATTTAACGCCAGCGATGTCGTCGCCACATAATCCAAATCCGACGACATATCTCCGCTTTGCACCGTGTAAGTAAACGTCAGACTCGCGCTTCCGCTCCCGCTCGCATAATTCACAATCCGATCCGTGCTTCCTGTCTCCAGCGTCAACTGCGGCGTCCCGGTCACCGTCACGCTCTCGCTGAAATTCACCTGGATGCTGATGACGCTCCCGGCTTTGTAACTCCCATCCGATGTCGAAGAACTTACCGAGCTGACGGTCGGTGCCGTGGTATCCGCGGCTGCGAAGACATATGCCGAGCCCTGATCACTATTGCTCGACACGTCGTCGCTGGAAGCTCCTACAATTATCGTCTCAGAATCGATCGCAACCGAGACGCCGAACCCATCGGAGGCAGCGCTATCGCTTGCTGTCAATTTCTGTTGCTGTGTCCAAGTAGTCCCGCTTCGCGTAAACAAGTAGGCCGAACCTTGGTTGGAATTGCTGCCAACGTCATCCCCATTCGCCCCTACGACCAGAGTATTGCCTGAGATTGAAACAGAAGTGCCGAATTGGTCCGAGCTCGCTCCATCGCTGGGGATCAACTTTTTCTCTAGGCTCCAATCCGATCCGCTCCGCACGAAAATGTAAACCGCTCCCAGATCACTTCCAACTGGCGGACCAATCAGAATGTCCTCAACTCCAGCTCCAACCACCAGCGTGTCGCCGGAAATTGTAACTGCGCTGCCGAAGCGCCCCTGATCGGCGCTGGTGCTTTTCTTCGCCTGCTGACTCCATGTTGTTCCACTGCGCACAAACACATAAATTGCGCCATAGGGGAGGGTAGAATTCAGATTGCTAGCATTCACATCGGCTCCAACAACAACTGTATCTCCTGAAATTGCGACAGAAACGCCGAAACGGTCACCATTCGCTCCATCGCTTGCGGTCAATTTCTGTTGCTGGCTCCAAGTGGTTCCAGCCCGGACAAAGACATAAGCCGCTCCTTTCGAGTTGCCACCAGCACTTGACAAACTGCGCAATTGAATCCTATTCGAACGTTCGGAACTCTCACCGACGTTAAAGAATCCACCCGAAGTTTTAATGCTTCGCGCGCCGACGACCACTGTGTCTCCATCGATAGCAACAGAAGAACCGAAAAAGTCGTTGGCCTGTGCCGTACTGGCTGTCAACTTCTGTTGCTCGCTCCAGCTTGTCCCGCTTCGAACAAAGACGTATGCCGCGCCTCTGCTTGAATTATGACCAGTCGCACCGACGACGGCTGTATTTCCCGAGATGGCTACTGAAACTCCAAGATTATCCGACGCCGCGCCGTCGCTGGCTGTCAATTGCGCCTGCTGCGTCCAGGTAGTTCCGCTTCGCACAAAGACATAGGCTGCGCCTTTATCGGAATTAGCGCTCGTCGCTCCGACGATAGCAGTGTCGCCGGAAACAGCCACCGAAGCTCCGAATTTATCAGAGGCGGCCCCATCACTCGCCGTCAACTGCTGCTGCTGGCTAAACGTCGGATCCACCACGATTGGATAGACCGCACCGGTGTCATCCACACGTATCGCGACGGAGTTTCCTACTCTGGATTCAGTTCCCAACTCTTCGACAGGTTCGATCCACGCCTTTAACTGGCGTCCCGTGGCATCGTAAACGAAGAGTTTGTCATACGTATAAACCGCCATCCCAGTTTCATCGACGAACTGAACGGATTGTTGGTCCGATCCAATTACCGTCCTCAAAACCGTTTGAAAACCAATGTCAAAACGCAGCGGCCTTTCAACCGTCCCGGACTCGCTGGAATTCGTGTCAGCGGGGCGCTTCTCCAAATCAAATCCCTGCTCTAAACCTGCCTCGCCATTCACATACCATTCCGTAATATCACCGAAGCGATATTCCACTCGATCCCCGTTGATCACCGGATCAACGTTTCCAAGGGCCAACTGATCGGTTCCGTAACCATATCCTTCAAGCCCAAACAGAACGGCTCCCGTGGTTTGCCCAACGCTCGGGACATTTGAACGGACAGCCACGCCCGATGCATCAAACTCCAATCCAAACTGTTGGGGGCCGTTAACCGCCCGGAGATTTCCCTGCGAATCTCCCTGTCCCGGCATAACTCGCAGCTCCAGTTGTTGGACTTGATTGGAAATCGCCAGCCAATCGTCCGCGCTCAGACCGTCCGGAACATCCGTCTGAAGGTTGCTTCCCGAAATATCTGGGAACGAAGGAGATGACTCGATCAATCCCGCCTGCGCATCTAAACTCCACTTTTCATCCGCAGAGTATCCGGCCTCCCGATCCGAATAAACAGCGACATCAACACCCGTCATTCGCGAAATGGCTTCAACGAAAACCCGTCCTTCCCCTCCTTCTCCAACGCCGGAACCAAGCAATAAAAGAACA
This sequence comes from Verrucomicrobiota bacterium, assembly GCA_027623095.1. Classification (GTDB taxonomy): domain Bacteria; phylum Verrucomicrobiota; class Verrucomicrobiia; order Limisphaerales; family SIBE01; genus JAIPJX01. The sequence continues at coordinate 9,612 of JAQBVM010000077.1, forward strand.
CCGTCCGTGATCAAGGACGATGCGATAACAGCCCACTCAGAGGCGAAAAGCCCAATGTTTTCTGGATTATTGGGAGGTCCGCGACCGATCTCCAAAAGGCCGGGCATATCGTCGGAGAAAATCTGAACACTTGCCAAATCGGAATAATCCTTCAGCGCAGTCGCAATCTGGAGCATGCCGTCCTCCACGGAATTCAGAAGAAAAACATCGGTACCCGGAAGCACCGCAGATCCAATTTCAGCCGGATTCGGAACCCGGGAATCGATGAGAAGAACCCGATCAACAGGCTCCACCGATTCATGAATCTTATCCGGCCCAAGGACCGGATTTGTATCCGAAGCCACCGATTCAGATGAATGAATCTCTTCGAGAGCGACGCCTTCGAGCAAATCAAGAGGGTCGTTGGAGGCTCCAAAAACCGTATCCTGAACCCCAAAATCCGAGGTAAATCCGGACGTCAATTCCTCCACTTCAACCGCCTCAAAAGGATCCAAATGAGGAGCAGCAAATTGCGGCGTACCAGTCACCGTCACGCTCTCGCTGAAATTCACCTGGATGCTGATGACGCTCCCGGCTTTGTAACTCCCATCCGACGCCGACGAAGTCACCGAACTGACCGTCGGCGCTGTGGTATCGGGCGAGAATACATACGCCGCGCCAGAAAGACTCGCGCTGTTGTCGTTTTGATCACCACCTACCCCTGTCGCGTTGCTGTCCTCTCCATCAGCACCCACCACCACCGTGTCCCCTGAAACAGAAACCGAACGGCTGAAAAAGTCGCTCGCTTGGCTGTTCGAAGCGTTCAGATAGGCATGCTGGCTCCAGACATTATTCGCCCTCACAAATACGTACGCCGCACCAGAATTACCCGCGCTGTTGTCGTTTTGATCACCACCTACCCCTGTCGCGTTGCTGTCCTCTTGATAAGCACCCACCACCACCGTGTCCCCTGAAACAGAAACCGAATAGCCGAACAGGTCCATCGCTCCGCTGTTCGAAGCCTTCAGATAGGCCTGCTGACTCCAGACATTATTCGCCCTCACAAATACGTACGCCGCACCAGAATTACTCGCGCTGTTGTTGTTTTGATCACCACCTACCCCTGTCGCGTTGCTGTCCTCTAAATAAGCACCCACCACCACCGTATCCCCTGAAACAGAAACCGAATAGCCGAACTGGTCGCCCGCTTGGCTGTTCGAAGCCTTCAGATAGGCCTGCTGGGTCCAAGTCGTCCCGCTCCGAACAAACACATAGGCCGCGCCGGAACCAGCGGCGCTCTCGTCGCTCGTTCCATCGACCCCGGTCGCGCTGCCGTCCTCATTATAAGCTCCGACCACCACCGTGTCTCCGGACACCGCGACCGAAAAGCCGAAATTGTCGCCCGCTCCCGTATTCGAGGCTTTGAGATAGGCTTGCTGAGCCGTGGGGTCGATGGTCAGCGGGTAAACCGCGCCGCTTTCCTGAACCGCAAGGCGCAGGCCTTTTCCCGCCGGCTCGAATTCGGCTTCCAAAACCTGGCCGTTCGCGTCCCAGACTTTCAACCCCGTGTAATTGACAACCGTCGCCCCCTGATCATCCACAAACCGGACTCCACTCCCATCCGCCAGCACCTCCGGATGCAAACCGCCCAGCACCGCCAGATCCAGAAGCAACGGCCCGTCTTCGCCCGCCGGACGTTCGTTCACCGTAAAGCCATGTTCGAGGCCGCTCGTGCCATTGATGAACCATTCTTCCAATGCCGAACCCAGACCGTAGGTCACGCGCTGTCCGTCCGCCGTCACTCCCGCGACGCCTGTGGCCGATACCTCGTTTCCTTCAAAACCGTAGTCCAGCAGATCAAGGCCCCACTGCCAGCCTGCTCCGTCCGGTTCCACCAGGAATCCGGCGCCATCGAACGTCGTCAACCATTGCTGCCCCGGATTGCGCGCTTCCAGAACTCCGGGCTGGCCTTCGACCGGATGTGCCACAAGTTGATTCTTTTCGTACTCCGCAAGAATGCCGGACCAGTCCGAACTTGAAACGCCGTCGGGAAGTTCAACCGACAGTTCGGACTCTTCTGACGGGTCGGACGGTATCTCGGGCTCCAGACCAGTCACCGGGCTCTCTTCCTTTGGAACCGGATTTTGATCCGATGCAACAAAGCTGCTGGCATCTGCCACAACCTCAAAATCAACAACGTTGTCGGGATCCACCACCCACATGTAGCGCGCATTATCAATGGAACTTCCGCTGACATTCTTCAACGTGGCAACAATCGAAAAGCACTTGTTGTCCACGCCCAGACTGATCGCTTGATCAATCTGCAGCGCCCCCCCCAGGGTGCCGCTGGTTGTCGCCGACAAGGCGCTCGCGGAAGACGTATTCGCGATGGTCGTTGCAATGTCTTCACCGACGAACATGATCGGCGGGTTGTTGTCGGTGTAGTTCCGACCGGTTGTTGCGTCTCCAGAAACCTTGTAGCCAGCGTACCAACCGACGAACGGAGTTCCTAGCATGAAGTAGTCAAAACTTTGCGTGGTGCCAACCCCAAATCCATCCAAGTCCGTACTCATACCGATCTGGTTGCGGACCGTCGTACCTGTAAAGCCAGTAGGCTTGGAACTGCCCAAGGATCCGAACGCGCCCGCCGTATTGATTCCCAACTCGATATAATTACCACCTAAGAAGACATCCGATCCCGAGGTTGTACTATGAACTCCCGGCGCGTCGCCGCTCGAACGGCCCAGCGCCACGACCATCAACCCAATCCAGATAAGACGTTTCCTCATGTCACAACTCCCCTCGATGCGGAGGCACGGACGAACCGAACCCACGATCCGCTCGATTCAATCTCGGCCGGGTTGGGGGCGAGAATGACTTGGCGCAGCCCAATCCCAGCCGCAAAGAGAAACTGCCGTCCGAACCTCAATTGCCACCTCCATTCACGATGCGGAAGAAACCTTCCGATGCATTTGCGGCCAGGGAAGTCTCGAAGAGCGCCACGCCATGATCGTCCGCTTGAACGTTCGGAAAAGGGGTCAGTCCCGACTTTTGGACACTTCGCATGTTTGAGTTCATGGTCACGGATGGTTTCTACGCTTGGTCCTCTTGACCGGCATCGGCCGGCGAGGATTGGTTTCTCGGATTACTCGCTGCACATGAAAGCGGCGGTTCACCCCGCGAAATACCCTAAACACACGAAACCCAAAGCGGTGACTCCGCTTCGCTGCGTCACCGCAGTCCAAGACGCTGGCGCGCCCAAAGGGTGCTCCAGCCGGTGTTCTTGCCAGGTTCATGATAAGTGAGTAAGGTCTAGGCTATGAGTGCGCAGGAAATCATCGAGCAGTATAAGGCTCTGCCAGCCGCGGAGCGCGCCAAGGTGGCCAAGTTCGTCCTGGAAGAAGACGATTCCTGGGTGCCGGAGTCGTTTAAAGAAGGGATGAAGGCGGGGGAAGAAGGCCGCTTTGTGGACTTGGAGACGGCGATGTTTGAGGAACCACCGCCGCATCTTCGATGAAGTATCACTATCGGGCTGTCGAACCGTTTTGGAAGCATTTCTCCCGTCTGAGCGTCGTGCAAAAGGAGGCCGCACGGCGGGTTCTGCCAATCTTTAAGCAGAACCCCTTTGATCCGCGATTGCGTCCGCACAAGATTCACGGCCTTTCGGCGCAGTACGGACGCACTATCTTTGCCGTAGAAATCGAGGCTGATTTGCGGGCGGTTTTCTACGTCGAAGGCAATGTTGTGATTACTGTGGATATCGGGACGCATGACATTTATCGCGGATAGCGCAAAAGGCAGAGGTGGCTTTCTATGAATCGAATTGCCGAAAGAAACGAAAGAAGACGAAAAACTCTCATCTTTTCGTCTCTTTTTGTTCTTTTCGGCCAACCCCCTGCATTCATGTTCGCAATGCGCGAACCACATTCCACTCCGTCCCTGACTTTCCCCGGCTTGCCTAAGGCGGAGATCAGGATCGCGCTGGAACGCGTCCTTACCAACGACTGCGAAACGAATCTGACGTCCAGGCCTCAATTGGCGCCTCCTTCCAGAACACGGAAAAACCGTTCCGGCGTGTTCGCGGGGATTGACGTTACAAAGACCGCCCCACCCCGGGCATCGGTTTGGATGCCGCCAACGGAAGTCCAATTTGGCGGTGCGAGCGCATCCGTTGCCTCGACGCGGTAGCTTTGATTGGGAGTGCCTAGAACTTGAAGGCGGATAGAGCCAGCCACTAATTCCACATTCGAGACCTGGGGCGGCAGAGGACGCTCAAGGATAAGGACCAAATCGTTTCCCCGCACTTCGAGCCGGAGCACTTTTCCGTTCAACCCGTTGGCCAGGCGCGAAGTATCGATCGTCACCGTGCTCGGATTGAATCCGCTTACGCCGCCGGTCGTGCGCGCGATATTCCACACGTAATCATTCGCTGGATCAAAATTCGAGGCAGGACCTGGCTGGTCGTTCGAGTCCAGCGAAACGACTTGCACGATGAACTTTTCCTGTGGACCCGCGTTGAAGGTCAGGTCTCCGTTAATCAAAAGCGTATCCCAGCCCGGATCGCTTCCTTCGGCGCCATTGGAGTCGTTCAATTCCCACTCCAGCACGGCGCCACCCGGCCAGGTTTGGCTTCCCGTGGTCAGGCGGCCCGGGCTTGCGCCGGGCGAAAGAATGCTTCCTCCTGCCAATGCCAGGCTTCCCGCAATTGTCCCATTGCCTTTCATCTTTGCGCGTGATCCGAGCATGACGGGACCGCTGCCGGTGGCGCTGCCGCCCAAATTGTTGATCGAAAGCGTTCCCTCCTCAATTTGCACGCCGCCGCTAATCGTGTTGGCGCCTTCCAGGATCAAAGTCCCGCTTCCTTTCTTTACGAATCCAGTGCCGGGATTTTCTTCTTTCAACGGCCCGGATAGTGTGGTCGTCCCTTCGATTTCAAAGCTCGCCAATTGGTCCAGGGTGATGTCACCCGAGAACGTAATCCCGCCGCTAATTCCCACGGCGCCGGATAGCTTTACCGGATTGGAGACCTTTCGCTCGCCGCCGCTGGCTTCGATGCTCCCGCCCTTCAAGCTCAGAGTTCCCGATCCCAAGGCGCGGTCGTTGCCGATCGCCAGCGTTCCGTTTTCCAGAGCGATGCCGCCGCTAAATGTGTTCGCGCCCGTGAGCGTCAATTTGCCGTTGCCGCTCTTGACAAACCCGCCTCCCGGCTCGGTTTCCTGAATGTCGCTTGTAATGACGGTTGCGTTGTCCACTTTCAACGAATTGACCCCCAGCACGGAAACCGATCCCGCCAATTGAATCGAGTCTCCGGCGCCAAACGTCATATTGCCCTGCAAGCTGACTGCATTGTCCAATCGCCGGGCGCCGCCCTTCGCAGTCAGGCTTCCTCCTTTGAGACTCACTTGTCCAAGTCCGACGGCCCGGTCGTTGCTCAATACCAAGGCGCCTTCTTCCAATAAGATTCCGCCGCTGAAGGTGTTGACGCCGCTCAACGCGAGAATGCCTCCCCCTGTTTTCACCAGTTGCCCCGAACCACTCACCGACCCGTTCAAAGTGGTCGCCGCCCTGCCGCTGACCGACAGGCTCCCTTGGATTGCCACGGGCGCGCTCACAATCCGTTCCTCGCTTTCGGCGCGAATCGTGGCGTCGATCAAATCGAGCTTCAAATCATTCAAATTCGTGGTCGTGTTAATGATTAGCGTCCATTCCACCAACTCACTGACGCCTCCTTCGGCCACATCGGCCAGATAAAGCCGCCATCGTCCGTCCACAGGCAGTCCTTTCATCGATCCCAAAGTCGCCCGGCGCGGGCTTGTTTCGGTGACGTCGTCCGGATCGACAATGCGGCCATCGGGCGCCCAATTACCGGACCACTCCGATGCCAATGATTGGCGCACGGGAGTTTCATGGTTCCCAAAGAGCGTTGCCCGATACAGGTGCACATCGCCATTTGAGGCTTCGTCATCCAACGTGATTTCAAAACCAGGATCCTGATATCCGGAGATGTTTCCCTCCGTCCGACCAACACGATTGAGGAGGACTGTGTATCCTGATTGATGATCAAGTGTCACAAATAGATCGCCGTTACGCGGAGCCTCGCCGGCAAGCTTTAACCTTACATTGACGTCAACGATCACGCTGCCAGCGGGACTCCCACTCACCGTCTGGATGTTCAAGAGTCCCGAGGCATTGTTGTCCGGAATAGTGAGATTCAGATTTGTGAAAGAAGATTGGATAAGTGTCACGCCTGGGAATGTTTCGTTCGAAACCGCTGAACAGTGCCCGACGAAAAACAGGAAACAAACGAAGACGGAGCTCAACCGATGGACGGAACCAGCCCACGATCGCAAGCATGCGGCACCGGACACGTAGCGAGGTAAACGGGGGGATTCGGTTTGTTTCAACGGCCTCAACCGTCGGAGTATTTTTGATCGTCCATAGATCCTGCGAAACCGCATAGGGCTGAAGCCCGCAGTCCAACACGAAGATGGCGTAGCTGTTCGACCCTCGGGCGCAAGATTTGCGGCAATATTCATTCGTTCTAGGGCCAAATCGTTCGGTAAAATCGATTTGCGGAAAACACCGCCTCGCTGTCCTCGAAGTCCAGATCGCCCCGCGCGGTAGCCGTCCGGGAGCCGAGGGTCATCCAATTCGGAGTTATGAGGCTTTCCGTTGCTTGAATTCGGTACTGGCGGCCCGGGATGCCGGCAAAGCGCAAGTGAACGGAACCCCCAACCAGGACTTCGAGACTGACGCGGTTCAAGGCGGGATTCGTTACGGCGGGGACCACTCTAATCAGTGCTCTCGCCAAGCCCCCGAAGCCGTCCGTGACTTCATACCAAAACAGATCCGGCTTATCGAATTCGTTCGCCGGGGCGTATTGAACATTTCCATCCACGAAAGAAATCGGTATGCCGCCTTCGCTGACGTCTGCCAGTCTTAAGACTTCCAGGGAGTCGCCGTCCGGATCGCTGTCGTTCGCGAGAAGATTGGTGATGGACAAGCTCAGGGATTGTCCCGCCAGGCGCGTGAATATATCTTCCTGCGCGACTGGAAGATGGTTCGCGATCGCCAGCACCGAGGCGGGGCCCGTGGACGCCACCCATTCCCCGTTGAACGACCCGACCCCACTGATCGTGGCTCGGCCCTGCGCATTCGTGGCAGGCAAAAGTTGGTAGAGGAGCTCGCGCGATAAAGCGTCAAAATAAGGACCCCACTTTACTTTGCTTTGCCGTGCGTCAAACGCCCCGGAATGATTTATGTTCGTCGCTGCCCAGCCAATTGGAAGCTGTTCTTCGATCGCGAACGCGCTGACGCCCTCCACAACGGTGAGTTGGTTGGTCACCCAGATGGAACTACCCACCCTCACTGAAACGTCCATCGAACGAACGACTCGATTCAGCGACGCGACTGAAACGCCATCGGTTGTTTGCTGTCCCGCGAGGGTTACCGGCAGTCCGTCAAACGACGCCGTTCCCGTGAATCGGAATATTCCTTGAGCGCTTGAGGGTGACAACGCGACATAGGTCAAATCCCGCGATTGCGCGTCGATGAAAGGGCCCCATTTGACGCTGCGCGACCCGGGATCAAAAGCACCTTCGTTACTGATCTCGGTTACACTCCATCCGGGAGGCACCCTGTCTTCCACCGCATAAACACTGGCAACGGCATCAAGGTTGATTTCGTTTGTGATCCGAAATGGCAGACCAGCCACGAAGCTCACGGGCATTCGCCGAACTGCGGAACTGCCAAGTCCCATCATTTCGCGGCGTCCCCTTATCGGAACGGAGAATGTGTCGAACGACGCCGATCCGACAAAGTTTGCGACGACGTTGCTTACGAGCGAGGGCGGAGTGACAACATAGCTCAGGGTTGTTGTCCCGTTCGTAAAAACTGGTCCGAACTTCACGGTCCGGAGAGTCGGATCGAATGAGCCATCGTGGCTGATGTTGCTGGCAAGCCATCCCGCGGGGGGGTGGTCTTCCACGGCAAAGGCGAGAGCCGAGTGCGTCGGCGTTACGACCAGATTGATAGTGATCTCTTCGTTAGCCTGGTACGTGGCGGGCATTTCGGAGACAACCTCACCAAGCAGCGCCCGGGTCTCGCGGTCGCCGACGATTGGAATTTCGAGACCGTCGAACGAGCCGATTCCGGAAAACGCCATGAGCCCTGTAGAAGTGGTCGATGGCGTCAATTCGGCAACAAGCTCACGGCCCACTCGATCGAGGTAGGGTCCCCACTTGATGCGCCGTAATGCCGCGTCAAAAGTGCCGCCCTGGTTGAGCGACCCAACGGTCCAACCCTCCGGAACCGAGTCCTCCACGGCGTAGGCGATGGTTTCGGAATCGAGAAGCACGCTATTGGTGAGCAGCAGCGGTGTTCCAGGCACAAAATACGCCGACAGCGAGGAGATCACTTCGTTCCGATCTTCGGATCCCGCACTCCGGTCGATGATCAAGCGGGAATCGCCGGATATCGGGATTGAAAAACCGTCGAACGAACCAGCGCCGGAAAGGAGGAACTCGCCTCGCGATTCGCTCGGCGCACGAAGCCGGTAGGTCAACGAGCGGGGTTGGTGGTCGAAGAAAGGGCCCCATTTGATTTTCCCCGTGGCCAAGTCAACACTCCCCCCCAGATTGATTTGGCTGACTCCCCACCCCGTCGGAACGCTTTCTTCGACCGCGTATGCCAGAATGTGACTAGCGGCGGAAACAAGGTTGGTCACTGTAAATGGTGATCCTGGCTCGATTGCTTTGGGGAGAATGCGCTGAATCTGATTGGCCGCAAAAACGGTCGAGTCCGCCAGGAACAAAGTCATTGAGAACGCGAGTGCGATCCAAAATGATGCAGGACCCCCTCGCGTCCGAGCCGCCTCGTGCACCGGTGCCGCTGTCAGACCTTTTAACAGGTATTGAAATCCTGGGCTTGAGGGAACACGGGTTGGAACGACAGCGCCTTCGACTGACGAAATCCGAAAACCCTTTTCGACGCTTCGATTGCGACAGGGGCGCGCTCTCCTGTATCCAGACAGCCCCGAGAAAACGATAAAGAATAGCGAACTCGGGAAACGCGCACGGACACCGCATCGCCCCCCTGCTCTCTGGAAGCGATGGCCCATGGCGACGCTTTGAAGTCTCAGTTTGCTCAACTTATTCATCCGCCTGCCGGGCCCGGAAAAACCGCTGACGGAGCAACGGCTGGATTGCTTCCCGCGTCCGCAACAAACCATTCGCGTCGGCGGTCGCACGCGTCACTTCAGCCCACTCCACCAAGTCAGAGGAGACCTCTATCACGTAATCGACTCCGGGTTCGCCGTCGAATTCGAGGGTCAAATTTCCGTCCGGTGCGGCCTTTGGAATTTCCCAACGCAGTAAGCCAGGTTCCCCCCAGCCGTGTTGACCTCCAATCTCGATACTCCGTCCATCGAACGATGCGATTCCCGAAAAACCACCGGACCCTGAAGCGCTGCTTTCGGACTGCAGCCGATAGGTCAGTTCACGAATCTCATTGTCAAAGAATGGTCCCCATCGAAGCTTGTTGGACACGGGATCAAAAGCGCCTTCATCGCTGATTTGCGCGACGTTTCTACCGGCCGGTATGCCTTCCTCGACCGCGTACACCTTGACCTCCGCCCCCGGCGATACCGCGAGGACCACCGAAAGATCCGTTCCGTTTGGATCCAATGGGGAAAACGAACGCGTAATCCGGCTTGCGGGCAGGCTTCCGTTGTTCAGGAGCTCCGCGGGCGAAAGGCTCTTTTTCGCCACCGAACGTAACCGATCGGCCGAAATTGTCGCCAAGGCAAGCTCTGCATTCGTGAGCGCGGGTGGTGCGTTGGTCCACCAGAGCGGAGCGCCAACCGCGATCGAATTGGTATCCATGAGATACTGCTCGCCGTTCTTCCAAAGGAATCCAGCCCGGGTTACGTAGTCCACCGGAATGTTCGTGGGCGCGACCGGCCATGCTGTTCCCGCCTTCCATGCGGACGCGTAGGCGGTGACTTCATGAATGGACATGACATTGTTAGTCGGGTTGGTGTCCGCAGGGTGACGTGCGTCGGGGAAAATCGGATTGGTTCCGGCTAACATTTCATCGAGATTGCGAACATTATCTTGATCCGGGTCCCCGTCGGGATCCTGGCCGTCCGCACCGAAATACTGTCGCTCCCAGTTATCGATCAACCCATTTCCATCGCTGTCGACATCCCCCAAGTCCAAGCGGATCATTTCGCCTCGTTCACCGACGGTGTAGAGAGTGAGATAGCGTACGAATTCGCCGTTGTGGACCAGAATCAAAAGCTGCTCGCCCGTGCTCACGGCGGCCGGATTCGAGATCGGGTTGATGGATTCCAATGGAATGGCAAGTGAATAAAAGCCACCGGCACCGGGGTTTGATCCAATGCGGTAGCTTGCGATGGGGGCGTCGGAAAGACTTCGCCTGGCCTCGACAACAATGGTGGTTTGTTCGGCGGTCACGACCTCAGTGCCGAGCACGATGTTTCCCCAAACCAGGTTGTCCGGCTCCCTAATAACGGCGCGGGCTGCGGGCGCAATGATGGCGACCGCCAAGAGCGCGGCTAAGACGTTGAATCCTCGACGAGGAAGGAATGGCTTTTTCATGCGAACTAGATTTTTACGAGATCAAAAAGCTTTCGTTAGTTCCCGGAATACGAATAGGTCTGGAAAAAGATCTTAATGTCCGTGTTGCTGTCAATGAACACATCCAAGCCTTCGTTCTGATCGGCGAGAAAGGTTCCTCCGGGGATGATCAACATCCATTCCGTGTTCCACACGGACCGTCCGATTAAACGGCTGTCCGAAATGGCCTCCGATTCGACGAAATTGCCGCTATCGTGAAACGCCCGGAATCCGGCGAACTTTCGGATATCCGCAAACGATCCGGCGAGCGCATCACTCGGCAACCACGCGCGATCTCGGAGCGTGGTCGAACCGATTGGGAAAGGCACAGGCAGCACTTGATCAACGACTCTCCATTCACGCGTTCTGAAATCTCCGGAGGTCGGCGAACGGAGCACGTCCATTCCAACCGGGAAGAAATACACACGCGGAGTAATCGAGAGACCGCTGCCATTGTAACTGCTAAACCAGACACCGACAGATCGAACCTTCGTGCTGAAACGGCTCGGATCGTAAGCGCTGTCACCGCCGCCCAGAGGCCAGCCGAAGAAATTCTGACCGAAAGTAACAGTCGTTGGAAATCGAATGACGAGCCCCGGTTGCGGTCCCGATTCCTCGGACGCGAAGGGTCGGCAGTACCGACGGAACTCCGGAACGTCCCATAGATCATCGACCCGACTCTTCTTTAATTCCTCTCTCCACACTTCGTGGGAACTGTCCCGGAGCCGCATCAATTCAGAACGCAGCGAGAAGCGTCCCGTCTCCACCTGCGGTTGATTGAAGCCCAACTGCGCCTTGAGCACTTCGAAGTTTTGCTTCATCCGCCCCAGCGCATCCGCCAAGCCCGGACGCCCGGCGATGGGTTCGCCATCAATCAATTGTCCGAGACTGCGCTGCCGGATAATATCCGTGAGGAAGTTCCGTCCCGACCGACCGTCTTGACCAAGCAATCCGGTCTCGTAGTCGTAAGCCGTTGCGGCGAGATAGACATAGCGCGCCGCTTGATCGAACTGGGCGCGGTATTTTTGCAGGGCGTCATTCCGGAAGATCCGGAACGTCATGTCGCGATACCGATTCTCGGTTGTTTCCGAGGAAGCGCGCTGGCGGAACGCAACACGTTCCTGAAGGATGCGTTGTCCTTCGGCGAGGGTTGACTGATATCGTCCGCCCAATTGAAATAGCGCCTCTTTCTGTGTGTGCATTTCGAGACGAAGGTTCGGTTCCTGTCGCATGAGCGCCAACACCTGCTTCAACTCGTCCACTCGTGCCTCCTGGGCGTCCGCAACAGCAAGCTCCAAATCGGCGGTGTTAGCGGCGATTTCCTTGTCCTTTTCGGCAACGGCTATCTTCTTGTCGTTGATATCGGCACCGATCACCAGTACGGCGGCCACCACCTGCCCCACACCAATGATCGCGCCCCGGGCGACCGAAGTCGCGTCGTTTGAGGTTCCGACCGCTTTCGGAAGGCCTTCCTGGACCGCATCGGCGACGTTGCGGATGGTATCCGCCGTGCTTCGCAAAGAAGTGACAAAGGCTTGTTTTTCGGCGATGTCTTCGGCGAGGGTCTTGATGGTATCGTTCCGTTTATCGAGAATCTTGATGCGTTCGGCGGCGATATCAGTTTCCCCCTCGAAGCCTTCGGTAATATCTCGGACGTCCTTCAGGAGTTTATCGTAGCTCGCAATTGACTGTTTGAGGCGCGCGTCCGCCTGAACCATGTCCGAGAGCGCTTCCTGCAACTTGCCTGGAGCGCGGCGCTGCCCCCACGAGGTCGGAGGCACAAACGCGTAGTCCTTGGCCGAAACAGGATAGCTCACCGGGAACGAACCACCAACCATTTCCAACGCCCCAGGTCCCTGGGGGGTGTCCTCGGGAAACACCAGACCCGCGTCTTCGAAATTCCCTCGGAGCGGCGCGAAAAAGCCCGTGAACTCGCCACTCGGAGGCGCCGTCTCGCCGTTCAGTTCCTTAGTAGCGACATACATATAATGAACCAAGTCGGGGCCATCGTATCCGCTCGGATACGTGCGACTGGGCCCGATATCTCCGGCATACGGATAGCCGAAGATTTCAATCAAGCGGTTCTTGAAGTCACGCTCCTGATCGTCGGCGTTTTGCGAAAACTGTTCGACGGAATCCTGATTTTGGCGAATGAGACCGTTCGCGGAATTCGCCTGATCCCAAACTCGAATGGTATTGGCCATCGCTTTGAGCGCACGGTCCTGAACCTGCTCAAAGTGAGTTCTCGTTCCGAGGCCGTTCCTGGAATCAAGAAACACCGGGTCGATATCGAACGGGACGATGCCTTTGGCGAGCCCCAACGGGTTCAAGCCGTTGTCCGCCTGATCCATTCGACTTTGGATTTGTTCGTACTGGGAGGGAATTTCCAGCAACTCGGCCACCGTTGTGCGATCAATCTTCTGGATCCCCGGAGGATGATTGGCGTCGGTCGACGGAAGGATAGTATTCGCCACGACCCAGTCGAAGTAGGCACCCTGACCAGCCCGCCAAGCCCATTCGGTCACGCCCCACGCCCGCTCAGTTTGTGTGTCTTTGTAACCCTGCCATTGGCCGTTCGGATCATCGACGTAATTGTTCCGGTAGGTGAGATTCATAATCTCAACGCCAGCCTTGGCCTTGAGTCCGGCAGCTTTGGCAAACTTGCGTTCATCCAGGAAATCGACCTGGACCGATGTGCCAGCGACAAGAACATTTTCGGCACGCGGAACCCAGGTATAATTGGGATGTCGAAGGAGATTGTAGTAGGTGGTCAATGCCGTCAGATAATGGCCCCAGGCATCGCCATGCCCCTGAGGGTACAGGGTGCGCGCATCCTTCTCGTCGATGAACCCGTCCTGATTCTGGTCGCCTATGTTGTAGGATTGTTGGTACGCAACCTCGCCTTCGCCCAGGGTGAAGTTCCAGAAGAGGCGGTTATAGACAGGCGCCCCCTGGACACCCGCCGCCGAGGCATCGCGTCCACGCAGGAGCACGAGTTCTTCCTCGAGAGTCGAGTCGAGTTGGTTTTGAAATGAGAAGATGGAAGACGCCAGCGAGCCGTAGGCTCCCCCCTTCGTGTCGAAGGCAATCGTCGGGTCTTGGGCATCAGCATACGCTTCATTTCCGAGCAACAGGTAAAGGTCCGAGATTCGGCTCGCCGCAAGCAGGAGTGCGTTGTTGGCCGGCGGGAAATCGACTGCGGGGGTGCCCTCGATGCTCAGACTCCGACCGCGGCTCAAAACCGTCTGATAGGCCTCGATCAGCCCGATGCGGTTCAAGTTCTCGGCGCTGGGATTAAACGCGATGTCCCCCTCGTATCGTTGCCCGGCCTGCATCAACATGCTGGCGAAAGTGCTGACGGGCGAACTATGGAAGTCTTTGACTCTCGCATCGAACGGGTTCAAACCCCGAATCACTCGTTTCACCCAGCCTTCACCGAGAATCGCGGCGGGAACTCCAAGCGAGGCCGGATCTCCCACCCAATCGCTCCATTCCGTCCTTGGGCGATTGCCTACCGCGTACCCACGAAAACGGCAGATGAACCAATTGTCTCCCAGAGTCAGGAGGCTTGATTCGCCGCCTTCACCCGTCGTGATACTCATGATGCCTTTGTCAGAAGCCGGATGCCTGATCCAGCCATTGATGTTGTCGATGCTTCCATCGGCTTTCACGGTTGGCAATTGACTGGAGTCAAATTCCGGACTGTCTGGCTTGTAGTACCATTCGAAAACGACCTGATCGGGATCTCCCGCGAAATCGTTGCTGTGGCGGAACGTGAGGCGTTCGTCGAAAACGTTGTCCGGATAAATGACTTTGAGATCACCGGCGTAGGGGCCATCCTCGATTCGAATCACCTTCAAGCTAATCGGCAAAGCGCCAAGATCCAGGTCGTTGTTCTCCGCAAGAACGACGTACCGTGGCGGAATCCCCACCGGAGCTGTCGAACTGGCGATTCGTTGCCCCCCCGTGATCGTTGCATCTCGCCCGTCCGGTCCTCCATCCAGTCCGAGGTTCGTGCCATTAAAGTTGTAGTAAACAACCAAACCATCCTCGGCGCCATTGAGCGCGCGATCCATGCGTGCGCGAATGGCGTTGCCGCCGCGAGGAACGTTCCATACCTGAAACTCCTCGAGTTGGGCGTCGAGCGCCGACGCAACCGTCATTCCTCCGGTGAAGGCGGTGCCTTTAATATCAAACTGTTCGCCGATGGGTCGGCCATCGACGAAGAGAGCTACTTTACCCGCGCCAACATCCCGCACCAACGCGAAATTGTGCCATTGATCGTCGAATCCGAAACCAAAGTCGTGTGGCACCCCGTCACCTTCGATCGCGACCAACCGTCCGTTGCCGCGTTCGGCACGGAGTGATACAAGGTTCCCACCGGCATCGTCGCTGAACAGAAACCCATTGGCGCTTGCTCCCAACCGCGCCCACACGCTGATCGTGAAATCGCCGATCGGCCCGATGGACGGGATTGCCATTTGCCGATCGGTGTTACCCAGAGCATGCGGGCTTTGGGCTGAGTGTGGACGGCAGAG
>JAQBVM010000078.1 GCA_027623095.1 Verrucomicrobiota bacterium
GGCGCAACGAATCATTTTCCCCTCCTCAGCCACCCAGCCAGGGTAACAATTCTTTTGGCGCAATTCGCAGCCTCTGCGAACTTTCGAATTGTTTCGACGGGAATCCCCAAGTCGGCGTAGATTCCAGCCAGGGCTTTTCGCGGAGCCTCGTCGCCAAGAAGGTCGTAGTAGGCTGCCAAGCCAGTGTCAAGGAATGGAGAGTCGAGAAAAACCTGAGAAGGAGTTCCCCATTTTTGATCAACACGCTTGAAGATATAGTACTTCTCGAAGATGTGGCTTCCAGTTGGCTTCTCCTCCACGAGCGCGGCGAACCTCTTCAAATCCCTTGGCTCGGGCCTAAAGGCGCTGGTTGTATAACGCTGATCAAGGATGGCTTGCACTTGTTCGACTTCGCCGACCTCACGAACGCCAAGGGCCTCCAGTAAATCCCTAGCCGCGTCTTGCTGCGCTTCATTCTTACCTGAAGTATAGACCGCGTCCGCAACCCGTGGAAACAGCCCGTCGTGCTCCGTTACCTCTGAGGGAAAGAAAGACTTCTCCCCAACGCCGTAAGTCCCGTCGCTAAGTTGGATGATGCGCAGGGGCTTTAGACGGTCCCAATCCTCCTGTGGACTAAATTCACGGTAGAGTAACGCATACAACTGCTGATGCCATTCAGGCGATTTTGCGGCAAGCCACTCAGACAAGTCTTCACAGAAAAAGTCGTCTGAAAGGCATTCGAGACGTTCAACAAATTGGTCAACGTCCCACGCTTTAATCTCCAAGCCTGACAAAAATCGATCCGCATCGCTGTTTTTCTGCGACGCACTGATCGACCAATCGACAGGCCTATGGTGGTATTCGACCAAAAAATTAATGTCCTCCGATGATAAGAGCGCTTTTAGTCCAGCTTTCGCTTGAAGCAAATGTTTGGCAGGAGCGTGAGATTTCGCCAGCGTTGGCGTCAGCGGTTTGCTGTTCATTTCGTTAATGATGGCTGCACGGATCGGCTGATAGCGAGTCGGGATCGTATCTTTCGGATTGGGTAAAACGGAAAGAAAATCGCCGGTCAATAGATCTAGATCTCGAATACCGTGGAGCGCGCGCGCTGACAATTCCGCCAACTGGTGAAACAGGGGCGTATTAGCTGGCGTATCCTTGATACTGGCACGACTCAGTTCGGGGACGAAAGGCGCATGGAGATGAAATCGTAGGCCAGATGTCTCCTTCTCGGCAGGGAAGAATACGGCAACGCGCCCAGGATTCGCCGGCACGATACGAAGTTGTTTCGCCAAAGGAAGCTTAGTATCGAAGGCGTCGAAGGCGTCTATATTCGGCAGTTGCTCGAGCGCAAATGCGATTGCGACCCTCTGCTTTTCAATCCCACGGACGGGTTGGGTGAAACGTAGAAAATGAGAGGCCGACGTGGTTTTCCCGTCGCTTTTTCTCAAAACCTCGATGTGGTTTTCCGTGTGCGGGACGCGCAGGACTTCCCCCGAAGTCTCGCCAACCTGCCATCGGATAGTTTTAAGATGTGAAAGAAAGAGCAGGGTTGTCTCGGCCAATTGCGTCAAGCCTCTTTTTATTTCGTCGAACGCAACTTGCCGAATTTTCTTGGGATTATTGAATGGAAACTCAAATCGCGTGCGGACGCCGATATTCGGCAAAGATGCGACCGTTTCCGGAAAGACGAGGCGCGCGATTTTGAAAGAGAACTGCGCCGAGTAGATGACTGGCGTGACTGAGTAAACAAAAACCGACTTAAAGCCGATGCCAAACTTTCCGATCTCGTCAGCAGAACGCGTTTTTGTGCTGTTATTAATGCCCGTAATGGCTCGAACATCTCGTTCCTCAAACTGCCTTTTGCCGTTGTGTTGAAAGATGCAAGCATCGGGTCTTAGTTCAAAGAGCACTTCCTCGGCCGAGGCGTCCTCAGCGTTTTGGAGAAGCTCGAAAATGAAGTGTGCTTGATCGGGATAGAAATCCTCAAAAATATCGAGATTGATGTCACCTTCGTTCGCGTCGAGACCATCAAGGAACTTCTGTCGCTGTGCTCGGAGGTCGTCGAGGAAGCTCATTTGTCTTCTTGTCCCGTAATCACCACGACTCCTCTCGCAATCTGCTGACTCAGGATGTCGGCCTGGCTCGCAGCGAGATCGAGCTGATCCACCCTGCGGCGAAAGTCAGTTTCGGCGTTCTGAAGCTCCACGGTCCTCATCAGTAAAATCTTTTCGTTTCCGGCATTTGCAATCATTTCCCCCAAGTTGGCAGCCCGTGCGCGATGGCTCGTTTCCAAACTGGCTTTCTGAAATGCAACCAACTCGCGTTCCCGTTCCTGATGTTGTGCGCGAGCGCGGGCGAACAGGGCGTAGTGATCCGCTTCAAGAGCGTCGAAATGCGAAGCGGGCGGCAAGACCACTTCCGCCTCGCAAGACACGGACTCTGCAATCAGCCGCGGAAAAAGCTCGACCAGCTTTGGCTCACGACTCACTGGCTGAAGCAGCACGTCTTCGCGAACGCCCTTCCGCGTCCACTGGTGAATCGCGAAGGGATAAGTGCCAGGCGGAAGCTCGTTGGATTTGACCTTCAAGCAGGTGACGAATGCATCCTTCGATACCAAAGCGCGAGCGGCTTGCTGTGCGAGCGGATGAACTGGTGTGATCAGAACGGCCTTCAAATTCTCCTTCGCCGTTTTTTGATCAACGGTGATCGCGAGGTGTTGATTGCTGCCTTTCAACCACTCGCTCCACTCACGTCCAGCGACTGAACCCTTGCTCTGCAAGTTTAGAAAATCTTCGAGCAACAAGCGGCGCCCCTGCTCGTTGACACGAAGTGTTTTGAGTGGCTTCTCGCCGAGAACATACTCGCTGCCGCCGCAGCGTCTGCCGAGATACTCCATCACGAGATTCAGCATGGCTGCGGGATTGACCCAGAAATTGGCGGAGGCCTGGTCGTCCGCTTCCTGCTCCACGGAAGGAGGTCGGATGCCAAACAGTTCGCGCTGCTTCTCCTCAATGGCCTCTTCTTCCTGGAGTAGGCGAATCTGATTATCGGCCAGTTGCTCCAAACGCGTCTGTCGCTCCTGGGTGGTGAGAGAAAGGTTTTCGGCGACGCTGTGGATTTCGCGGGTGATCTCTCCCAGGATTTCCTCGCTGCCTCCCAGCGCCTTGCGGAAAACGCCGATGCGCACGAGGCAGCGGTCGTAAATATCGGCATCAACGGTTCCCGGAGTGATCAGGTTGTAGATGGCAATGGTCTCGCTCTGCTGACCGTAACGATCAATACGGCCGATCCGTTGCTCGATTCGCATAGGATTCCACTGAAGGTCGTAGTTTACCAAGCAATCGCAGAATTGGTAGTCGAGACCTTCGCAGCCGATCTCTGAACTGAGGAGAACGTCGATCGCGTCGCTGTCTTCTCTCGACAAACTGAAGCGCCTCCGCAGTTCGACACGCTCTTCATCAGGCGTGGCTCCGAGCATCAAGCCGCAACGGATTCGGTGCCTCTGCAAGTGTTCGTGGAGGTAATTCAGCGTGTGGCGGAACGTCGCGAACAAGAGAACCTTGTTGTTCTTGAGCTGTTCCTTCTCGCGCACAATCTTGAGCAAAGCATCTAGTTTGGCGTCATCCGCCGGCAACCGCTCCGCCTGGGCAAGGACAGCTTCGACAAGCGTGCGAAGATCGTTTGAATCGGCGCTTGCCATGTCGGACGCCTCGTCCTCATCGAGTTCGCCTTCAATAAACTCAAGTCGTCCCAGGAGCACGTCGCGCAGACAAGGCGCCAGCGCATGCAGGCAACTCGCGGCCTGACGGCGGATGGTCGTCATCATGAAGTTCAGATTCACGTTGCCGTGGACTTGTTCGAGCAGGGAACGCTGCGCATCCATTAGATCGTCGTGGAGTCGCCGTTGCTCAGGCGTGAAATCGACCTCCACGGTCTCGGGTTTGCGGGACGTGAACTCCCCAATGTCACGCCGTCTTGTTCGGTTGATAAAGCGCGCGAACGTGTGCAGAGCCTCGATGCGATTGATCATCGAGACTCGTTGGGCGAGATCCAGTGTTTGCCCCTCGATGTCCGCCAGGACCACTTTGAACTCTGGGCTCGGTTCCAGAACGAGTTGGCCCCACGGTGTGCCTGATGCTTCGCGGAGTTCCTCTGCTGCCTCGGTCTGCCAATCGCACTGAGCCGCCCGCGAAGCGTGAACCGCACGGTTGATGTGTGGATTCGGGTCCGCCATCCGCTTGAAAGTTTCCCGGTCGATGATGACGTCCGGGCGAAGGAGGTTGAGCAACACGAAAAGGTCATCGCTGCCGAGTTGGATCGGAGTGGCGGTTAGAAACAGCACGGCATCAGCATTGGCTGTGAAGAATCTGACCGCTTTGTGGACAAACGTTTCGGCGTTTCGCAGATGGTGCGCCTCATCCACAATCACGAGGTCGAAGCGCGGAGGTGGGTCGAGCTTCAACAAGCCGAGCTTTCTCGCGTTTCCAAAGAGTGTCTCGTCGCTGAACGCGGAAAACGAGAGGATCGTTTTCGCGTGGTTCTGCGGCCACTCGCCATCGAGGTGTGTCTCGTTGATGCAGTAACGCAGCGTCTTGGAGTCCAACTGCGTGAACCGCTCATCGAAACGACGGAGATCGCGCTCCCATTTCCGATCCGTCACCAGAGCCTTTGGGCATAAGACCAGGACGGACTTCACGTCTTTGCGTGCCTGTAACTCGCGCAAGATCAAGCCAGCCTCGATCGTCTTGCCTACGCCGACCTCGTCTGCGATCAAAAGTCGTGGCCGATCGGAACGGATGAACTTGATGACCGGGCGAAATTGATAAGGCACGTAGTCAACACGAGCGGCATGGAGCGAATAGAGAGTCGCGATTCCAGGGTGTTGCAGGATTTGAGCGGTGAGGCGGGCGCGGAATTCGGACAGCGAGACTGCATCCACCGCTGGAGACTGCTCCGTCAGATCTAATTGATCGGCGTAGAAAGTCTGCGCGCGCCCATCCAAGAACACCTCATAGCGATTCTGCGGCGTGCCGGGCAGAACGCGCAGGACCGGCCCTGACTTCGTCGGCGAGGACTTCAAGAGCACGATCTGTGTCTGCTGAAACTCAGTTGATACGGGTGACGATAAAACCGTTGGCGGTTGGGCAACTCCACCCAATACCGTAGCCTTTCGGCTTTTAACCGAAGCGATAAGGGACACGTCGCCTCTAATCGCTCCGAGAAAACGTTCGAGAGTGTCGAGGTCGCGGAAGAGATCGTCGGGGCGTTCTTCGTTCCCGGTGTGGTGTGCCCAGCGGTTCCGAACCTGCTGAAGTTCCTTCAGCCAGTTTCGCGTCTCACGCGGGAGATCTGTCGAATTGGAAACATCGAAATAGTTTGCGTCAAACACTCGCAGAAGAGCTGCGAGGTCGAGTCGATCCAGCGAATTCAACCCTTTCTGCCGAACGACTCTCGCTTGCTGGTCCGTAAGGTTCCGCACGACACAGATATTCCACCAGTCTGCCGCAACGCGCGGCAGAGCTTCTCCGAGGAAGCGGCGCAGGGCAGGAGCTGATTCGTTTAGCAGGGTCAGCATGGGCAAAATTCACCTATTGTGAACAATCGCCCAACAGTGTGGCACCCGGAAAGGGCTGTCAATAGTTTCGATAACTCGATACGCTATCTCAACTCGCGCGCAATCTAAAAGCTGTGGCCAAGAGGCATCGACCCATTCACTCGGAAAGAAGGGTTCATTGCCGCTGCCAAGGAGGGGAGTCTAATAAGAGGCACACTTGGAATCTACCTGTCTTGGTCCAACAGCAGTTAGGAGATTTTGTCCGGAATTCAGGACAAAACCACTTCAGGAGTTGAAATATCTTTTCCCATGAAAAGAGATCGAATCAGAACAACGGAAAATGCCGGATGCTCGATTCAGCAATCCGCGACGCTGCTCGGACTCGACACCTTCACTGTCCATTCGCTCATTCAACGGCGGAAACTCAGCGCCGATGTCATGCTTTGGGGTGAACTCGCCATCCGTCGTGATGAGCTTCAACGTGTCTTGGGCGGACGTGCTACTTTTCCCCGGATCAGCGGAGAGGAGATTTGATTTATGCTCAAGAGAAATGGTGAACCCCACGACATCGCTGCTTCCGACGGATTGAATCGCGGCGAGACGGACGCTTTCAACGAAGCTTTCGAGGGAATTCAGGAAGAACTCGAAGCATTGAAGCGTATCACGATCGCGGTAAAAGACATAGCTGAAGACCCGGTGATTTTCACAATACCCGGCGGTGGTTCCGAATCTGGTTCAATCGTCCAAGTCGGGAAGGCGCCAACTGATCGCTGGCAAATTTGCTCGACGCTTTTGAAACTTCGCAACAGTCAAATCGTCCTCTGTGAACGATCCGCTGAGGGCGCAAAGGAATTTGCCGTCATTGAACGCTTCCGAAATGAATCGGCCTACGCACAAGCAAACGGCGACACGGAAGTCTTGCTGGCAGGAGCCGACCCCGTGCTGCTGGTTGAGGAATACGCGGCATCCGCAGAGCATACGTTACGAGGCATGGCGAGCAACCTTGTGGCGAAGGCTCACAAAATCGTGTGGGCGCGGTATGCCAGCACGAGTCCGGCTCGCGTCGTGCAAGCAATCGCCGCGAAATGTGAGCAAGCTGCGTCTCTGGAGGAAACGGAAACGCGCCATCATCAATCACGCTCCGGGATCGCATTTCGCCCCTGAACGGATGCTCCCGTTGCAGCCGTTCTGCTTGATCGCGTTCCTACTTTTTCAGAAAGGGGTCAACCCATAGAATGGTTCGTTTTCGGTCGTTTTAGGATTCACCTTTTGGCGATTGCGATCGCTCCGTCCTCCCCATCCACTGGTGCAACCGGGCGTTTGCCGTCGCCTATTGTCGGACATCCGACGACTGCGCACTTGGGTGGAAGGACTGCTTCCACCGCCGCCGACCCCTGACCAAAGAAGGTAAGCGCACGGGATTCTGGTGTCGTCGAGGCAACGTGCAAGTTTCAGTCCTTACTATCGGCGCAATTTTGCGAACAATGCAGGCAATTTGGCGCGCCACGGAAACCGCGCATGGAGAGTATGCGAGGGCGATGTACCACGTCATAAATCGCGGAGATCGGCGGGAGGACATTATCTGGGACGAACAAGATCGGGAAATGTTTCTGTGGACATTGACCGAGTCTTGCCTGAAAACCGAGTGGCAGGCGCATGCTGACCAATGAACGGATGATTCAGGCTGCAGCCGCCTGAGATTTCCGAATCGCCGCGGGACTTGGCCTGCTAAAAACCCGCTCAAATTTCCAAACTCCAGGCCGCGGCTTGGGACAAGCCGGGGTCCGGTCAGACGATGCGCCGCCCTCAACTCTCGCTGGCATCCACTTCGTATCCGAGTTCGCGGAAACGCTGGATCTTGTAGGTCAAAGCACGCCGGCTGATTCCAAGAGCTTTTGCGGTTTCCGTTCTGTTGAAACCGTTTTCCCGAAGCGCTTGCACAATCGCTTGACGTTCGATGTCTTCCAACCGTCCGGCGGGATTCGTCTCTTCCAGGGCCGAATCCGATCCTGACTGACGCACGCGCACAGGCAAATGCTCCAGCAAAACCAGCTCGCCATGGCACATCAGACTCGCCCGCTCCATCGCGTTTCGCAGCTCCCTTACGTTTCCAGGCCAGTTGTACTTCGCGATGCATTGAATCACCGCGGGTGCAAACCTCGGACGCCGGTTCGTGAACTCAGACAAGAACTGCGTGCAGAGAGGCAGAATATCCTCGGGACGATCCCGGAGCGGCGGAATATAAAGCTCCATCACGTTTAAACGGTAGAACAGGTCTTCCCGGAAATTGCCGTTCCTTACTTCTTGCTCAAGGTTCCGGTTTGTTGCCGCCAAAATCCTTGCGTTGGTATGCCTTTCCTTGTTGGAACCAAGCCGCTGAAACTGTCCGTCCTGGATCACGCGGAGAAGTTTTGCCTGCAAATGAGGCGACATTTCGGCAATCTCATCCAGCAGAATAGTCCCGTCGTTCGCCCCTTCAAACCGCCCTTTCCGCTCGGCATGCGCCCCAGTAAACGCCCCCTTCTCATGCCCAAAAAGCTCGCTTTCCAGCAACGCCTCCGGAATCGCCGCGCAATTCACTTTCACGATCGGACCGGAGGACCGCGCGCTCCAAGCGTGAATCTGATCCGCCAGAACTTCCTTTCCAACTCCGCTTTCGCCCGTAATTAGTATCCGGCTGTCCGATGACGCCACCAACGCCGCATCTCGAAAGACGGCACGCATCCGCGGCCCATTCGCCACGATGTGATCCGGAAGCCGTTTATCGCCCCCCACAATTGGAACCGCCGCCACTTCAATTCCAAGGGCCCTTCGAACCGTTCCGAGCAATTCGTCCAAATCAATCGGCTTTTGCAGGTAATTCACGGCGCCGTCGCGCATGGCGTCAACGGCCTCCCGAATGTCGGGATAAGCGGTCACCATGAGCACCGGAAGAACCACGTTTCGCTCGCGGACTTTCTTGAGCGTTTCAATTCCCGAAATACCCGGCATCCGAACGTCGGAAATCATCATTCCGAAGCCTCCTTCATCCAATGTCTTGAGCGCCTCCTCACCGGAAACAGCAGCCACAATTTCAAAACCTTGCCCGGTTAAAAACGAAGTGAGCAAGCTCCTCTGCCCCGCATCGTCATCCACGATCAAGATCCTCACCAAGCGCGGAATTGGCAGCGAGGATTTTGAGGACGTCATCTGCCACTATTTCATATTCAGACAAGGGGCGCGGCAAGCAGTTTCTGGAGCGGACCGTGCTTATCCGGCTGAATCGGACACGAATCGCTACTTCGAGAGGCGCTTGATTCGGCTGACACGAAAAACAGTCCCTTGCCCATCGTTCGGGAGACAATTTATATCCCATCCATGTGCGGACACGATCTGCTGCACGACGGCCAAGCCGAGCCCCGTTCCGCTGGTTCTTGTCGTGAAGTATGGCCGGAATACTTCGGCGCGATGTTCCGGAGCGACTCCGGGTCCGTTATCTCTAAACTCAAGCTGAGCCTCAACGGAATTGATCTTCTTGGTGACGATCGAGATTTCTCCCTGGGCAGAGACCGCCTGGATCGCATTGATCAGCAGGTTAAACAACAATTGCCGGAGCATTTGCTGATCCGCATCAATCGTCATTTCCTCCTCGAGGCGGTTAAGCTGGATTGATTTGTCTTCTAGATCGCTTTGGAGCGCTCGAGCCACGTCTCCGATAACCGTGCTCAACGCGACGGAGGTTCGCCGCACTTCCCTCGGTTTCGAGTAATTGATGAATTCATTCAATTGCGAACTGACACGGTCCACTTCATCCGCAATCTCGGTCGATTTAGCGCGCACGTCGGAAGAAGCATTCGGTTCCTTGGCAAGGATCTGAGAAAGCCCTCGAATGATGTTCAGCGGATTTCGGGTTTCATGAGCAAGTCCGGCGGCGGCAAGGTTCATTTCCTTTAGATGTGTGTTTAATTGGCTCGCCCGCAGCAGACGCATCTGAAGCTCGGAGGATTTTTCAAACGTCCTCCAGGCCACTCCAAGACCCAGCGCGGATGCGGCTGAAAAGCATCCGATCAGCCACCGGACCCAAAGATCCTGAATCGAAGCGGCACGGATCGACTGAGTGGACATAACAATTACGAATCCTTGCGAACCCTGCTTCTCAATCAACGTTTTGTACTCCTCATCACTCATTCGAAAGGAGGGTCTGAACGGCCATCCTCGTTCCCGTTCCCCGGGCGGGCGGCCTCTCCCATCTCCTTCTCTGAATGGCGGCGGCCCCATTTCTTCAACGTTCGTGAAATTCGTGGATCCCTCGCCAGGATGTGGCCTCCGCGGCGGGCGTGGACCACCCGGTCGATCGCCGTCGGATACTGTTCCAGGTTCGCGCCTTGGAACGATGACACTGGGCTGATTCGGTTCGCCCTCGCGAGACACATTCTCGCCCAGGTTGAACGGATAGACCAATGTCATGCTGTCCCGGCCCCAATGCTCGCCAATCTCCATTGTTCCGCCCGTTCCCGGATCAATTGGAACACCGGCTGAGGCAATCACTCGTCCCGCCGCGCTCATGATCGCAATCGAGATCAATTCGTCGGATTTCACCAATTCCTGGAGCGCGGACTCCATTCGTTCTTGCGGAACAAATCGGCGCTGCGCTTTCATCACCATTCCGAGTGTGCTGGTGATATCACGCGCGCGATGGACCAGCGCGGATTGCGCCGCGTCTTTCACCCGATGATGCTCGACTGCTTGCCAGCCAACCACGATGCCCCAAGCGACGAGCAAGATAGCGTACACCATTGAAGTTCTGTTAATCATGTTGCGAATCCGAAGAACTTGCTTCGAAATTTACGTCGGGAGATCTCGACAGGACATTTGAGTCGTAACGATCAATTGCCAGCCAGAGTCATCTCGGCAGGCGGAGCGGGAATCAGCGCCGACGGCCACTGGGCAATCCAGGCTGAACACCGTGAGCGGGCGCCGGTTTCTCTGGTTGAGATGGAATTGTATCAATGAACTTGTTCAGTTCCTCTTCGGTAAAAGAACCTTTGTTCAATTGCGATTTATCTGTTTCCTGTCGTGTCAATTGCGCCAGTTGACTCGGGTCCGCGACCACATAGGGCGTGAGGAAAATAACAAGCTCGGTCTTCTCATTTTCCGTTATCGTCCGTTTGAAGAGATTCCCCAGATAGGGAATATCGCCTAGTAAGGGGATCTTCTTTACCGTTTCGGTTTTTTGATTCCCCATCAAGCCTCCAATGATGACCGTTTGGCCGTGGGGTGTGACAACCACCGTTTCCGCGTACCGTCTGGCAATCACCGGCGCGCTCACTGTCTCCGAGATTTGCACGGATTGCGACGTGAGTGTGGAAATCTCCGGAGCCACAATCATTTCCACCAAACCATCCGAGGTGATGAAAGGCGTCACTCTCAAGATAATGCCGACGTCTTGATAGGTGATTCCCGTGCTGACAACTCCGTTTCCGGTGATGTTCGAACCAGAAGGAAGCGGTACGGATTGGCCGATGGAGATTACCGCTTGTTGATTGTTTCTGGCGAGAATCGAGGGGCGGGAGAGAACTTCGAGCCTCCCCTGTTCCGCGGCCGCCCGCAGCGTGACTTGATAATCGCTTCCCATCACTTGAGCAATGCCTCCGGGATTAATCGCAGTGGCGCCAGTGGCCGCGGCCCCGAAGACATCGGCGACTGTGCCGGTGGTTGAATTGTTGATCTTCTTGTTGTAGCTGCCCTCGACTCCAAAATCGAGGCTGTTGTTGTGGGTCACTTCCAAGAACAACACCTTGATCAAGACTTGTGGTTTCGGGCGGTCCAGACTCGTGATGATCTGGGTGATTTGATCGTTGGTTTCCGAATCCGTGATGATAATCAAACGCCGGGTCTCCGGATCACTGGTTATCATCGCCTCCCCGATTTGGCCGTTGCTCGGATAGGCTCCGGCGGCTCCAAGCCTCCCACCTCCGCCGGTTCGTGCGTTTCCGATCTGAGTGCCGCCTCTCTGTTGCGCATTGGCCTCGAATATCCCCCAGGAGAAAATGCACAGAAGCAATAGTGAGAGTTTCGAATTCTTGAAGTATTGATGGAACATAATCATGAGATCTTCTTGGGTTTCAGCGCGGTTGGGCACGGTCATGAAATCTGCAATTAAGTGAATTCTTCAATTCCGTTGTCCGAATCCTCCACCCGTATTGCCGCCGCCGCCGGTTCCCTGATTAAACTGATTGCGATTGTTAAGCGGATTGCTGTTTTGGGTGTTGTTTCTCGAACTGTTCTGGAGATTGCGATTGTTCTGCGACTGGAACATTTCTTGGAGGATCATTGCCACTTTGTCCGCATCCGCGTTCTCAAGCGAATAGACAAACACTTGCTGTTTTCGCGCCGGGTCCGAGTCGAGCTGTTCGATCATATGCGCGATTTGCGGCATCAACTGACTCGAGGCGCTCACAATCAGCGATCCGGTTCGTTCATCCGGCACAGCAGTCACTTTCCCCATTTTCTTCGATCGTTCACTGCTGTTCTGCTGGTTCCCTCCGCCGCGGCCACCACGTCCGCCAAATCCTCCAAAACCCTGGAATCCGCCTCCAAAACCCGATTGCCCGTTCCGGCTCTGCGTCTCGTCCGGAAACAACTGCATCAGTTCATCAGCCATTTCAACCGGGCTCGAGTTCTTGAGATGAAACACCTGCAACTCGGTCACGTCATCGACCGCTTGATCAATCTTTTCGACTAGGTCTTCAATGGTCGAGATATACTCGTCCGGAGCGCTGACCACGAGCGAATTGGTCCGCTCGTCGGCAACCGCCACGACCCGAGACGCGGCTTGGCGCGCTTCGCTCACACCCGTGTTCTGCGGCCCTCCGCCACCACCCTGGTCACCGCCGCCGCCGCCCAGCAAAATGCCCGGAAAACCGCCGCCACCTCTTCCCCCGCGCCCGCCAATCTGAAATCCACGCTGGGCGTTGTTCCCTCCGCGCCCGCCGCTCGCCGGCGGTTCAAATAAATCTTTGACTACCGTCGCCAATTCTTTCGCATCCGCGTGCATCAGCGGAAAAACACGAATGGCGGAAATGCTGGAGATGGAGGTGTCGAGCGCCCGGACGATTTCAGTCATTCGGCGAATGTTTTTCTGCGTGTCGGTTAGTACAAGCGCGTTCCCGCTTTCGTTGGCGGTGAGCGTGGCATTCTCCGCCATCAGCGGCGTTAGATCCTTCGTTAATTGCAGCGCGTTCGCGTAGCGCACCTGGATGATTTGCGTCACCATTTCGTCGTTTTTCGGAATGATACTCGGCGCGTCGGCGACTTTGATGGTCTTAACCGGGATGTTCCGTCTTCTTGCGTTCTCGACCGTCGTGATCGTCAAGACTTTGTCATCTCGAATCGCGGCGTAGCCATTCTTATTCAACACGGTATTCAGAAGATCCACCGCTTCGTCCTTGGTGACCGGTTGGTAGCTCCAAACATCGACTCGGCCCTCCACCCGGACTTCGGGAATAATCACGAACCCGGCGGCTTCACTCATATACTTGAGAACCGTGTCCAATGACGCGCCGCGGAAGTTGAATTGGAGTCCTTTCTCCGTTTCCGACACAACGCGCTCAACCGGCGGCGCCGCCGCGGGTTCAGTCTGGACCGGTTGCGCTGCCGCTGCCGGTTGCGGTGAATCCTCTGGTTGCGCTTGCTGCTGGGCGAAAGCGGTTGTAAGTGCCGCGACCGAAGCCGCGATTGTCAGACTGGTCCGTAGGGTTTTCATTGATTTTGTTCCTTTGCGCGTTGTTCCATGAGTCTTTTCAAAATCTCTTCGGCCGAAGCGGCATCGCCTGCGGGTTCGTTTCTCGGTGTTTCCACGGAGCTCGACGCCGAACCTCTCTCCCGCCTTTCGGTTGTCGCTCCCCGATCGCGGTCGCGTCTGGAAGAGAAGGAGGTTCGGCTCTCGTTTCTGCTTGAATTAGAAGAACCCCAATCGCGAGAGCGTTCGGAATTCGAGGCGGATTCGGTTCCTACGATGACTTGCCAGGGGCCTTCCTCCTGGCGTTTCATCTGCATTCCGATCGGCAGCTCAATCTTGAGATCGTTTGTCGTCTGAAGCTGGATGGAGTCATTCACAACTTCCGTGATCGTGTGACCGGCAATCTGCTCACCCTCCTTCAAGACCGTATTGTACTGCGACTCGGTGCCGTCGAAGAACGCATAATGCCCTTTCTCAGACAGCAATGTTCCAACCAGCGTAAACGAGTAGCTCTTGGGCGGGGGAGCGTTGGTTATCCGAACCTGCCGCGCGCTAACTGGAATACGATTGGCATTAAAAATATTCCGCTCGTGAATGATCTTGAAGGCTGCGATCGAGTTCGAGGTTACTGCGGTGCTTCCTTCGCCAACCTCAGGGGCTGCCAAAGGATCAGGAAGCGCCGTGTCCGCCAACGCCTCGGTGGGCTCGGTCGAGACCGCAGGCTGGTCTGGCTCGGCGGCTGCCAAAGGCAATACAATCGTCACCGCGATCGTCAACAAGCAGAACCCGCTCGCAAGCTTCGAACGTCTCATCACACTGGGATGCTCGCCCCGAATCCGGCTTTTCGAAATCAAGTTCACGGCCCTCCGCAAGATGGGATTATCGTTTTTCATTCTTTTCTGAAGTGAGGAGAAGGCCGCTGAAACGCACGCCGATCATCAATTCCCGGCCTTCGCTGTCGCGAGAGGTGATTTCGAGGCTCTCCACCTTCACCGGCAAAGAATCCGCCTCGAGGGCATAAATGAACTTCGCCACATTGTCGATGTCGCCGGTTGCATCGACGCGAAACTCGATTGTGCCGTAATCGTCATCCTGTTTCTTCCATTGAGGTTTTCGGGATCGAAAGCCGATGCCGCTCTCGTCCTGCCACCGTGCGGCAGATTTCATCACGATGCCCTCGGACACGGACTCATCGGAAGGAAGCGCATTGGTCCGGATGCTCTGCCAATAATCTCGAATTGGACGCTCTCGGTCGATCAGCAACATGCCGTTGTTCCGAGACTTGGTTAACGAGGCGATTCGGTCCGAGCGGCCTTTCCAGGCACGTCCAAGAGGCGTGAAAATCATGCTGTCAGCAGCCCACAAGCCGAACATTCCGAGCATTGCGTAGGTGAGCAGTTTCTTCCGGTTATTAGTCATTGCGCGCGCCTCCCAGCCACTGAAAGTTGATTGAAAACTGCAACGGAGAATTCCCCTGCAGTTGGTCTTGTTTTAGGTCTCCAACCTGTTTCACGGCTCGCAAACGTTCGATCATTTCCTGAAACGCCGCGAAGTCTTTCGCCGTGCCGGAGCATGTCACTGTCGAAAGGTCGCGAATCTCCAGCCGCTTTACCCATACGCTGCCCTCGGCCGGGAATGCCTCCGTGAGCTTCCGCATAATGGTTAACGTGGGATGGGATTCATCGAACCATGATCGGTATCGGCGAATCCGGCGTTGCAGGTCTTCCAATTCGGTCGCCTTGGGTTGGATGCCTTTCCATTGCGTTTCCAAGGATCGCAGACGCCAATGCTGAACGGAAAAAGCCGCGATCGTCAGGAAAAGAACACATCCCAAGCCGATCCCCGCCGAGACGAGTTTTCGCGCCGACACCCGGGCGAGAACCTGGGGCAACGCGCTGATCTTCGGCGGCAGAAACTCAAACCTAGGTGGATGCCCCAGCATCCTCCCGGCAGCCAAGCCGAGCCCCGGCAAAATGGTCCTATCTTCCCGCAGAGGCAGCCTGCAACCGTTAATCTGCGGTGCCGTCTCTCGATCAAGCTTTAACCCGAGGGTTCCCGCTCGATCCCGAATGTCGCTCAGAAACGGCTCGGCCATCTCTGGAGAACCGAACACGCGAAGTCCGCGAACCGTCTCGCTGAGCGATCTCGGCAATTGACCGAGTGTGATCTTCAGCTCTCGAGCCACCAAATCAGCGTCGATTCGTTTGCGCGCGCCATCGGGTTCAATGACCCCTTCCAAGGATCGCAGCACGACAACGCCGTCACCCGAGGTGACCTGCAGTTCCAAATGCGTTTCCCCGATCAGCAGCTCTGCGACCCCCTGGCTGGCCTCATTTTGAGGCGTTTGCAGGGAAGAAATGGCAAGAGAGAAACTGAGCGGTTTAAGGCGGGCTGACTTCAACACACTCTGCAAACGTGTCAGATGATTCTTTGGAATCGCGACCAGGGTCGCATATTGCTCGCCATTGGAAGTTCGATAACGAGACCACGCGAGACAGAGATCGTCCGGACTGTATGGAAAACCTTTCTCAGCCTCAATGTTCAGGAAACTGGGCACGTCGGCTTCAGGAAGCTCCGGGATCTTTGTCTGCAGCGTCAGCGCCCAATTGAGCGGGAGGCAGACGGTGCAACGGCGTTCGCGGATTCCGGCTTCGTTGAGATGATTCAGAATCTCCCGCCCCACGAGTTCGGGATCGTTCGTGAGCGGATCAAGCGAGAGAGATGCTTTGAACGTCCGTCGCACATCAAAATTCGCGCCGTTTCGATGCAGAAGCACACCCTCCAGGCAGTGGCGCTCGAGGTTGAAACCAATCAATGAAGTCGGCGGTTTTCTTTTAAAAATAGGCATCATCGGTAGCTCGGCGTTCTTTGAGTCAATTCCAGTGTGTTCATCCTCTCTCGCGCCAGAATTCCAAGCGCCCAACCGAGGCGGCTTAGATCGCGCCGATAAATAATCTTCGAGTCGCCCTGACTCGTATCAAAAACAAATTGAGTCCTTCGGTATCCCCTTCCGTAATGGCCGACCGCGGCTATATCGGCGGTAAACTGATAACTCCGGGAAGTGAGGTACGGACCGGCTTGAATGAGGCTGGTCTCATCGAGCGAATCCTTTAACCAGCCCATGGAATTCAAATCGCCCTGCCGGGACTGCCTCGCCGCGACTACTTGAGCGGCCTTTTCAAAACCGATACCCGGGATGCAGGCGAGCACTTCCGGCGAGGCCGTATTCACGTTTATCAATCCCTGGATCGATGTCGCGTTGGTGACCGTCAAATCCGCTTCCACCAATGCGAATTCCGCGTCCGTCATTTGGCTGCGCAGATAGAATTCGATCAAACTCTGATACCCCGCGGCGTTTCCAACGACCTGCGCCTGAATCTCCGCGGCCCGCGATTCTCCCAGCTTTTCCAGAAGCAAATCGGACAAATCGGTTCCGGTATCGGCATTGACATCGATGCGCGGGGAACCGTTTGTTCGCGTGTTGGGATCGCGACTATAAACCGTCAAAAACTCAAGAATTCCGAAATCGAGCTTGCCATCGCGGTTGTCGAACGGCGGCGAAAGTTCGCCGTCGTTTTCATTGGGATCAAGAAAGCCGTTCCGGTTGTAATCTTCTCCGCAAAGAATCACTGGATCGGCCCCATAGACAAGCCGCAGTTCCTCGACCGTTTCGAACGGCGCATTCTTGCAGTTGTACGGCGGAGTAAGGCGCTGATAGACTTCCGATTCAGCCCCGTTTTCGGTTGGGTCCGAATCTGAATCCCGCCAATCCACAATGGCGGCCGCAAGTTCTGAAGTCATCCCCGGCAGCGCCTCCAACATCTCCACCGTGGCCGTGTTTAAGTTCAATTTGGATGCCTCGTCAATTAGCGCAAAATGGGGCTCCTGGTTTTGAAGCGACTGATCCGCGCGCCCCAGGAGCCAGAACGTGGCGTCTCCCAGAGGCACTTCCTCGGGTTCGTACAATTGGAGATCCGGAACCTGCCCTTGCTGTATCATCCCCATCTCCACGAGGTTCGTCAGCATGTAACCCACGTACCGAGCCGCCCCTTCGATCGCTTGTTCGGATTCAACGCCAGCAACACTATTGTCCGAAGCGCGAAACTCGAAGAACATGGATTGCCCAAAATATAGCGCGAGACTGATCAAACCGAACGTGATCCAAAGCACAATAATGAGCACGGAGGCGCACTCGCTTCGACGGTAGGGCGCGTCAGTCGCGGAGCGCCGCCAAAGCCGTTTTCGATGATGGTGGGGCGACACTCTGTGGAGCCCTGACCCAGCCTTGAGGACATTGAACAGGAAATTAACGGTGCTCTGGAAACACCAGAAATGCAGGAAACCACCGGCGTTTCCAAAAACCCATTTCACGCAGGCCGAGCACCTCAACGAAAAGTCAGAGCTCCACAGAGTGGCGCGCCACCTCAGTTGAGGTTCATGGGTAGGGCTGACCTCCAAAAATTGGATGCGGATTGGAGCCATGAACCGAGAATTCATAAGTCGTTGGAAATCAACGACACCGTCGTACGGTTCATGGAGAACCTCCATTCGAGTTTTCAAACGCATTGGGCCCATGAACTGAAGCGGTTCGCACGTAGTCCCGCCTTCAGGCGGTTCCGACGCGCTAAAGCCGGAACTACATGCGGGTTCATGGGCGGTCTCCACACCCGTCTCTCCGTGAGAAGCAAACATTCTACGAGGTTCTAGAATTCTCATCTCCCACCTCCCGGAGGTTGGCCACCACCACCCTGTTGACCGCCGCCGCCTTGCTGGCCTCCTCCTCCCGTTTGACCACCGCCCGGTTGCCCTCCACCGGCCGGTGTTCCGCCACCGGCATCGCCGCTTCCGGTCGCGTCGGCGGACTCGGCATCCTCCACCAGATTGGTGATGGTCTGCGTGAGAATCGGAAAGACGAAAGCGACCGGTGTTTTAGCAAAACGCGCGTCCCTGGTTGGGGCCGCATAATCGATGGTCACCTTGATCGCTTGTGGCATCGCGATGTCCTGGTTTGTCGAGTTCCACATGTCCATCCAGGTGGTTCCATCGTAGAAAAGAAACTCGATCGCCTCGACCCCTTCGAGCAGCGGTTGCTCATACGGGAGTTCCTCATTCACCGCGAGCAGATTCCTGGTCACTGTGCGCACCAGCTCCATTCCGAGCGCATCGGTTCGATAAACCGGCTCTCGCAGGTAGTAGTTCACCTTCTGCGCTTCCGGCCAAGGCGCGGGCTCGGTGAAACCCAAATTTCGGGGATCGTCCATGATTGCCGAATCATCCGTGATTCCGGAGGTTGTTGTGAATTCGAGGAAAACAAGGTCGTTCATCGAACGGCGGGAACTTCCGCCTTGAAGAGCAGACTCGCGCCCCCCGAGGATCGGCCCGGCCAAAACACCGGTCGCCCCGGGTGGAATCATTGAACGCAAATCGGACTTCATGAGCGCGATCAAACGGTTAACCGGAAACGATTCCTCAACGGTTCGAACAGTCGTTTTCCGAAGGCTCAGAGCTCCGGCAAAGACCGTGTTCATCACAACCAACACCATCGCAAACACCGCCGTCGCGATCAGCAGTTCGATGAGTGTGAACGCAAACAAGCCCCGGCGCCGCCCGTGAAGGCGGTGGACGCATGTTTTCATTTCCGTTCCAATTCTCATCAGTATGTGATCGGCGTTGCGAGCGTGCTGAGCCGCACGTTGTATTCCCGGTCCTGTACTCTGTAGATGACTTCCACCGAGATCATCCGCAGGGCAGCCTCTTGGGACCATGTTTCGTTAAGAATTCTCCACTCATATCCGTTGTAATCTTCGCCAAAATCTCCGCGCTGGAGAGCGCCTTCCCATTGCTGGGTCACTATGACTTCGTTCAACAAACTCTCCGCCAACCGCGAGGCCACGCTCTTTCGCTGTGCGACGACTCCCGCGCGACTGGCAATTTGAAGTCCCTTCATTGCCACCGGAATCACAATCGCCATCACGACGAGCGCGGCCAGCACCTCAGCGAAGGTAAACCCCGCCGCGCGGCTCCGAGAGCGTGTCGATCCGCTCCAGAACGTTCGTCTCGTCCACAATTTCATATCTTGATTGATCGCGTGATTGGGCGATCCAGATCCGCTCTATTTTACGTTGATCGTCCCTGTCCGCCTGCAAAATTTGTAGGATCCGCAAACTGCCTTCGTCGATGGAACCATCTGGAAGCAGCCGAATGGTAATGAATTGCGCGTTTGTCTTTCCCAAAATCTCGACGTCGAAGCTCACATTATCCGCCAACCGAAACTGTGGGAGCGTCGCACTGACGGCTTCGTAGTCGTTTCGGCGGCTTGCCCGTAGCGATTCCGAAGGAAGCTCCTGGAGCAGATACTGGTCCTGTGGGCGCACTCCGTACGTTCCCAGATCGCGATCAATCCACAAAACCATTGGCAGTCCTTCCGAGGCGGCAATGCTCTGCCCATACCTGGCCAAAGCCACAAAACGCCGGGCCTCAGAATCCAATTTTCGTCCGCGAAAGAATTTCGAAAGGGAAGGAGCCGCGACCGCCAGGACGGTGGCGAGCAAGCCCATCACCAGGATGAACTCGACCAGCGTGAAGGCCGGGTGCCGCCGCCCGCCGCATGAGCGATTCGTCTGCATGGAATCCTATCCGTGGCACCGCTATTCCGCGCGTTTGTTCGCCTGTTCCCAGTTCGTGATGTCATCGTCACCCCCCTCGCGCCCGTCCGGCCCCATGGACATAATATCGTAACCATCGACATTGTGCCGGCCCGGGCACTCGTACACGTAAGGGTTTTTCCAAGGGTCATTCGGAATTTCTCCCTTGAGATAGGGTCCACGCCAGCTCTGCGCGTCGCGCGGCTGT
This sequence comes from Verrucomicrobiota bacterium, assembly GCA_027623095.1. Taxonomy (GTDB): domain Bacteria; phylum Verrucomicrobiota; class Verrucomicrobiia; order Limisphaerales; family SIBE01; genus JAIPJX01. The sequence goes on from JAQBVM010000078.1 coordinate 20,109, forward strand.
TCCACCAGGGCCAGCAAACCTTCCTTGCCTTTCGGATAATACCCGTTGTCCACCTCGAAAGCGTCGAGCACAACGCTGAAGTTCGAGATTTGAGCGCTAGCCGCGGTTACTCTTGCCTGTTCCGTTCTTCCGGCAAATTTGGGAACCACAATGGCCGCCAAAGTTGCGAGAATGACCAGCACCAGGAGCAATTCAACCAACGTGAAAGCTTGGGAAGCCGGGGTTCGTCGAGGGAGTCGTTGTTGTGTTCTCAATCTCATAGTCGCTTGTTCGGTTTAAATTATTTGATGTAGTCTTGAATCGTGAAAATCGGGATGACCATGCCGATGAAGATCGTTCCGATGAAACCCGCTATAAAAAAGAGCATCAACGGTTCCGCCAAAGCCACCGCTGTTTTCAACTGGCGGTCGAGGTCGCCCTCAGTGACATTGGCAATCCGCACGAGCTCTTGATCCAGCCGTCCGCTCTCCTCGGCCACGGAGATCATCTCCAAAACCGATCCCGCAAACAGATCGCGGCAATCCCCCAGACTCGGCCCGAGGGAATCTCCCTGTTTGACGCGTTCAATGGAATTGGAAACCGCATCGACGAGAATCTGATTTCCGATGGACTTGCGAGCGACGTTGAGGCCGTTGATCAGGGGCACTCCCGCGCCCAACAGCGTGCCGAGCATTCGGCAAAATCGCGCCATAGCGAATTGCGCGTTTAAGGCGCCAATCACCGGGAGCCGAAGTATTGCCCGTTCCCAGGCGCGCTTTCCTCTTTCGGAAACAACCCAGTTTCGCACCAGATACGCGGCGCACCCCAATCCAACAGCCACATACATTCCGTAAGACCGCATCACCTCACTGGTTCCCACAATGATTTGAGTGATGAGCGGAAGCGCCGCGCCGAATCCCGAAAAAAGCACCTGGAATTTAGGAATAAAAAATACCATCAAATACACGAGAACGCCCAATGCCAGCACCAGCAAGATGACCGGATAGAGCAGCGCTGTCATGACCTTCGCTCGCAACTCCTTCTCGCGTGCCTGAAAGTCCGCGATCTGATCGAGCACCACATCCAAGAATCCGCCTGTTTCCCCCGCATGCACCATCGCCACATACACCCGGGGGAAGGTGTCCGGGGATCTCCCCATCGCATCCGCCAGGGACATTCCGTCCACAACCAGGTCGTGAACCTCTTTCCATTTCTCTTTGGCTGCCGGCGCGGTGGCCTCTTTGTGGAGAATTACCAAAGCGCGGCTCAACGGCACTCCCGCCGCCAAAAGGCTCGAAAGCAGCCGCGTGAAGTTTTCAAGCATGCGCGAGGAAACCTTGGTCGATTTCCAGGGAAGTTCCATCGGAACAGACTTCTTTTCCGATTGCGCGGCGGCGCTTTCAGAGAGACTGATCGGCCGCAATCCCCGGCTCTCGATCTGCCGGAATGCGTCCTGCCTTCCGCCCGCCTCGATTCGCCCCTCGGCGATTGTCCCGTTCAATTGAAGCGCTTTGTATAGGAAGAGAGCCATTGTCAACCTTGGACCGACACGGCGGAATCCTGTGCCGTGTTCGCGGCGTCTTCTTCAACCTCCGGCTTCACGGCATCCATCAAACCCTGATCTTTGGTAACACGCATGACTTCTTCAGGTGTGGTGATGCCTTTGCGCACCAAACGCCAGCCATCTTCCGCGAGCGTCCGCATTCCATGCCGGACCGCCGCCTCGCCGATCTCACCGCTGGAACATGACTTGAGAATCATCTGACGGATCTCGTTCTTCATCTCCATCATCTCGAAAATCCCGTGCCGCCCATGGTATCCGGTTTGCCGGCAGTTTCGGCATCCCACCGCTTTGAAGAACGGAACGGAATCGGGGATCTCCAACTGATCTTTCAACGCTTTGGTTGTGGGTGATGTGTCTTCTTTTTTGCACTCGTGGCACAGCACGCGCACAAGCCGCTGCGCCAAGACGGTCTCCAAAGAGGACGCAACCAGATAGGGTTCCACTCCCATATCCACCAAACGCGTGAGCGCGCCGGGCGCGTCATTGGTGTGCAACGTCGAAAAAACGAGATGCCCGGTCAGGGACGCCTGAACCGCGATCTGAGCTGTTTCGCGATCGCGGATCTCACCAATGAGCAGGACGTCCGGATCATGCCGGAGGATCGCCCTCAATCCGCGTGCGAACGTGAGCCCGGATTTCTCGGACACTTGAATCTGATTAATTCCCTTCAACTGATACTCGATCGGATCTTCAATCGTGATGATCTTGCGGACAGCATCGTTGATTGCGCTTAGTGCCGTGTAGAGTGTCGTCGTTTTTCCGCTGCCTGTCGGACCTGTCACAAGAATGATCCCGTGCGGCAAACCCAAAACTCGCTTGAAAATCTTTACCTCACGGTCGCCCATTCCCACCTCCGCGATTCCGAGAAGCGTCGCGTTTTGGCGCAGCAACCGCATCACCACCGCTTCACCGTGCAGCATCGGAATCACCGAGACACGAATATCGACCTCATTGCTGTCGATTCGAATCTTGATCCGGCCATCTTGGGGAAGCCGTTTCTCGGCAATGTTCAGATGGCTCAAAATCTTCACCCGCGAAACGATTGCAGGCTGAAACCGTTTGATCTGCGCCGGCACGGGAACTTCCTGTAAAACGCCATCGATGCGATACCGGATTCTCAATTCGTCCTCGAACGGTTCCAAATGAATATCCGAAGCGCGCAAATCGATCGCATCGCGCAAGACCTGGTTTACAAATCGGATAATCGACGCGTCTTCGGCGGCGTTATCCAGATTCGTATCCTCCTCTTGCCCATCGTCAACGACTTGGAGAGCGGTCTCTTCACCGAGTGTGTCGATTGTATCGGCCCCGACACCGAGCCGTTTCTTCATTTCCCGCTGAACCGCCTCCCGAGGCGCCAAGACCACCTTCAACTTCAGGCCGGTTAAGGTCTTCAGTGTGTCCAACCCCTGCGTGGCGAAAAGCCGGCCCGTGGCAACCTCGACAGAACCGTTGAGGCGTTTTAAAGGCAGCACCTCCTCTTTAAGAAGCACACGGGCCGGGAACAGCGACAGAAGCTCTCGATCCAATTCGACATCCTCCAGATTGGTGAAACCGAGGTCATATTCATCGGCCAGCCAGCGGAGGACATCTTCCTCTGATTGCATCGCCGGCGCGGTGTCCGCTTGAGACTGTCGCGCGAGCGATTCCGCGTCCATGAACGACAATTGCTTGGCCTCAACCATCTTATCCAGCAACTCTTTCATCGACGCATCCAGGGTTTTCATTGGATCCTTTTGACGAAACCGTTTAGTCGAGCGTGCCCATCAATACCAATTGGGCTTCCTGCTTCGCTGAGAGCACCTTGCGGAGATTCTCTCTTGCAGTCTGCAATTCGACGGCCGCTTTCTTCCGCATTAAGCGCAAGGCCGCTAGTTTGGATTTGATTGCAGCGGCGTCACCGTCCTCAATCGCCTTCTCGAGCGCTTCGACTTCCGGAACAGGTTCACCACCACCGCGGCCACCGCCGGCGCCGCCACCGCCGCTACCGCGACCACCTCGCCCGCCAAAACCACCAAATCCACCGCGACCACCTGTGGCAGCGCGTTGCTTTTCTGTCACCGCCGTAACCAGCGGTTCGATCGCCGCCCACTCAGCGCCACTGACGCCGAGAGCTTCTTGATAACGCTGCGCGATAAACTGACGGATCTGTTCGGGATCAAAATTCCCGCCTTGTCTCTGAGCCATTACGTTGGCTGAACCGAAGAAAACAGCCGCCGCGACGGCAGCCATTCCGATACGTTTGCTTACAATTTTCATCTTGCTATAGGGCTCTTGTTTTAGGATTACGTTTTGGATTCGGAGCGGCGGTCTACACAAGTGAATCCGTTGTCTGAATCCGTTGACTCCGCCAGTAGCACCCGAGATGCCATCCCGTTCGGTTTGTCCCGAGGATCGAAACGCGAACATCCAAAAACAAACTCGTTTCCAAACAGGCAGCGGCAAACGAATCGGTTGAAGATCAGAAGAACGCCAAAAATCGCACAATGATGCGTTTCGGACTCGAAACGAATTCCGATGTCACGCAAGAATCCAATACAACAGCGCAAACATCCTTGGTCGAAAGATTTCCAAAAAAAATTCAGGCCAAACTGAAGAAACGTGTCCGGCCTTCCCGGTGCGCAATTGTTTCTCGCGCAAATTGAAGGAGGTGCGCAGATTTTGCGCACGCGGAATTAATCGGGCTTTTCGTACAGCACGACCAACATTACGTCGGACGGAGGAAACGCGCCCCGAGAAATCGCCATGGCGTTGGAATCCGGAGACGTTGTCTGAGGCGAGATATTCCCGAACATATTAATCACGCGCACTTTTGATTCAGCCAGCCAGCTATTGACCTGGTCTTCGATGCGCGGAGTTTCCGTCTCCAGCGCTTTAAAAATCTTTATTTGATGCACGTTCGGTTTCCTTATGATGAACGGTTGGTCTATTCCTCAACGGCGTTGAAAGCCGGGAGGCGTTTTCAAACTTTTACCGCTCTTGACCGAATCACGTCAAATCTTTTGCCTCGAAAAGAGTTTCATGTCGGGGGCGGAACAAAAGTGAACACCGTCGGTTCAAAAGTGAACATGTGCGACGGTTCAAAAGTGA
>JAQBVM010000464.1 GCA_027623095.1 Verrucomicrobiota bacterium
GTTGATCAGGGCTCCACAGAGTGTCGCCCCACCAAGAGAAACGAGAGTCGGCGTGTGAAAATGAGAATTGCGCCGTGCCAAATGGCGCCCGCGTTGACACTCATTTGACCGGCTGATAGTTTCCGGACTCCTTTTTCATGCTCAATGGACTATAAAAATACACTGAACCTTCCGCGAACGGACTTTCCAATGAAGGCCGATCTGGTTCAACGGGAACCGGAACGTCTTGCAAAATGGGAGAAGGAAGGCCTGTACAGGCGAATTCAAGAGGCTCGGTTGAATGCACCGCGGTTCGTATTGCATGACGGCCCGCCGTTTGCCAACGGAGATGTGCATATTGGAACGGCTTCCAACAAGATTCTTAAGGATTTTATTGTCAAATACCAATCGCTGCGGGGGAAGAGCGCTCCATATGTTCCGGGATGGGATTGTCACGGATTGCCAATCGAATTCCGTGTTTCCCAAGAGATGCGCAAGGCCGGGAATGTGGATGCCGACCCGGTCACCATTCGCACCGCATGCGAGGCGTATGCTCGGAAATACATCGATATTCAGCGAAATCAGTTTCGACGGCTGGGTGTTCTCGGGGACTGGGAGAATCCCTATCTGACTCTCAACAAAGAATACGAAGCCGACGAACTCCGGATGTTCGCCGATATCGTTGAGAAGGGATTCGTGTACCGCGGGAAGAAACCGGTCTATTGGAGCATTCCGTGCCGTACCGCTCTTGCGGAAGCGGAGGTGGAATACAAAGACCATGCCAGCAAAAGCGTTTATGTGAAGTTCCCAGTGGTTGGGGAGCCCAACATGTTTGTGCTCATTTGGACCACCACACCCTGGACGCTGCCGGCAAACTTGGCGGTGGCCTACAATTCCACTCTCAGCTACTCGCTTATCCATGCCGAGGGAGAGAGTTACATCCTTTCCACCATGCTCCTGTCCAAAGTCGCCGAAAAGTGCGGATGGGAAGGATATCAAATCATTCGAAGCGTCGATGGCAGCGAACTTCATCAGATCGAATGCATGCATCCATTCATCGATCGCAAAGCGCCTCTTTATTCAGGGGATCACTTTGTCGAAGACACAGCCGGAACTGGGTTCGTTCATATCGCGCCGGGGCATGGGTTGGAGGATTACGGACTGGGCCTGAAGAACGGACTGCCGGTTTTCTCTCCTGTGGATGACGACGGGCGGTTCATCCACACGGCTGATTTGCCAGTGGACCAGCAGATGCCGCACGAGCTGATTGGGAAGGCGATTCTTGAAAAGAACGGGAAGAGCGAGGCAAACGAGGCTGTCTTGGACCTCTTGCGTGACCGCCAGCGTCTCCTGCATGCGGAAAACTTCGTCCACAGTTACCCGCACTGCTGGCGCAGCAAGACGCCGGTGATCTTCCGCGCGATGGACCAGTGGTTCATCCGCATCGATCATGACGCTTTTCGCGCCAAGGCTGTCTCGGCGCTGGACTCGGTTCGATGGATTCCGGATTGGGGAAAGAATAGAATTGAAGGTGCGGTCAAGACTCGGCCGGACTGGTGCATTTCACGGCAACGAACCTGGGGAGTGCCTATCCCGGCGTTCTACGATGGCGATGGAAATCCGCTGCTTGATGCGAGGATTGTCCGGGCCGTGGCTGGCCTCGTCGAAGCGCACGGCTCTAATATTTGGTTTGAGAAATCCGCTTTGGAGCTTTGGTCTCTCGTGAAACCCTCCGATTGGGCAGGTCCCGAAGCCGTGGCGAAGTCGAACGATACTTTGGATGTCTGGATTGATTCGGGATCTTCCTCGAGAGCGGTCTTGATGCGGCGCCCCGAACTCAATCACGGAACAATGGATGATCCCGCTTCGCTCGGTTGGCAGGCGGATATGTATTTGGAAGGGAGCGATCAGCATCGCGGCTGGTTTCAATCTTCGCTCTTGCTTTCGCTGGCCGGTAACGGCGCGCCTCCGTATCGAAGCGTGTTTACGCACGGGTTTATGGTCGATGCGGATCGCCAGAAAATCTCAAAGAGCAAGCAAGGCCAGGGTGGCTATGAAAAACCGCAAACCGCCGAAGCCTATGTCAAGAAATACGGAGCGGACATTCTGCGGCTCTGGGTCTCTTCCCAGGACTGTCAGAATGATATCATTGTAAGCGAGGAGCGATTGAGCAAGGTGGCGGAGGCATACCGACTGGTCCGAAACACGCTTCGGTATCAACTCTCAAATCTGTTCGATTATGATCCTGAGGCAAACGCCGTTCCCGACGGCCAATTGACCGGGCTGGATCGCTGGATACTGGACCTCTTTTGCAAGCTTGAAGCGGATGTTGTGTCCGCCTATGACGCGTATCAGTTTCATTCGGTCTATCAACGGGTCACACAATTTGTGTCTGTGGAGCTTTCGGCGATCTACCATGACACCATCAAGGACCGGCTCTATACCGACGCCGCGAATTCGCCGCGACGCCGTTCGTCACAAACCGCGCTCTACCGATTGTTGACCGGACTTTGCCGCATGTTGTCACCGATTCTTGCATTCACCGCGGACGAGGCATGGGGATCGCTGCGAGGTTGCTCTGTCGATTCGGTGCATTTATGTGATTGGAGTCCGACGGCATTTTCCTTGTCGGACACGGAGAGGAGTGTTTGGAAGCGTCTCTTCCAGCTTCGGGAACAGATTTTGCCCGACTTAGAGAAGAAGCGTGAGGCCAAAATCATTGGAAAGGCTCTCGAAGCAAAAGTGTCTTTGACGGGAAGTGCTGGAGCGCTCGCCGAGGCAAAGGCGAACTCTGAGGCGTTGCGGGAACTCCTGAATGTGTCGTCTTTATTCGTTGCCGAGATGCAGCTCAATGCTGAATCGAAGGGTGCGGAAAATGAGATTCGAATCATCGTGGAAAAAGCGGACGGCGGCAAATGCGAACGCTGCTGGCATTGGGAATCGAACGTTGGCTCCCATGCGGCCCACCCGTCAATCTGCAATCGTTGCGTCGAAGCGATTTCGGCGCTCGAGGCATGACACAACTGGCAGTTCCACCATTGGGACAAAGACGTTCCTTGTTGCAAAGCGCGAAGAATTAGGACCTGGGCTCGCCATGAAATGGGGTGGGGCGATACTCTGTAGAGCCCTGACTTATCCTCGGGGTATTAGCCCTGCTTGAAATCGGCTTTTGGAAACGAGGGGCCTTCCTGATACTGTTGTGTTTCCATTGCGCCTTCTACTTCAGTTTGATTCCCTCTAGGTTGGATCAAGGCTCTACAGAGTATCGCCCCACCATTCCTCTGCCAGTCCTCAAAACCGTTTCGCGCGAATTCGCATGTTGTCGTGCCGGCTACCGGCGTGAAGTTTTACCGGATCGTTCAGTAAACGTTTCGACGCTTCAGTCTAATTCAGAAAAGGCCGGACTTCATGTCCGGCCTTTTTCTTTTTGGTACCCCAAAAAAAAACGGGAGGGTGAGGCTCTGCCGAACCCTGAACTCCGCGGGACGTAAAAAACGCCGATTGGATAGCCGCAAAAGAACGCAAGGAGCTCAAAAAGAAGCAAGGCGAGAACAATAGGGTGAATGAACGGAGCATCCCAAAGTTTCTTTCTTTGTGATCTCTGCGATCTCTTGCGGCTGAACTGCCTTGAAGAATGGGTTCGACGGGAGTCTCACCCTCCCAGAGAAAACGAGGAACGGGGCCGTGATTCGATGTTTTCATCCGAAGCCTCAATCCTTCCGCACGTTCCGCATATTTTGCGGCTTCAACTGCTCATTTTAGGATGAATCATCACCACGTTGTTCTGAGTAATCGATCCGTAGTGATTGTTTTGGAATAAGCGCAGCTGTTTTCTCTTGCGCAACACTGGGACTTTTGCTCCACTCCGGTCCTGTTTCCTTAATGAAGAGTAGTTTTTGAAATGAAAAACGTTTCGAGGCTTGCGTCCCGGTCTTTTGAAGTTGGTCGGAGACGTG
>JAQBVM010000465.1 GCA_027623095.1 Verrucomicrobiota bacterium
GCCCATTTACATTGGCTCAAAGCCGCTTTTCTGCTGGAATTCACCCACTCGAGTACACGAAGAGCCTCTATTTTCAGGAAAGCTCGCTCGCCGTGCCGATCCGAGAGGAGGCCCGCGCTTCCACGCTGCGCTTGACCCTGGGCTACGAAACGCGTCCATATTACGGCGTCAGTCTCTTCGCGGAGTACGAGGGGGTCCGTCAGCTTGGCTCGGATTCGTACCGGATGCCCACGGTTCCGGGCCAGAACGTGCCCGACGTCGCGGTGATCCTCGATCCTGAGTCCGACGAGTTGAACCAGGGAGGCGTCAAGCTCCATCTGCCGGTCTGGGATTCGACCTTCAAGGTCGGGCGGCAGGAAATCCTTCTTAACAACGGTCGTTTCGTCAGCATTTCGACTTGGCGGCAGAATCACCAAACATACGACGCCGCGTCGCTGACGAGCAAGCCGTTCAAAAACTTCACGTTTTTTTACGCTTTCCTCGGCGAGATGCAGCGAGTGGTCGGGCCTGACGCCACGGATGGGCGCGTGCCGATGCGTTCCCATCTTCTCCACGCGAATTACAGCCTTGCGGATCGTGGCCAGGCGACGGCGTATGCGTATCTGCTGGATAACCGCGACTCGCGCTTGCCCGCCACGCTGGTCCCGTTTTTTAACTCCACGAAGTCGTTTGGCCTTCGGCTGGAGGGACCGTGGAAACTCAGCGATGACTGGAGCTTGCTCTACACGGCGGAATTCGCCAACCAGACCGATTACGCCCGCAACCCGAACCAAGTGAATGTGAATTACGCGCAAGCGGAACTCGGCGCGGCGTTCCGGCAAACGGGTCTGAAATTCGGTTATACGTTGGTGCAAGGCGACAGCGCGACGGACAAATTGCAGACCCCGCTGGCGCATCCGCACAATGGCTGGGTGGAAAAGTTCCTGATCACCCCGAGCCTCGGAACCACCGATCACGGCCTGCAACTGCTTTCGGCGTCCTTGAGCTCGCCGATCCGTCCGGTGGACGGGCTGGTCTTCATCGCGATCTACTACGATTACTGGGCGGACCATGGGAAGCTCATTACGGACGGGAACTCGACCTGGCCTTGGACTACCGCGTGATGCCACTGGACAAACGGCTCACCGTGGGTTGGCGTTTTGGCTACTACTGGGCCGACGCGCTATTTACGGATTCGTTGCGCACATCGGTCTATCTTTCCTATGCCTTCTGACGGGACACCGATGCCCATACCGGATCCTCCCCGCAGCATCGACAGCTCAGGGACTTTCGCGGAGTTCCGCGCCTGGCTCTCGGCGATTCTGCATCATCCGGCCACGGCCTGGGCGATTCTAGGCATCTCACTGCTTCTCACGGTTCTGGCGTGGTATATCTCGAACAATGCAATGGAACTGCGCGCTCAGGACCGGTTCCGGTTCAAGACGGAGGACTTTCAGGAGGCCATTCAGAAGCGACTGATCGAGTACGAGCAAGTGCTGCGGGGAGGCGCCGGCCTGTTCAAGAGTTTCCCTTCCGTGGACCGCGGTGCGTGGCAAAATTACGTGGCCAGTTTGCGGATCGGCGAGTATTGGCCCGGAATTCAAGGGATCGGTTTCTCGGTCCGCGTGCCGCCCGAGGAAAAGGAGGCGCACATTCAACGGATCCGGGCTGAGGGCTTTCCGGAGTATAATCTTCGCCCGGAGGGAACCCGGCCTGAGTACCATTCGATTATCTACCTCGAACCCTTTGACACGCGCAATCGCCGGGCTTTTGGATACGACATGTTCTCCGAGGCGACGCGTCGCAAAGCGATGGAACGGGCGCGAGATACCGGACAAACCAGCATCTCGGGCATGGTCACTCTCGTTCAGGAGACCACCACGGACGTCCAGCGCGGGTTCTTGATGTATTTCCCGCTTTACCAGGGCAGCCAGGCGCCGGCGGACAAAGACGAGAGAGCGGGGCGACTAACTGGCTTCGTGTATGCCCCATTCCGGATCAAGGATTTCATGCGCGGCCTACTGGGAACGCGCCCCACTGAAGTCGATTTTGAAGTTTTCGACGAAGGCCGAATGAGCCCAGAGGCGCATTTGTATTCGACTGACGACACGCTCCATTTGACGGGTACGAACCAGCTCACGGCCTTCAATCGCTCCACAAACCTCGAATTCGGCGGGCATACCTGGGGGTTGTATTTTAAGTCGTCGCGGAATTACTTGTCCTTGGCGGAGCAAAGCCAGCCGTTCCTCGTGGCGACGGGAGGTCTGGTCGTGGACTTGATGCTCTTTGCCATTATCGCCTCGCTGGGCAAGACACAAAAACAAGCCCGGACTCTGGCCGAAAAGATGACGGACGAACTGCGCCAGGCGAACAAACGCTTTCAAGCCCGCGAGAATCAAGTTCGACAGATTATCGACGCGGCCCATGACGCCTTTATTGCCATTGATTCCCAAGGCCGGATCACGGATTGGAATCCTCAGGCTGTCGCCATGTTCGAGTGGACCCGGGACGAAGCCCTCGGCCAGAGCATGGCCGAATTGATCATTCCGCCGGCCCTCAGGAAGGATCACCATGGAGGCCTTCACCGTTTTCTGACGACCGGAGATGGGCCCATTCTTGGAAAGCTGCTTGAAGTCATGGCTCTGCGCCGGAACGGAACGGAATTCCCGATTGAATTGATCGTGACGCCGATCCGCGCAGCGGACCAAGTCATTTTCACCGCGTTCGCGCGCGACATTTCGGAGCGCAAGCGCGCCGCCGAATCGCTTACGAAGAGCGAAGAACAATTCCGTTCGTTGAGTGAAGCCGCTCCGATCGGCATTTTTCTGACGAATGCCGATGGCAAATGCCACTTCAGCAACAGCCGCTGGAAGACGATCACCGGTTTGACTTCAGAAGAGATTCTGGGCCGCGGCTGGACGCGCGCGATTCATCCAAGTGATTGGAAAATGTATTTCGAGGAATTCACAGCCAGCGTCCGGGAGAAACGGGACTTCGTCTTGGAATTCCGCGTCTTGCGTCCTGATGATCAAGTCCGGTGGATCCTCCTCCGCTTCGCTCCGATCGGTTCGCAGCTCGGCCAAGCTGTCACTTATGTGGGTGTGGCGGAAGAAATCTCCGGCCGCAAAAAACTCGAAACTGAAATGGCCGCGACCCGAGATGCCGCGCTGGAGTCCGCGCGGCTGAAGTCAGAATTTCTGGCCAACATGAGCCATGAGATTCGCACGCCGATGAACGGCGTCGTGGGCATGGTGAATCTGTTGCTCGACACCGAGCTGACTCCCGTGCAGCGGGACTACGCCGAGACAGTCTCCCAGAGCGCCGAAGCGCTGCTCACCATCATCAACGAAATTCTGGATTTCTCGAAGATTGAGGCGGGCAAATTGAAGTTCGAAGCGGTCGATTTCGATTTGCGCAGAACCATTAAGGACGCCGTAGCCGTCGTGGCGGAATCGGCCCGCGCCAAAGGCGTCGAGATGGCTTGCCGAGTGGAGAGCGCTGTGCCCGCGGGGCTGCGCGGAGATCCTGGACGCCTGCGGCAGGTGATCCTCAACCTGGTAAACAACGCGGTGAAGTTCACCGCCCGCGGCACAGTGACGCTCCGAGCCGCCAAAGAGACCGAGACGGCCAGCCACGCCGTTATTCGCGTGACGGTGAGCGACACCGGCATCGGCATCGCGCCCGAGGCCCAAAAACTTTTGTTTCAAGCGTTCTCGCAAGCGGACGGTTCGAGCACGCGCGAATACGGAGGGACCGGGTTGGGCCTGGCCATCAGCAAGCGACTGGTGGAACTGATGGGCGGCCAGATCGGCCTTGAAAGCGTCGCCGGCCAAGGCTCGACCTTTTGGTTCACCGTGCGGATGGAGAAAGTCAAGGCCGGTGAATCACCCCTGATCCTCGCCTAATTTTTTAAAACCCCGAAAAAAGTGAATGGGAGAAAGGGTTT